>JADFOJ010000121.1 GCA_022562915.1 Planctomycetota bacterium | reverse complement strand
CTTCCGCGAAAGCGATCTCGCTGCTCAGCAGAAACTCCAAGCGGTCGACTTCCAGACAACGGCCCGTCGTCCGCAGGAATTTGACGGCCGCAGACAGCAGGCGCTGTACTACGCGATGATTGCGCAGATCGACGATCAGTTTGCCCGGTTGCTGAATCATCTCGAACAGACGGGGCAAGCGAACGACACGGTGATCATTTTCAGCAGCGATCACGGCGAGACGTTGGGCGATCACGGATTGCAGTTCAAGGGATGCCGTTTCTACGAGGGACTGGTCCGCGTGCCGTTGCTGTTTTCGTGGCCGGGACGGATTTCCGCCGGAGTGCAAAGCGACGCGTTGGTGGAATTACTCGATCTCTCCGCAACGCTGCTGGATCTCGGCGGCGTCGCGATTCCGGAGTATTTCCAGGGGAAAACGCTGTTGCCGATTTTGTGCGGCGAGAAATCTGCCGATCATCATCGCGACTACGTGCGCTGCGAGTATTACGATGCGCTCGCTGCCGCGTTTGTCGGCACCGGCTCGCCCGACGTTCCCGCAGTCTCGACAGCCGGCGAATCGGAATCGCCGCGGCGATTCGAACAGGACGGTTGTCTGCCGTTCACACAACCGTCGGGGAGTTACGCGACGATGTATCGCGACCGGCGTTTCAAGATTGTCGTCTACCACGGGCACGATTGCGGAGAACTGTTCGACCTCGAGCAGGACCCGTGGGAATTCGAGAATCTCTGGGATTCCGCCGAGCATCAAACCGTGAAGACCGAGTTGCTTTTGCGAAACTTCGACGCAGCGATCCTCACCGGCATCGACGTCGGCAGCCACCGCATCGCACCGATGTGAGTGATCCAGCGGCAGGGTCAGCGAATAGGTCAGCTCGCGGTCGTGCAGAATGGCCCCCCCACCGGTCAGTCGGCGCACCACCGCCAGGTCCCCGGCGGGTGGCTCCAGGGCCTCGTACTCGGCGTAGGCCTGGAAATAGCCCAGTGAAACCGTCGGCGGCGACCATTGGTACAGACGCAGCGTCGGGGACGATTCGCCGCGGCCTACACGGTTAAGCAGGGCTTCGTCAGCGGCCATATTGAGTGCCCCCGGCTGGGGGCGGTCGCGGAGTAGTCGCAGGGTGGTCACGGTGTTTTCGCCTGTTGGCGGTGGCGGGTACGCATCTCCGTAACGCAGGTCGAGTTTGCGCCGGCCAGTGTTCTGTCGCGCTTGAATCGGCGGGTATCGGGTGGCACGGGTCCGCCGTCGGCCGACCCGTGTCGGCCGTCTGCACGGGGCCCGGAGTACCGCGACCCATGCCACCCCTAATCGAAGACCAGCCCTCATCCGAGCTGTAACTGAGCGCTAGATTACTCCGGTCGCCAGCGAACATCCAGGTGGCGATTGGCACCCACTTCGTCCATGCGGCCGATGGGCAGATGGTGCGGAGCCTCTTTCAGGCGTTCGGGCGAATGGACGGCCTCGTCGGCGATGGTATTCATGGCCTCGGCAAAGGCATCGAGGGTGGCCAGCGATTCCGTCTCGGTCGGTTCGATCATCAGGCAGTGGGCGATCGGCCAACTCATCGTCGGAGGGTGGATTCCAAAGTCGAGCAGCCGCTTGGCTACATCCACGTTGTGCACGCCGCTATCCTCGAACTTCGGCACGGCGACGAATTCGTGGGCATACGGCCCCTCGAACGGGAGGTGGTAACGATCCCGCAGCCTGGCGGCCAGGTAGTTGGCGTTGATCACCGCTTTGCGGGCCACGTCCAGTAGACCATCGCAGCCCAGGGCGCGGATGTAGGCATAGGCCCGGACCAGCACGCCGATCTGGCCGAAGAACGACCGGACCTTGCCGATTGATTGGGGCCGGTCATGATCCCAGCCGAAGGTGCCATCCGTTCGGCGGACCACCTGAGGCCGGGGCAGAAACGGCCGGAGTTGCTCGGCCACCGCAACGGGCCCCGCTCCGGGACCCCCGCAGCCGTGCGGCGTCGAGAAGGTCTTGTGCGTGTTGAAGTGCATGACGTCGGCGCCGAACTCCGCCGGGCGGGTCTTGCCGAGGATCGCGTTCATGTTGGCGCCGTCGAGGTAGAGCTGCGCCCCGGCCTCGTGGACGATTTCGGCGGCCTCCCCGACATGGCCGTCGAACAGCCCCGCGGTGTTGGGGTTCGTGATCATGAACGCGGCGATCGATTCGGGGCCGTGCTCGTCGATCCGGCGGCGAAGGTCGTCCAGATCGGTGTAGCCGTCGCTGGTCTTCACCATCACGATCTCGGCGCCGCACATCGTGCAACTGGCGGGGTTGGTGCCGTGGGCGGTGTCCGGCGCCAGCACGATACGGCGATCGGGCTGGCCCTTGTGCCTGTAGTACGCCCGGATGACCTTCAGCGCGGTGTACTCGCCGTGGGCGCCGGCGGCCGGCTGCAGCGAGACCTCGTCGAGCCCGGAGATCTCCTGGAGAAAGCAGCGCGTCTCGTAAAGTAACCGCAGGGCACCCTGGATCTGGGCGTCGTCCTGCAACGGGTGCAGCCGGGCGAAGCCCGGCAGGGCGGCCGCCCATTCGTTGATCCTCGGGTTGTGCTTCATCGTGCACGAACCGAGCGGATAGAAGTTCGCGTCCACCGAGAAGTTCCGGGTGGACAGGTGCGTGTAGTGCGTCATCACGTCGTGCTGGCCCAGCTCCGAAAGGTCCACCGGCGTGCCGAGCAGGGATTCGTCGAGCGGTGCCCGCGGGACGTCCAGCGGCGGCAGGTCCACGCCGCGATGCCCCGGCACCGACTTCTCGAAGATCAGCGGCTCGACCGGTCGATCGCCGCGCGTCGCCACGGCGGACTCCGCCGGCGTGTCCGGCGAGCTCGGGATGGCACCCATCACGCTGGTCATCGGGTCAGGCTCCCAAGCAGGTCGACCAGGGCGTCCATTTCGGCCCTGGTTCTCTTTTCGGTCACGGCGATGAGCAGCTCGTCCGGCTCACCGATCTGCCCCAGCCGCCGACCGTGCGGCGCGACCCCCGCGAGGATGCGGCGCCGTTTGGCGGCCTCGACGATCTCGGAGACCGGCCGCGGACACCGCACGCAGAACTCGTTGAAGAACGGCCCGTCGTACCGCAGGACGTACCCATCCAGCTCGGCGATGCGGTCGGCAAGATAGTGCGCCTTGTGATAGCACTGCTCGGCCATCTCGCGAAGGCCCCGGCTTCCCATCGCGGTCATGAACATCGTCGCGCGCAACGCGAGCAGCCCCTGGTTGGTGCAGATGTTGGAGGTCGCACGCGCGCCACGAATGTGCTGCTCGCGCGTCTGGACCGTCAGGCAGTAGGCGGGCCGGCCGTCGGCGTCGGTCGTCCGTCCGACGAGTCGCCCGGGCATTTTCCGGAGAAACTTCTTGCGCGCGGCGAAGAGACCGAGGTACGGCCCGCCGAGGCTCAGCGGTACGCCGAGGGGTTGCCCCTCGCCGGCGGCGATGTCGGCGCCGCACTCGCCGGGTTTGCGCAGCAGGGCGCAGGCGATCGGGTTGAAGACCGCGATCGCGGCGGTGCCCTCGACCTCGTGCGTCGCGGCGAAACATCCGTCCCAGTCCTCGATGAGCCCCCAGAAGTTCGGCGACTGCACGAGAACCGCGGCGGTGTCAGGATCGAGATGGCCGCGGACGGTGTCCGCCGCGACCCGCCCCGCCTCGGCGGGAAGGTCCACCAGCGTCGCCGGCAGATCGGACAGGTACGTCTCCAGGACCGCGCGGTATTCCGGATGCAGCGTCGATGCCACGAGCACGCGCCGCCGACCGGTGGTTGCCAGCGCCATGAGGACCGCCTCGGCCACCGCCGTCGCACCCTCGTAGAGGCTGGCGTTGGCGATGTCCAGGGCGCACAGGCGGGCAACCTGCGTCTGGAACTCGAAGAACGCCTGCAGCGATCCCTGCGAGGCTTCGGCCTGGTACGGGGTGTACGCGGTCAGGAACTCGCCGCGCAGAATGAGCTGGTCCACCAGGACCGGGCAGAAGTGGTCGTACGCGCCGCCGCCCATGAAGCACACCATGTCATGGGGCCCGTGATTATGGTTCGCCATCTCCTCCAGTTCCCGCTGAAGCTCCAGCTCCGAACGCGCCGGCGGGAGATCCAGCTCGTCGCGGAAACGCAGTCGGGACGGAATCGCGCCGAACAGGTCGTCCATGGAGTCGGCGCCGATCGCCTCCAGCATGGTCGCCTGCTCGTCGGGGGTAATCTGCGTGTAGTCCATGGCGTACAATCACCGCATTCCACGCGGCCTGGGGCCAACTATATTCGCCGTCCGGGCGATGAGCAAAGGGGACCTGTCCATGGGCCGACATGATCGATCGTTCGCTCTTGCCGTCACGTGCGCGGCCTCATGCCTGCTTGCAACGGCGGGGTGCCGGTCGGCAAGCGAAATCTCCGGTCCGGCGCCCCGGCCGGCCCTCATTTCCGACGCGCCGGTCAATCTCGGGTCGGGATCGACCAGGGACGACTCGCGCGGACGCATCGTGGCCGCCCCGTCCCGGATCACCGACTTCGCCTCGACGGAGTCGTCGATCACCGTGGATGCGGCCACGGTCAATATGCGGCGCGTGTTCGAAGATCTCGGCGACGACGCCACCCTGTGGTACCAGCACGTTCAGACGCTGGCCAATCCGTTCTTCGAGGGCCGCGCTCCCGAAACGCACGGGCAGGTCCTGACCGCCCGGTACGTCGAGTTCTTCTTTGAGCTGTACGGCCTCGAGCCCGCCTTCGGCTCCCGCGGCTACGCCCAGCCGTTCACCTACAACAAGCGTGGGGCCACCCGGATCAGCGTCACGGTCGCCGAGATGTCCGTCGACGGCGACACGCTCACCGATGGCGAGGATTTCGTGGTCCTCGGCAACTCCGGTGACGGCGAGCTGACCGCACCGGTCACCTTCGTGGGATACGCCGTCGAGGGCGGGCCGGACGGCTACGAGAGCTTCAGCGACGAGACCGATCTCACGGGTCGGGCGGCACTGGTGCTTCGCTACACGCCCGTTGACGACCACGGCGAGCCCGCGTGGGATGAGCGGGCGACACGGTGGCACGGGGCGATCCGGCGAAAGATGAGGGAACTGACCGATCGTGGGGCCGCCGCGATCATACTCGTCAACCCGCCCGGCGCCGCCGAGGCGCCGTCGGGGCTGGAAAAGACCGACGGCCGGTTCGGCCCCAGGCTGGACATCCCGGTCGTGCAGGTCACGCCTGTCGTCGCCGACGCCATCCTGATCGAGGCGGACCCGCGGGGCCGCGGCCTCGCCGAGTGGCAGTCACTCGCCGACGACGGCCGGATCACCGCGACGGGCCTCGACGACGGGGTCCGGGTGACGGTGCACGCCGCGGTGAAACGGACCCGAAACCGGTACGAACTCAGCGGCACCAACGTCGGCGGCGTGCTGCCCGGGCGCGGTGACCTCAGCGACGAATGGGTGGTCATCGGCGCCCATCACGATCACGTCGGTTTCGGCGAGCACGGCGGCATCCAGCCGGCCAACCGCGGCCGGCTGCATCCGGGCGCCGACGACAACGCCTCCGGGACCGCGGGCGTGCTCGTGCTGGCGAAAATGCTCACCGAGGCGTACCGGGATGCACCTCGCAGGACGGACCTCCGGTCGGTTCTCTTCGTGACGTTCGACGGCGAGGAAATGGGGCTGCGCGGGTCGCGCGCCTTCGCGGACGATCCCGCAATCGACCCGGACCGGATCTCCCTCATGCTGAACATGGACATGATCGGCCGGCTGCGGAGCCACAACCTGTCGGTGCTGGGCACCGCCACCGGCGAGGGGCTGCCGGAGTTGCTGCGGCCTCACTTCGAGCGCAGTGGAATGACCGTGTCGGTGACCGAAGGGGGCAGCGGCCGCTCGGATGACGCGAACTTCCACCGGCTGGGGGTGCCGGCGCTGCATTTCTTCACGGGCATGCACCCGGAGTACACCTCGCCGGCGGACCAGGCGTACACGGTCAACCCCGCCGGGGCCGCCGAGGTCCTGGACCTGATGTTCGAGATCACCTACGACGTGGCGAGCCGCCTGGAGAAGCTCGAATTCCGCGAGCCGCCGAGCAGCCGGGGTCAGAACCGCGGCTACGGACGGGTTCGACTGGGGATCCGCCCTGCCATGGGCGAGGACGACCTCCGCGGCGTCCTGGTCGATGCCGTCTCGGAAGGAACCAGTGCCGCCGCGGGCGGGATGACGTCCGGCGACGTCATCGTCGCCTGGGGTACGTCCGAGATCGACGGGATGCAGGACCTCTACGAGCACCTCCAGATGCACGAGCCCGGCGACACGGTGAACATCACCGTGCTGCGGGATGGCGAGGAGATCGTCCTGGGCATTACGCTCAAGGCGAACTGATGGGTGGCACGGTCGAGCTTCGCTCGCCCGTGGAGCGACCCCCAACCACGGGCGAGCAAAGCTCGACCGTGCCACTAATTATATATACAACGACGGGCCCTTTCGGGCCCGCCGTTGGTGGTCGCGTGTGGACATAAGCCGAATTCTGTGCCCACCGCGTCGGTCACTCGACGGACGCGGCGGGTGACGACCATTCATCTGGGACCGCCGTTGCCGACGGCCTCGAGCACGCTACCCGCCCCCTTCCCTCTCGGGAACCCGCGGACCACGGGCGTCCCGCCGAGGCGGGACCGAGGACTGCTTGCGCTTGCACGCGGTGGGGTTTGCCGTGCCCCGGCTGTC
>JADFOJ010000052.1 GCA_022562915.1 Planctomycetota bacterium | reverse complement strand
TCGACGACGGGCTCCGGTGCCCCATCGACACCGGGCTCCGGTGGCACTTCGGCTGAGGGGGCCGGCTTCGGGGTTACCGCGGCGCGGGCGCTCTCGGGCCGCGGCCGCGCCGTTGCCGTCGGGGTCGTTTCGGACAGTGACGCCAGCCGCTGCTGTCCAGCCGGAGGCGGTTCGACGACGCGCTCCAGGGGCAACGATGCCCGCTCGGGTTCGGGTTCGGGTTCGGGTTCGGGCGGGGGCACGGGCGTCGGCACCGGTTGCAGGGGCAGTTTCTCCCGGGGGTCGATCGCGGCGATCTGTACCGGTGTGGCGGTGGGCGCGCTCGGCGGCGGCGCCGCCGGGGCAGACGAGTGCCCCAGCAGGACATAGAGCCCCACACCGTGAAGCACCGCGCTGAGCCCCAGGCCGACGACGAAGTTCGATCCTCTCATGCTCTTCATGGTCACAGCCCCGGCCCCGATCGTTTCATGGCCGCCCGCTGATCGCCGGAACTCTCCCGGACCTCGATGCGAAGCTCCACGCCCTGCCCGGCGAGCTCGGCCATGACACGGATCAGCCTCTCCGTCGGCACCATCCGGCCAACACGCAGGATCACCGTCGGTCCATCCACCGCGCCGCCCAGTTCGTGCAGCGAGACCGGCAGGCCGTCGACCAGGATCTCATCGTCGGTAATGGTCACCACGGTGACCTCATCGCGCGTGACGGCGGCGATCCCCTGTCTGATCTCCGTGACCTCGATCGGCAACGCCTGGATGAGCTGGGTCTGTGAGAGGATCGCGATCACGGCCGCCAGCGACAGGAACGCCAGATCGATCATCGAGATGAAGATTCGTGCCTGCATGAATCGTGTCAACGATCAGTGACGGACCAGCAGATCACACGCGTAGGACCCCAGGCCCGCGATGATCGCGGTGACGAGCCCGACACCGGTGGTCGTGTATGCCGTACCAAGCCCCGCGACGATGCGATCGATGTCGATGCCGCCCATGAAGCCTCCGAAGGCCGTGGTGAACGCCCACACGGAACCCAGCAACCCCAGCGACACCGCGATCCCCCCAAGCGGCTCGAGCTGCCGGCGCCACGGCGGGGTGTCGAGGTTCCGGAACTCGCCCCGGACCGCCGCCAGCAGGTACGTCAGGCACAGCCCGACGACGGCCACCGAGACCGCCAGTTGCGGGTAGAGAAAAATGCCGAGCGTGTCGATGAGTTGCGCGACCATGACGCTACCGGGCCATTGATTCCAGGCTGACGACAGGCAGCGGCAACGTCGCGGCGAGCCGCATGGCGTCGGCCGCGAAACGCCGGTTCACGAGCACGTCGATCGCGCCGAAGACGCTCTGCTCGGATTCCTGCCGGCTCGACCGGCTCACCGTGGGCTTGTCGAAGTCCGGGATCTCCCAGCCGTGCCGCATGCTCAGGATCAGCAGCCGGCTGAAGAGCCTGTCGCGCTGGTCGCGCAGCGACAGCATCCGGACCTTGGTGACCGGGTCCGCCGAGCCGCCGTTGCTGCGGGCTTCGGCCATCGCCTGCTCCATGAGCTGCTCGCTGTCGCGGTCGATCCGGCGGACCTGGCGGACGAGCCGGTACAGTTGAGCCCGGTCTGCCTGGTCGCCGGCCTTGACTGCCGCGCCCGTCCTCGCCCCCGTCTCCGGAGACGGCGACGCGGTGTCCTGCGCCATCGCGGGCGCCCCGGCACACAGCGAACAGGTGATCGTGACCACGAACGAAAGTGAGAGACGTGTCATGATTGTTTACTCCAGGCCCGCGAGCGGGTCGGTCTGCTTTCGGTACCGGGCCATCTCACGCTCGATGTCCATCTCCAGCGACACCGCGGTTGACTGGTCCACCTGCACGGCGATGTTGTCACCGACCAGCTCGATCTGGTCGGACAGGCTCAACGCCACCGCATCCATCCGTGCGCCGAACTCCGAGGCCTGCTCGGCGATGAGCGCCAGCTCCGCGATCACAGGGCCGAGCTGGGTCCCCGCGGCGCCGAGGCCGTTGAGCACGCGGGCGATCTCCTCGGCGCCGACGACGCCGTTGAGGATCTCCACGTAGGTGCGGAGGAACTCGCTCTGCTGCGCGAGGATCGTCCGGGCTTCTTCGGTCCGGAAAGCCGCCGAGATCAACTGGGTGGACAACCCGTCGAGCGCTTCGGCGGTCTTGGCGAAGACTCGCATGCGGGCGTCGGAGAGATCGATGGAACCCATCTGGCTCTTGAGCCGGCTGAGCCGCAGGTGGTGGGCGAACATGATCTTGAGCCGCCGGCGACGGCGCTGGTCCGGCTCATCGTCGATGGCGCGCACGAGTTGCCCCAGTTGCAGTTCGTGCTGGGCGATCTGTTGCTTCATCTCCGTCTGGGGGGTTCCGGACGGTCCCGTCGCCATCAGCATGCGGACATTGTCGATGGTCCGGCCGACCTGCTCCTCGGCGTCGAACAGCGGTCCGCTGTCAAGCCGGTCGACGAAGTCGCTGAGCTCATTGGACAGACTCTGTAACGACGCCATAAGCGCCCGCTTGTCGACCTGTTCGGATTGCAGCAGCTCGTTGACCTCGGCAAAGCGCTCGCTGAGCTGCGTCTCCCGGAGGGGCTCGGCAAGCGACCGCGTCGCGTCGGTGATGACCTCGTTGAGCTTCTCGATGTCAATGATCTGCTCGCGGTCAGCCTGCTGAGCGGATGCCGACGGGACGATGACGAACATGAGGACCATGGGGATCATGGCCGTCGCCCGCGCAAACACAGTCCTGGTGATCGTGGTGTACATGCCGTGGCTCTCAGCGATTGGGTTGATTGAAACGGGCCAGTGTCCCGTCGTCGGGACCCACGTACGACGCCGTGCCGGTGGTCACGCCCACCACGCCGGCTCTCAGTCGTTCGTCACCGATTCCGCCCCACGATTCCTCGGCCTGGGCAAACCGGCCCCGGGAATACGCATCGAGGCCCTCGGTCAACGCCAGCAAGTCCTGGGCGCGGTTCAGGTCCGCCTCGTGACGGTACCCGGTCAGGGCCGCGTTGAAGTGCCGTAGCGCCGCGGTGAATTCGCCGAGCACCAGGCGGGCCTTGCCGGCCACCTCGTTGGCCCGCGGGTCGCTCGGATCCGCCACGAGCAATCGGTCCATGGCGGGCAACGCCAGGTCCGCCGCGCCGGTGCGAATCTCGACCTCGGCCGCAAGCAACTCGTATTCGCGGCGTTCGCGGGCGCTGTTGAGCGTCGGTTCGGCACTGGCGAGCCACTGGCGGGCGGCCACAGTGTCGTTGTCGGCGAGGCTGGCGTGAGCGCCGGCGAGCATGTCACCGCCGGCCGGCATGATCTTGGCGCCACAGCCGCCCAGCAGCAATCCACCGATCAGCCAGGCCGCGATCGAACGTACTCTCATTGTGTTTCTCCTGTGGGGAGGGCACTGCCGGTGCGATGACCGGAGTGTCCGGCGACGCAACGTCGGGTCGGTTCTGCCCTACACGACCGGCTTGCAGCGGCGCGCATTCCGAAGTTTCCATCCGGAATGGGAGATTTTCTGAATGTGGCACGGTTGACGGCGTCCGCCGTCGGCCGTGTCTTCGGACGTTGCTCCACGGCAGAGCGAGTCCGCCTACGGCGGATCGCCCGTGGAGCAACGTCCATTCACCCCGCGATCGTGGTGAGCTGGTCCGCGATCCAGCGCCCGATGCTGATCGACGCCGTCGCGGCCGGCGACGGCGCGTTGAGCACGTGGATCATGCGATCGGCCCGCATGATCCGGAAGTCATCGACGAGCCCGCCGTCGGGATCGACCGCCATCGCCCGGACCCCCGCCGGGCCGGGCTCCAGGTCGGCGGCCGACACCTCCGGGACCAGCCGCTGCAGCGCCTTCGCCAACGCCCGCCGGCTCAGCGAGCGGTGCAGCTCGGTGAGACCGGTCCGCCAGTACCGCTGGGCCATCCGCCAGGCGCCGCGATACCGCAGCAGGTCGAGCAGGTCCCGCGGCGCCGGCCGCCCCCGCCTGTACCCGTGCCGGTTAAGCGTGAGCACGGCGCTGGGGCCCACCTCCACCACGCCGCCGATCCGGCGGGTGAAGTGCACGCCCAGGAACGGCAGCGCCGGGTCCGGCACGGGATAGATAAGGTGCCTCACCAGCGATGCGCGGCCCGCCGCGAGCCGCCAGTACTCGCCGCGGATCGGAACGATACGGCATTCCGGCACGACGCCGCACATCGCCGCCACGCGGTCTGCCTGGAGACCGGCGCAGTTGACCAGCGTCGCGCAGGCGACCTCACCACCGGACGTCTCCAGGACGATTCCGCCGGAGCGGCAGTGGACCGCGTGAACCCGGCGGCCGGTGAGCACGCTGCCGCCCGAACCCCGCACGAGCCGGGCCATCGTCTGGGTCACCTGGGCGAAATCCACCACGCCGGTACCGGCAACATGAAGCCCCCCCTCCCCTGCAACGTGCGGCTCGTAGTCGCACAGTTCATCGGCGCCGAGGCGGCGCACGCCTGCAAGCCCATTGGCGCGGCCACGCTGTTCCAGGACGTCGAGCCGGCGCAACTCACCCGGAGACGTCGCCACGACGATCTTGCCGCATCGCTCGCAGGCGACCCCGTGCTGCTCGCAGAACCGGTACATCGCCGCGGCCCCCTGGACGCACAGCCGCGCCTTGAGCGAGCCGGGGCGGTAGTACAGACCGGTGTGTATGACGCCGCTGTTGTGTCCGCTCTGGTGGGCGGCGACACGGTTCTCGGCTTCCAGCACGACCACGGACCGCGCGGCGCCCTCGACCAGCGCCATCGCGGTGGCCATCCCCACGATCCCGCCGCCGATGATCGCCGTGTCGAACTGTTGCAATTCGCTTCAGCCCGTGGCTGCAGATCGCGCGGCCAGGATCTCCCGCACGGCCTCGATGATGACCACCGGCTCGGCAAGCCGGCCGATGCCCTCGGTGCGGCACGCCTGCCAGCCCTCGGCCGGCTCGATGATGCGGCACCCGTCGGCGCGAAGCTGCGCGACGTTGCGCTGCGTCGCCGGCTGGTTCCACATGACCTCGTTCATCGACGGCGCCAGGAGCAAGGCCTGCCCCGACCAGTCGACGGCGGCGGCGATGAGGCACACTGCATCATCGGCTCGGCCGGCGACAAGCCTCGCCAGCGTGTCCATCGTGCACGGCGCAATGAGCATGACGTCGGCGGCGCGGGCCAGATTCACGTGCTGCGGGTCGTGCGACTCGATGTGCTCCCAGGGGCTGGTGTACACGGGGCGGCCCGACAGCGCCTGGAACGTCAGAGGCGAAACGAACCGCGCGGCCGCGGCGGTCATGGCCACCGTGACCTCGGCGCCGTCCTGCACGAGCCGGCTGACGACGTGTGCCACCTTGTAGCAGGCTATCCCGCCGGTGATACCGACGATCACGCGTCGTTGATCGGTGCTGCCGGGTCCGGATGGCGTGCCGTCGCCCACTGCGATGCCGTGGTACAGGTGTGGCTACTTGGGGGCCACGCAGCCCTTTTCAAGGTCGTATCCGGTGCCGGTGAAATCGGGGGCGATCTTCCCCTCGATGATCTCCTCGATCACGAGCTCGAGATCGGTACGACCGCGTCGTTCGACCAGGGGCCGTGCTCCGTCGAGGACCAGTTCCCTGAGGCGGTGCTGAATCAGCGCCGTCAGCTTGAAACGACCGCACAGCTGGTTCACGATATCGTCACTCTTCAACGCTTCGATCATGTGTGGTGCCGCCCGCGAATGATGGTGTGTCCGCCGCCGGGAGTAGCGGAATTGGATAGTATAGGCTGCCTGCGACAGAGCGGCCAGCCAGGCCCGGAGGCGACCGGCGATGTCCAGAACGAACCGGCAACCCCGTTCGAGGCGATCTCGTGTTCTGCGAGCAGGCGTCAGCGGCGTCGTGCTCGTCGCCGCCTTTATCATCCCGTTGCGGACAACCGGCTGCATGGAACGGCTCTTCTATTATCCCACCCGGGCCGAGACCGTCCCGCCGCCGGAGCTCGCGGGAGCCGAATCGGTGTGGTTCGACTCCGCGGACGGCACCCGCCTGCACGGCTGGTTCATCCCGGCCGAGGGAGGCACCGCCGGTGACGTGGCGGGTCCCGCGGCGGCGACGATTCTTCACGTCCACGGCAACGCCGGCAACATCGAGTCGCACGTCTGGTTCACCGGGTTCCTGCCGCGGGCCGGGTTCAACCTGTTCATCTTCGACTTCCGCGGGTACGGGCGCAGCGAAGGTGGCGCGCGGCGGCGAGGACCGTTGATCGCCGACACCCACGCCGCGGTCGATGCCCTGCTGGCCCGCTCCGACGTCGACGCGGCGCGTCTGGGGATGTACGCGCAATCTCTCGGCGGCGCGATCGGGCTCAACGTCATGGCCGATCGCCATGAGCTGGCGTCGTGCGTCGCGGTCTCGGCGTTTACAAGCTGGCGCGACATTGCCGCCGACAGCGTCGGCGGCGGGCGGGCGGGTCCGTTCAGCCGGCTGCTCGCGCGAATGCTCATCCGGGACGACCACCGGGCGGATGTTGCGATCGCGAGAATCGACCGGCCCGTCCTCGTCATTCACGGTACGGACGACCGGATCGTCCCGGTCAGACACGCCCGCCGCCTCGCCGAGGCCGGACCGACTGCCGAGCTGGTGGAACTCGACGGTGGCGATCACAACGACATGCGGAGCACGCATCCTGAGATCGACCGGCTCGTGATCGAGTTCTTCCGCCGGACGTTACACTGATCGCTCATGGCACGGAGACGACGCCACCGCGTGCTGCGATCGAAGCTGGCCCGGCGCGTGCGCATTGCGGGGGCGAGACTCGGTCTCGATCGCCACTGGCACCTGGTCGGGATTGCGGCGATCATCGGACTGGTCATCGGCGGGGTTGCAACGGCGTTCATCCACCCGCTGCGCCTCGAAGAACACTGGCTTGCCGGGCTCGACCGTGACCTGCTGTTCTGGATCGTGCCGCTTGCACCGATGGTGGGCGGCCTGATCGCGGGCTACGTGGTCCACATCATGCCGTATCACGTCAAGGGACCGGGCGTATCCATCATCATGTATTCCGTCTCACGAACCAAGGGACAGGTTTCGCCGCGGGTCGGCGTGCGCAAGTGGCTGGCGGCAACGGCCACGATCGGGTCGGGCGGGTCCGCCGGCGCGGAGGGCCCGATCGTCACCATCGGCGCGGTGATCGGCTCCAACGTGGGGCGGTGGCTGCGCATGGGCCCGCAGGATACGGCCACGCTGCTGGGCTGCGGGGCGGCGGCGGGCATCGCCTCGGTCTTCAGCGCGCCGATCGCGGGGATCTTCTTCGTGCTGGAGATCCTGCTCCGTGACTTCTCCCTGAGAACGTTCACGCCGATCGTCATCGCGTCGGTGATGGCGGTCGCCTGCACGGATGCGCTGCTGGGCGATCATCCGGCGCTGTTCGCCGTCGCCGACGACTTCTTCATCGAGAAGTTCACGATCATCGAGATCCCCAACTACCTCATGCTCGGTGTCATCTGCGGCGTCGTCGGGGCACTGTTCATACTGGCGATGTACGTCGTCAAGGATTTCTATTCGCGGCTCAAGATCCATCCGGTTCTCAAGCCGGTCACCGGAGCGGCGATCCTGGGACTCATGGGACTCGCCTACATGCTGTTCCACAAGACCGGCAGCGCGATCCCCCAGTTCTACGGCAACGGGTACCCGGTCATCAGGGAGCTGCTGAACCGGGAGACGTACATGGTCGAGGGCGTGCTCAAGCCGGTCGGCACGCTGCTGGGGCTGCTCATGCTGCTGGTGGTGCTCAAGCCGATCGCGACGTGTCTCACGATCGGCTCCGGCGGCTCGGGCGGCTTCTTCGCGCCGTCGCTGCTGCTCGGCGCCGCGATCGGCGGAGCGTTCGGCACGGTCGTCGAGGGACTCGGCTGGGCCCCCTCCGCCAACCCCGCCCACTACGCGGTCGTGGGAATGGCGGCCATGGTCGCCATCGTTCTTCACGCCCCACTGACGGCGATCCTGATCGTCTACGAGATCACGCAGAGTTACGAGATCATCCTCCCGCTCATGTTCACCGCCATCATCGCTACGATCATGGGACGGCTCATCTCTCCCGAAAGCATGTACACGACGCAGTTGGCGCGACTCGGGGTGCGGATCGGCGTCATGAGCGACCTGACGATCCTCCGGCGGCTTTCCGTTGACGACGTCGTGCTCGTCCCGCCCGTCCTGGTTCATCCCGGCGACTCGGCCCAGCATCTCCTGGACCTCATCGAGGAGCGTTCGGTCACGGACTTCGTCGTGATCGACGATCGGGGCCACTACGTCGGACTGGTGACTGGAGCCGACCTGCGGGAGATTCTCGTCTATCGCGAGGCGATTCCGCTGCTGCAGGTTCACGAGCTTCAACGCAGCAATCTGCCGACCGTCTCGCCCCATGACACGCTCGATATCGTTCTCGACAAGTTCAGCAGGCACGACGTGCACAGCCTCGCCGTGCTCGACGACACCGGCAAGGATGACGTGCGCGGGCTGATCACACGATCGAACCTGATGCAGCGATACCAGCACGCGCTGAGTCGCGATTCCTGACGTGGGCGGCGAACCCGGCTATTTCTTTCCCGTGAAGCTGCGCCTTGTTCGCACGCGCCACTTCGACAGAGTCTTTGCCGCCAGGGTCCGGGCGGCCGTGGGACCGCTTGTCGTGTGGGCCGCGCCCAATGACCTGCAGCACTGCCGGCTGGGACTGGCGATCTCGCGGCGCGCGGGCACCGCGGTGACGCGAAACCGCATCCGCCGGCTGATCCGGGAGTCGTTCCGCCTGGTGCAGCATGGGCTGCCCCGAGAGCCGCACGGCTATGATGTCATCGTCAGCGTACGCCGCCACGAGCCGTTGTCGTTGGACAAGTACCGTGCGGCGCTTCTGGGCGCCGTTCAGACGCTGGATCGGAAATGGCAGGACAGATCCGACAAGACCGACAACGCTGCTCCCGAGTCGTGAGCCTCCTCGCCTGGCCGCTGGTCATGCTCGTTCGGCTGTACCAGGTCTCGCTGGGGCTGTTCCTGGGTGGTCACTGCCGCTTCTCGCCGACCTGCTCGCAGTACGCGATCGAGGCGCTGCGGGTCCACGGCGCGGTGCGCGGATCGTGGCTGACACTGCGGCGAGTGGGACGCTGCCACCCGTTCGGCGGCGGCGGGTACGATCCGGTGCCGTGAATATCAGACAAGACTCTGTGTGGCACGGTTGAGCGGAAGAAAAGAGACCGGGAGTATTTTTCGGGCAGCGGTCACCGTGCAGCGGCGGGCCACCGGCCGAAAATTACTCCCGGTCTATTTTCTTCCGCTCGGCCGTGTCTTCGGACCTCGCTCGACCGTGCCACCCGCTATTTGTAGCGCTCGCTTCGCTCGCTGGACCCGCGATTCGTTCTACCGCCGCTCGACCTCCGCGTCGTCGTCGTCCTTGGGCTTCCCGCCCTTTTCGCGCTGCAGCCGGCGGTACGCCTCCAGCCCCGGCGGCTCGGGGAACGCCGCCTCGAACGGAAAACGGCTTCCAAGCGGGTGTGCCTCCAACTGCATGCGCAGCAGCGGTGCGACGAGGTCGTAGATCCGGACCTTCAGATCGTCCGGAGCCCGCCGGTAGATCACGAGCCGCTCGCCCATGTCGACCGTGGTGTCGACCATGAGCTGGGCGAACACGGTCACGGCGCTGTTCTCGAGATTGTCGATGAGTGCGCCGAGCCGGGCACTGCCCATCTTGGTCACGAAGGCGTTGTACTCGTTCTCCTTGAAATACCGCGTGACCTTCTGGGAGAACTCCAGCGCCTTCTGAAAGACCTCGGGCCGATCCTGGCCGATGCCGATCCGGAACGCGTATCTCAGCGATGCCGCCACGTCGCTCGCCGCCAGGTGCGACTGGAACGTGTACTCGTCCTTGACCTGGTTCCAGACGAAGATTTCCAGCGGAGCGCAGAACTTCGGGTTCGGCCGCTGGGGATTGCCCATGCCGTACAGGTCGCAGAGGCGATCGCGGTACTTCCGGGCAAGCTTCACCTCGCCCGACCTGTACAGCTCCCGGACGGACGAGCTCAGGAAGTTCTGGTGGAAACCCATGAAGATGTCGGGACCGGGACCGCGGGTTGCCCGATGCTTGATCGAATACTGCTCCCAGTACCGGTCGATGACGTCGATCCATCGCGGATCGGGCAGCCGCGACACCCAGTCGTTCGAAAAGAGATCGAGGTTGATCCGTCCCCAGCGGGCGAGGCCCTGCATCGCCTGGAGCTTGATCCGGTCGTTGTTGACGATCCGGTAGACTTCATCCACGCTGAGTTCGACACGCTCCTCGCCCTGCTCCGATCCCTTGAGCGACCAGTACAACGCGTGCGCCTGGCCGTGCCGCCAGTCGATGGGCCCGAAGTCGCGCGTGTACTCGTACATGAGCTGCGGGTCCATGTTGTAGTCGTCGAGCAGGACCCTCTTGCGGACGTGCGCGACCAACGCCTTCCATGCCTCGGCGTATTCCGGATCGCCGGCAATCTCGTCGAACACGACGAAGACCGGGTTCTCCTGCCGTGTCCTGGTCTCGAAGTCGAAGATCCGGGCGTACGCGGACTGCCCCTTGATCGCCTCCCACTCGGCGAATGCCTTGAGAAACGACTTGTCCAGGGCGAAGCGGTACCGGTCCTTGAAGGGTTCGAGTTCCGTGCGAAGCTTCTCGACGAGCGCGGTGACGCCGGGGGTAGCCCGCTCGGCCTGGTCGAGCGTCGCCGCCGCGTCGGCGACAACCTTGATCCACTGGATCCGAGCCTCGTAGTCGTACGGCGGCCGGCCCAGCACGTTGTGCCACTCCCTGGCGAACTCCCGCTTATAGAACAGGTGCGCGTCGTCGGAGACACCCTCGATCTTGTGCGCGAAGAAGAACGCGAGTTCCCGGTGCAGCTGCAGGTCGTTGGGGTTGTAGCGAAGCCCGCGGTTCCGGATCAGATCGATCCCCTGCTTCACCCACTCCCAGCGCTCCGGCTCGGTGTTGTGGACGACGGAGATGTTGTACGCCATGTTGTGGCCGTGGAAGGCCCACACCGCACTGAAGCGCGGCTGGAGCTTGGTGATCAGGTCCGCGTCCGCCATGACCTCGTAATAGAGGCCCTTCTGCTTCATGATGTGGACCTTGATCCACAGGTAGTCGACGATGATGCCGCGCAGCGCCCCGATCGCCGTTCCCAGCGCCACCACCGGCGGCGCCCCCGCCACCGCCAGGTTGGTGTAACGCAGCACGTGCCGCTCGGCCGTTGCCGTGAGACCGGTCAGCACGCCGCCGGCAAGCACGACCGCCCCGATCAGCACGGCGCCCGCGACAGCCTGGATTGTCCGATCATGCGTCATGCGGCGTCGTTACCCGTGCCCGCTGTAGATAGCCAGTTGCCGGTTGCGGATCGACAGGTATCCGACCGCCAGCGCGATACCCGACCACACCACACCTATCCAGAAGAACCCGCTTGCCACGACCCGCCACGAAATCAGGCGACCCTCGACGAGGCTCTCCGTCGGGCGATACTCACCGAAGCTGCGCAGTGAGAAGACGATGAACCGGGCGGTCACCCGGATGAACGACTGGAACGCCCACTGGATGACCAGGCCGATGTTCGTCCAGTCCATCTGGTGGACGTCCGGCGGGTAGTATTCCTCGAGCGACATGGCGAGAAACGGTCCCAGGGTGGCCGCCAGCAGGACCGTGAAGGACAGCAGGCATGCCACGGAAAAACTGAGAATCGTCGACGCGGCCAGACCGAGCATCGACAGGAAGGCCAGCTTCACCCACATCACCATGACGGCCCGGGTGAAGTTCGCCTCGAAGCTGCCGACCTTGTACAGCAGTTCGAAGTCGTCCGGCTCGAAGTTGAGCTCGCCGCGGCCTACCTGGTCGGGCGGAGGAACATGCAGGTTGACCACGGTCACCGCCATCGTGCCGTCATCCTGAATGAGGTCGGCACCGACGGGCAGGACGTGCGTGACCGTCGGCGTGTACTGCCGCTGAACGGCCGTCTCGGGATCACCGTTGAAGATGAACCCGACGGGGAACCTCTCGTGCTCGTCGTCGCGCAGGATGTGGAACCGGTAGCGAAGCGTGAGCGTGGACTGGAGGTTCTTCGCGTGACCGAGCCCGTGGAACACGTACGTTCGCTGGTTGCCGCCGGGGCGCCCCGGCTCGATGGGCCCGACGGATCGCTGGGAGTTCATGAACTCCTCCCGCATGTCCCGGGCGAGCTTGCGCTTGGTGGCCAGCGGCACCTCGGCCATCGCCGACATGATCGGATCGCGCTCGATGACCTGCGCGACCCGGGCGCGAATCTGCTGGTCGGACAACGTCTCCAGCCGCGGCCGGCCCCCGATACGGGCGGTGAGCACCTCGTCGGTGACGGCGAGGCGGTCGAGCATGCCTGCCAGTCCGGGCGCTACATCGAGCCGACTGAGGTACTTGACGTAGGTAAGAATGGAGATGCCGGCGACGATCAGGATCACCAGGTTCACGCTGAGGACGCCGACCCACTTGCCCAGCAGATAGTTCGCGCGGCGCAGCGGCTTGGTCATGAGTTGCCAGATCTGCCGGTCTCGGATCTCGAAGGCGATCGTTGCGCAGGACAGGAACAGCGTCATGCACGCGGCCATCACGTACGTCAAGCCGAGACTGCGGGCGATGAACGTCTGAATCCGGAACCGCAGCGGCGAATCCGGATCGAGCCCGAGCGGCAGCAGCGGCAGACCGATCAGCAGCAACACGACGAACACCAGCGACAGGCGATTGCGCGTGGCTTCCTTGACGACGGTGTGCGCCACCGCGAGTATCTGGCTCGGGAACTGCAAGGCGATCAACACGACCCGCGTGAACAGCACGAAGGTGAAGGTCAGCAGGCCCATGCCCGCAAAGGCAAGCATCGCCTCCCGGTTGCCCGCGGCCGCGCAGAGGCCGACCGGGACGCCGGTCGCCACCACCGTCATGACGAACGGCAGGGTGATCTTCATCCACACGATGAGCCCCAGCCACGCCATCGTGATGCCCGCGAGCATCCACGTCGTCGAAGGCTTTTCCAGCAGGAAGGCCGGCGCCCACGCCGGCTTCTGCTCGGCCAGAAGGTCTTCCATGAGGGGCGCCGAGGCCAGGTTGCCACCCTCGTCGAAATAGAACCTCGCGCGGCGATGAATCTCCGGGCCGCCGTACGTCCGGCCGTCGACGAGGACCGTGCCGGTCTCCAGGAACGTCACGGCGTGCTCGTCGCCGTCGGCAATGTTCTGCCCGGCCAGCGCCCGGCCCAGCGCGAGCCGCTGGGCGTGCAGTTGATGACAGGTGACAATCAGCGGCGCGAACACGCCCGCGCAGGCGATGACGAAAACGATGCTCGCCACGATGCGGAAACGCAGCGTCTGCTGGAGCAGGTCGAGCCGACGAACAAGCTGCACGAGCGGAGTCATGGTGCCGTGCTCAATCGGGTGTGTTCCCGGAGGATCCGGGCGGCCTGGCGTCGCCCATGAGGTCGTCGATCATGGACGAATCGACGTCGGCCGGCGGCTCGGCAGCGGGTGCCGCCGACGGGCGCTTGTCGGGGGGGTGCGCCACCGGATCACTGAGCAGCTCGGCGAGCACCTCGTCGCGGTGCCCCGCCTCGACAGCTTCGCAGGCCGCGGCCTGCGTCGCGGCCTCCTTGGCGGCGGTCGGCTGCGCCGGTTCCTCCACCAGCGTCTCGATGAGATCGTCGCCCCGGGCGTCGTCGGCCCGCAGGAATCCGGCGGTGGCGCCACCGTGCACCACGCCGGCGGTCTCGACCTGTTCATGGCGAGCGCGGTCCACGAGATCCATGAAGAGCTGTTCGAGACGCTGCCGCGGCGCCTGGACCCGGTCGATGCCCTTTCCCTCGCACTGCTGGATGACCTGCTCGATCCGCACGATCGTCTCGGGCGCGAGCCGTGGCGTCTCGATCACCGTGCGCTCGGTGTCGGAAAGGAGTTCGTCGGCGGTACCCTGGGCGCGGATCTTCCCGGCGTAGAGAATGACCATGCGGTCGCAGACGTCCTCGACGTCCGCCAGCAGGTGCGAGCTGAGCAGGATCGTCTTGCCGCGTTTGCCCAGCTCGATGATCAGGTCCTTGACCTGCCGTGTACCGATCGGGTCAAGGCCGGATGTAGGCTCGTCGAGGATCAGCAGGTCCGGATCGTTGATCAGCGCCTGGGCGAGGCCGATGCGCCGCGCCATGCCCTTGGAGAACTCGCCGAGCGGACGGTGGGCCACGTGCGAGAGACCGACCATGTCCAGCAACTCGTCGATCCGCCGGCGGCGCGTGCGGCGGTCAAGGCCGAACAGCCGCGCGTAGTAGTCCAGTGTCTCCCGGGCGTTCAGGAACTGGTAGAGGTACGACTCCTCCGGCAGGAATCCGATCCGCTTCTTGATCATGACGTCGGTCGGCGGCCTGCCGAAGACCGTCAGGTGGCCCTTCGTCTTGTGAAGCAGGCCGAGGATCATCTTGATGATCGTGCTCTTGCCTGAACCGTTGGGCCCGAGCAACCCGAAGATCTCCCGCGCGTGAATCTTCAAGTCCACGTCGTCGACCGCACGGGCCTTGGTGCGCAGCCAGAAGTCACGGAAGACCTTGGTGAGCCCGACGGCCTCGATGATGACCGGCGACGAGTTCCCACTGGTCATCGGCGGCGGCCCCGGGCGCGGATCTTGCCGTCCGGACCGATCTCGAGCAGCGGGACCGCTTCTCCGATCTCGAAGTCCTCGGTGGTCTGCTGATACCGCCGCCAGTCGCCGATGGTTTCGATCAATGCCTGGTGCTCCCGCCACTCCAGAAGGCGGTCCCGGCGGATTCTCGCGATCTCCTCGGAGCCCGAGATCGCGAGGTCGATGCGGCCGAGTCCCTCCGGCACCCGGATGATCTCGCAATCCGGACGGTCGAGGACCTCGCTCACGGCCGCCATCCACAGGCGCCGGCACACGAGATACGGCTGCTCGCGAAAGGACGGCAGCAGGTCGGCGAAACGGCGCGCCTCCTTGCCCAGCGTGAGCTCGATCTGGGACTCGTACGCCTGGGCGCGCTGGATCATGCCCGCCACCGCGCCGCCGACCAGGTCGCTCTCCAGATAGAGGTTGATCTGCCCGAGCATGTCCTCGGCACGTTCAGTGTTGCCGAGCGCTTCGTGCCGCTTGTACTGCTCAATGAGATCGACGAGGTCTCGCCAGTCGGCTCCGGCAGCGCTGATCAGCGAGTCCTGTGCCTCCTGCCTGGACTTCTCGACGTCGCGTCGCGCCTCCTCGCGGGCGGACTGAAGCTCGCGGTAGACCTTGACGATCGAGAACGGCGGCTTTGCATCGAGAATCTGGACCCCGGTAAGCTGAATGCCGCAGTCGATGGCGTCCAGCAGTTCCTGGGCGCTTCGTTGGATGAGGTCGCGCACCACCTCCGGCTGATCGACGAACCCCTGGAGGGCGAGTCCCGCAGCCGACGCGACCACGGCCCGTTCGAGCGCGAGTTCAACGGTGCGATCGATATCCGCCTCGTGCAGACGGTGAACCAGCTTGACCGGGTCGATGATGTCGTAGGTGGCGGTGACCTTCAGGTGGGCGATATCGCCGCCGTCGGTGAGTACGGAGCCGACGTCGCCGGGCGGCAGGATACCCCTGGGACTGGCCCGATCGATCGCCTGGTTCAGCGTCATGTTCGCCGGTATCCGGGGCCAGAACGTGTTGCCGAGATCCACCGGGCGGTTCTCGACGTCGAAAATGATGAACTCTCCGGCCGGATACGGCAGCAGGTTGCGCCGCAGGCCCGGCTCCAGCGCCGCCTCGCCGTCGCTGACGACGATTTGCCCGAAGCGGAGCATGACACCGCTCTGCCGGTCGTCGACACGCTGAAAGCCCGACACGAGGAACAACGCGACCAGTATCAGGATCACGAGCTGCAGCACCCGGTAGGACAACCGCATCGCATCCGCCAGAGACTGGTTGGCGGGGTCCATCGCTTCGCGAAGGGCGGCGTCGGAGCCGATCTCCGACTCGACGACCAGCTGTGCCGATGCGGCGCGGCGCGGCGGTGCCTCCATCTCCAGGGGGCGGTCCTCGATCGGGACGTCCCCATCGGTTCCTGCGTTCAGGGGGTCGGGCGGGCCGGCGTCGGTCACGGTGACGGTCCTCGCCTGGCGGTGGGTTCAATCGAAGCGCCGTCGCCGGAGTCCGGCGACGGATCGTCGGTGGTCGTGGTGGCCATGCTGTCGCCATCGACCGGGTGCGGGATGGGACCGCCGGAGTGGTTGGTCTGACTGAGCAGGTGCCACGGCGCGGCCCGGTCCGACAGGATCAACGTCGCGGTGTCCTTGAGGCCGGCGCGCATCGCGTCCAGATGCACCAGGAAGATGGCGAACTCCTCGTTCTGGCTCATGTCATGAAGGTAGTCGGCGGCCTTGCGGTTGGCCTCGCCCTTGATCTCTTCAGCGCGCTGTTCGGCGAATGCCTGCAGGGCGCTGATGATCGTGTTCGCAGCGCCGGTGATCCGGCGGGCCTCGGCGTGCCCGGAGCTGCGCTCCGTCTCGGCGAGCTTCGTGCGGGTTGCCTGCATCCTGCTCAGCACGGCCTTGGTGATCTTCGCCGGCAGTTGGACCTGGCTGATACCGACGAAGACCGGCGTGATGCCCTGCGGCGAGACGACGGACTCCAGCTGCCCCTGGATGTCCTGCTCCGCGGCGGCCAGCTTGCTGTCGGGGCCGATGAGGTCGTCAAAGCCATACCGGCCCAGCGACGCCTTGACCGCGGTCACGAGGTGGTTCCGCAGGGCGTCGTCCGCTTCGCGCGAGGTCGCGTAGCTACCGGCGAACCGGAGCACCGCTTCCGGAGCCTGGTCCATCTTCCACATCAGGAAGGCTCGCACGACGACCGACAGACCGTCGGCGGTCGGCACCTCCACCAGCGGCGTCAAGGCCAGTTGCACACGGGTGTCGTAGGTCGTCACGCGATCGGCGAACAGCGGGTACCGGAAGTGGATTCCCGGCTTCGTCTGGACGCTGGCCGTGCTGGTCTTGCCGAAGGTCGTGCGAACGGCCACCTCGCTGAAACGCACGGTGTACGTGGTGCTGAACAGCACCAGCACGACCAGGAGCAGGATGCCCACGCTGACGGCAAATGTCCTGTTCATTGGCTGGATTCTCCGTCACTGGAAATCGCGTCGCCGAAGTTGAACATCGACGGCGTTTCTTGAAGCTTGACTGACACGTTCACCCGCCGGGGATCGACACCGACAAGAACGAACTTGCGGCGGTTGGGGAGCATCTGCGAGAGGACCGCCATGATTTCTCGCTGCTTGTACAGAAGCGGCGAGGCGAGGTACGCATCGAGCTGCCCCCGGTGCCTGAACACCTCCGCCCTCGCCTGCATCAGCTTGATCCAGAGCTCGGCCTGGGCGGCGTCCAGAGTCTGCGCGAGACTGCCGCCGGAGCGGAGGAACATCTGCTCGACGGCGAGGCGCTGCTCGATGACCGCCGGGTCATCCGCGCCGAGCTGCTCGGTGAGTCGTTTCCATTCGTCGATCGCGGCAAGGATCGGCGGAACCTGATCCGGATCGCCGACATAGAAGGCGAGCGACACCGGCACCTCCTGCTCGGCCTCGGCGACTTCCCCGAGCCGCTGCGCCTTGGCCGTTGCGTAGTCGTCCCAGAACTTGGCGACGTCACCGGATGGCCGGAGCATCAGCACGTCCAGCGCGACGACCTCGGTGCCGGCATGCATGTCGTCGTAGCTCTCCTGGATCCTCGCACGCAGCGAGTCGATGAGCTCCCGGCGCCCGGTGGCGATCACCTCGTCGAGCTTGAGTTCCGAGAGGTGCTGGGTGATCGTGCGCAGAGCGAGCGCTTTGAGCGCCATCTGCCGCAACGAGAGTCTCTGGCGACGCCGCCGCTGGTCGGAGGCGAAGTTCAGGTAGTCGAGCAGGCCGTCGGGCTTGATGCGGTACCGGAGGCTCATCTCGGCGTCCACCAGCGAGTACAACTCGACCCCGGAGGCATCGCCGCCTGGGCCCGCCGGTGTGAACGTGTCCGAGTCGGCCTCCACGGCACCGCCGCCGACCAGGAACGGCTGCAGCACCGTGTCGGTCTTGATCGACGCCGACCAGACCTGGACGTCCGGGTCCTCGATGCGCTGCGCCGTCAGCGGCAGCGTGCGGATACGACCGACGTCGTAGACCGCGGCCGTCTCGAACGGCCACGGCAGCTTCCACATGATGCCGGAGGGGTGCACCTCGCCGACGATCCTGCCGCCCTTGAGCTTGACCGCCTGCTGGTGCGGCTCGATGACGACCATCGTGTTCAGCAGCACCAGCACCACCGCACCCAACGCCAGCAGCCACCCGAAGCTGCGCACCATGAGCTGGTAGCCCCAGGAACTGGTGATGTCGAAGCCGAACTGGTAATTGACGGCCTCGTTGAGCGATCGCACGATCGACTCCGGCGCCGCCAGCAGGCTCAGCACGCGCGAGTCGAAGGCCGGTCGGGGGACCTCGCCGGGAATCCGCGGCCGGTACATGTTCAGAACGAAGTGAATGACGATCTCGACGACCAGCAGGAGCATGAACACCGGGATCGCGTACGCCACCCAGACGGTGACCCGGTCCTGCTCGAAGAAACGGAAGGTGAGGCCGACGCCCGCCCCAAGCAACACCAGGGCGTTGCCCACGCCGAACGCAGCCCCGCCGCGGAGGTTCCGCCACGCGGGCAGCTTCGCCATCCCCGCCACGAACCGCGCGAAGATGAAGCAGATCGCGGCGAAGAACAGGCAGATTGCGACGGCCCAGCCCATCTCGTCGGTGAGGAGGAGGCCGCGACCGTCCAGGCCGGGATCGTTGAACCTGCCCAGCGACCGAAACATGCCGAACGCCCCGACAGCCAGGTACGCGGACACCAGAAGGCTCACCGCGGGCATGAGCCATGCGTGCATGAGCTTCAGACGATGCGCCGCGACCTGACCGGCGCCGCGAGTGTCCTCGAAGACCGACCCGGTACCGGCCCGGGCGGCAGCGAGTTCGTCTTCCTCCAGCGCTTCGAGTCGTTCCTGGGTGTGCTGGTAGAAGATGACCACCAGGCTCAGCCAGACGAGCACGCCTCCGAAGACGTAGTACGCGGCGAACCGGAAGACCGTATCCGGGAACAGAATCCCGAACAGCAGCAGCACGAGCCCGATCGCGATCTGGACCATGAGCCCGAAGCCCGCGACGCGGGTAGCCCTGCGGTATGCGTGATGGTCGACTCTCATGGGGCGTTCGACCTGCGGGGAGTCCGGCGGTGGTGTCCTGACGGGGCGGAGGGCGGTGTGGGATCGTGTGGGGCGCGGGGGCCGGAGGGTCATGGCGGGCCGCCGAGCCCGGTCAGGATACCGGAGATATGTATCGGAGGGCCCACGGCGCGCACGATGCGCCCACGGGTTCCGATATGCTCGTCTACGTAGGCCGGGGCGCCCCCGGTTCGCGGATCGGCCCGGATTTTGTCGGTCCGATATGGACGAATCCACGCCTAAAGTCCTCTTTCGCCCGAAGTTACGGCGTTCGGCACCCGGCGGACTCACAAAGGAGGGATCTCATGTCAAGGTATGGAAGTCTCATCGCGCTGCCGTTGTGGATCGTGGCGGGTCTGCTCGGACTGAACCTGATGGTGGCCCTCCAGCCCGGCGCCGAGGCGGTCCTGCCCGAGGGGCCGATCGGGGCGTGCTGTATTCCCGGCGCCAACGACTGCATCCCCGACGTCTCGGAAGTGCAGTGCCTGTTCGGATTCGGCGGTGTGTACCAGGGTGACGGCACGACCTGCGGGGGCGCGTTCTGCGGGGCGTGCTGTCTGCCGGACGAGTCCTGCCTCGGATTCATCGCGCCGGACGTGTGCGCCGCGCTCGGCGGGGCGCACGAGGCTGACACCGCGTGCGCCGCGGTCAGTTGCGACATCGCCGCATGCTGCCTCGCCAACGCCAGTTGCGTGGCGGTGCGCGAGACCGACTGTGCCGCGGCCGGCGGCATCTGGAAGGGGCCGGACGGCGTCTGCGGCGACTTCGACCAGAACGGCACAGACGATGTCTGCGAGACGTCCGCGTGCCCGCACGACGTCGACAACGACGGCACCGTCGGCATCGTCGACTTCCTCGACCTGTTGGGGAGCTGGGGGGCGTGTCCCTGAGATTAGCGACGGAGCGACGGAGCGATGGAGGAAAAGGACCCAGGGAGGAAAAGGACCCTGGGTCCTTTTCCAGGCGACCCCCGACAGACAGCCCGGCGTAGAGACTCCCTTCTACGCACCGCTACACTGAGCACACCATGTTCGGTCAGACCATCGCGATAGCCGGGAACACGTTCTTCGAGAGCATCCGCCAGCCGATCGCGCTGGTGCTGCTGATGGTGGCGACGCTGGGGCTGATCTTCTCGAACCTCCTGGCCGGGTTCACGATGGAGGACGATCAGCGGATGATGATCGACCTGGGGCTCTCCACGGTCTTCATCTGCGGGACGCTGCTGGCGGCGTTCATCGCGACCAACGTCCTGAACCGCGAGATCGAGAACCGCACGGCGCTGACGGTGATCTCCAAGCCCGTCAGCCGGCCGCTGTTCGTGCTGGGCAAGTACCTCGGCGTGGCGGGCGCCCTGCTGCTGGCGACGATGTACATGAACTTCGTGTTCCTGCTCGTCGAGATGCACGGCGTGCTCCAGACGGTGCGTGACCCGATCCACAAACCCGTGCTGGTCTTCGGCTTCACGGCGGGACTCCTGGGCGCCGGCGCAGGTGTGTGGTGCAACTACTTCTACGGCAAGGTCTTCGCCAGCATCGTCATCGCGATCATCACGCCGCTTGCGGGGCTGGCGTACCTGTTGAGCCTTCTGTTCGACCCCGACTTCGTCCGCCAGCCGATCGGGCTGGCGTTCGACGGGCAACTGTGGATCGGCCTGGCCGGCATCACGATGGCGATCCTGGTCCTCTCGGCGATCGCGATCGCCGCCTCTACACGGCTGGGCCAGGTGATGACACTGTGCATCACGGTCGGCCTGTTCATGGCGGGGATGCTCTCGGACTGGATGTTCGGGAGCCGGATCGCGCGGGTGCGCGAGGTATGGCTGCAGCGGGCCTCCGCTGAAGGTCTTACCGAGATGGTCGAGCAGACCAGGATCATCGAGCTGGTCACAGGTGAAATCAGCGAGCCGGTCCGGCAGGTCGAGGTCGCCACCGTACCCCTGTCGAGCATGGCCGACGGGCTGGCGGAGCGTCTGGAGTACGCGACGTACTGGGTGGGCTATTCGGTGCTGCCGAACTTCCAGACGTTCTGGTTCTCCGACGCCCTCACCCAGGGCCACGTCATCCCCCTGAAACTCCTTGGCGGGGTCGTGGTGTACGGCCTCATCTACATCGCGGCGGCACTGAGCGTTGCGGTGATCCTCTTCCAGCGTCGCGAGGTCGGGTAGGGCGATTCCGCGGGGTTGGATTCTCCTATCATGCCCGCGTGAGCCAGGCGGCCAGATTCATTCGCGTCCGCGGCGCCGCCGAGCACAACCTCAAGTCGCTCGACGTGGACATCCCGCGCGACTGCATGGTGGTCATCACGGGCGTCTCCGGCTCCGGCAAGAGCTCGCTCGCGTTCGACACGATCTTCGCCGAGGGCCAGCGCAAGTACATGGAGTCGCTGTCGTCCTACGCGCGGCAGTTCCTCACCCAGTGGCAGAAGCCCGACGTCGAGTCGATCGAGGGGCTGCCCCCGACGATCGCCATCCAGCAGCGCACCGGCGGGCACAACCCGCGATCGACGGTGGCCACCATCACCGAGATCTACGACTACCTGCGCGTCCTCTACGCCCGCTGCGCGACGCCGACGTGCTGGGCACGCACCGGCGGCAGCCCGGCCCGCCCGCGGACGTGCGGCCGGCCCATCGCGGCGACCTCCGCGACACAGATCGTCGACGCGCTCATGGGCTTCGACGGGCAACGACTCATGATCTGTGCACCCGTGATCCGCGGGAAAAAGGGGTTCCACGGCGCGGTCATCGAGGGCCTCCAGAAGCACGGCTTCGTGCGGGCCCGCGTCGACGGGACCATCGTGGACGTTCGCGACGCGCTGAAGGAGGGCACGGAGAATCCGCTGGGCCTCGCGCGGTACGAGCAACACACGATCGAGGCGGTCGTCGACCGGATCGTGATCAAGCCCGATGTTCGCCAGCGGCTCGCCGATTCCGTAGAGGTCGCGATGCGCCTCTCCGACGGGCTGCTCACGGCGCTGGTCGATACCGACGGCGCCTGGGTCGAGCACCGCTACAGCGAGAAGCTCGCGTGCAGCGAACACCCCCGGAGCAGCCTCGACGAGTTGGCCCCGAGACTCTTCTCGTTCAACTCCCCCTACGGCGCGTGCCGTCAATGCGACGGTCTCGGCGTGGTCAGCGAGTTCGACGACGAACTCATCGTGCCCGACGGGTCCCTGGGAATCGGCGACGGCGCGATCGAGCCGTGGCGCAAGAACGGCAAGCGCATGAACATGTACTACGGCCGCCTGATGCGGCGATTCTGCGACCGAGCCGAGGTCACGCGCACCACGCCGTACGAGAAGCTCACCGTGAAGATCCGCCGGATCCTCATGCACGGCACCGCCGAGAGCGACGAGTCGAGCCTGGGTTTCACCTTCGAAGGCGTCGTCCCCAGCCTGCGGCGGCGGTATGACAACACCGACAGTGACTTCGTCAAGGAGAAGCTCCGCGGCTACATGAGTAACGCCGAGTGCCCCGCCTGCGGCGGCCGGCGGCTGCGGCCGGAGTCCCTGCACGTGCTCCTGCCCGGTGCCGGGGGTACCGGGGGTGCCGGGGGCGTGAGCATCGCCGACCTCACCGCGATGACGATCGAGAAGGCGATCGGTTTCTTCGAGCAACTGGAGTTGAGCACCGAGCGCCGCACCATCGCCGAGCCGATTCTCCGGGAGGTCCAGGCACGGCTGGGGTTTCTCGCGTCGGTCGGGCTGAACTACCTGACCCTCGACCGCACCGCCGGAACGCTCTCCGGCGGAGAGGCCCAGCGGATCCGGCTGGCCACGCAGGTGGGCTCCGGCCTCGTCGGCGTCTGCTACGTGCTCGACGAGCCGACGATCGGCCTGCACCATCGCGACAATGACCGGCTCATCGCGACGCTGCGGCACCTCGCCGACATCGGCAACACCGTCCTGATCGTCGAGCACGACGAGGGCATGATCCGGGCCGCGGACCACATCATCGACATCGGTCCGGGTCCCGGCCACCACGGCGGCACCGTGATGGCGCAGGGAACGGTCCAGGACATCCTCGACGATGAGCGATCGCTCACCGGGGCCTACCTGTCGGGTCGGCGCCGCATCCAGTTGCCCCGGAAGCGGCGCGAGCTGGACGAGAACTTCTCCCTGGTCGTCAAGGGCGCGCGGCAGAACAACCTCAAGTCGATCGACGTGGTCTTTCCGCTTGGCGGGCTCATCTGCGTCACCGGTGTGTCGGGTTCCGGCAAGTCGACACTGGTCAACGACATCCTCTTCAAGGCCGCTTGCCAGGCGGTGCACGGCTCGCGCACCGCGCCCGGCGCCCACGCGCGTGTCAACGGGCTCGGCCGGATCGACCGCGTGGTGCAGGTCAACCAGTCTCCCATCGGCAGGACGCCGCGCTCCAACCCGGCGACGTACACGGGCATCTTCGACGACATCCGGCGGCTCTTTACCAGGACCACCGAAGCGCGGATCCGCGGATATGCCCCCGGCCGCTTCAGCTTCAACGTCAAGGGCGGCCGCTGCGAAGCGTGCCAGGGCCAGGGCGTCAAGAAGATCGAGATGCACTTCCTGCCGGACATCTTCGTTACCTGCGAGGTCTGCCAGGGCGCGCGCTATAACCGCGAAACCCTGGAGGTGACCTACCGGCACAAGACCATCGCCGACGTGCTGGCGATGCCGGTCGAGGAGGCGATCGACTTCTTCGAGGCACACACCCGAACCAGACGCATGCTCCAATGCCTGGGCGACGTCGGGCTGGAGTACCTGCACCTCGGCCAGCCCTCGACGACGCTCTCCGGTGGCGAGGCCCAGCGCATCAAGCTCGCCGCCGAACTCGGCAACCAGTCGACCGGCCATACGCTGTACGTCCTGGACGAGCCCACCACCGGCCTGCACTTCGCGGATATCGAGAAATTGCTCAGCGTCTTCGATCGCCTGGCCGAGGCCGGCAACACGCTGGTGGTCATCGAGCACAACCTCGACGTGGTCAAGAGCGCCGACTGGATCATCGACCTCGGCCCCGAGGGCGGCGCCCGCGGCGGCATGGTCGTCGCGACCGGAACCCCGGAAGACGTGGCGGCCTCGCGCGGCAGCCACACGGGTCGATACCTCAAGCCACTGCTGGGGCGGCGCAACACTCGGCGCACCACCGGGAGCACCACCGGGGGCACCAGCCGGGGCCGGCGCGTCGCCAGCGCGGGATGAACTGGCCGCTGGTCATCGCGATCGCCGTCTTGTTCACCGTCTTGGACGTCGTGGTCCTGGGCACGCTTATCCGGTTCGCCTGGCGATGGCTGCCGCGGGAGTTTCCCGCAACGGCCCCCCGGGACAATGCCGTGTGGCGGCGTCATCAGAGCTTCCGCATCGACCTGCTGAACCTCGGATTCTGTATCCAGGTCGCCGTCGACGAGCACCACCTGCACCTGCTGCCCATCAAGCCGCTGCGGGCCTTCGGCGCCGCCCCGGCGAGCATTCCCTGGCACTCGATCACGATCGAGAAACACACCCCCGGCGGTCGATGGGTCACGGTGCGAGTCGGCACGCACACGATGAAGGGGCCGGCGTGGTGCCTCGAACTGGCATCCCCGGCCGAGGCGACCGAGTGAACCGACCGGGGACACACGGCGGTACCGGGCGCCGTATCATTAACCACCAGTAGGCGGGATCCCCTCTCAACCGGCCGGGCGGCCTTCCCGGGTCGGGCAGGCGGTTCGGGGAAGGAATCGGTCCATGCGCCTGTTCGAGAACCGGTACGAGGCTGCGAAGGAGCTGTCCGCGCAGCTCGCGTTCCTCAAGACCGACAACCCACTGGTGCTCGGCGTACCCAACTACGGCGTACCCATGGCGGCGATCATTGCCAGCTCACTCGATGCGCCGCTGGACATCCTGCTGATCGCCAAGCTCTCGATGCCGGACAACCCCCGGCAGATCGTCGGGGCCGTGGACGAACACGGTCGCATCTCGATGATTCAGAGCGCGGCGAGGCTGTATCACGTCACGGTGCAACAGATGATCGCCCCCGCTCGTGTCGCGTTCGCCCGGTTGCAGCGGCGCCGCGCCCGATTCAGGGCGATCCTCCCGGAAACCGACGTGCGCGGCCGCACCGTGATCATCGTCGACCACGGCGTCGAGACCGGCGCGACCATGCTGGCCGCCATGTCGTCGGTCCGTGATCGCGGCGCGCGGAAGGTGGTCATCGCCGCCCCGGCCGGCAGCGGCAAGGCCTCGTGGCAACTCCACGACACCGCCGACACCGTGGTGATCCCGCACACGCCCTCGCAATTCAAGGGCATCGAGCAATTCTACCAGGACTTCGACGAGGTCAGCGACCGGGAGGTCGAGACGACGCTCCAGCGTTGGGCCGTCGCCTGGCCCCAGCAGCACGCCGGCGTCAAGACGCTGGTCATGCGCGTGGTCGCCGAGCAGGAGCGCGTGTTGCATTGTGAGCTGGATCTTCCCCCCGGCACGAGCCGCGGCAGCGGTCCCTACCCCGCCGTCATCTTCACCCACGACCGCGACAGCGACGGCCGCAGCCCGCGCACGGTGCCGGTCAGTCGGCGTCTCGCCAAGCGCAACGTGATCGGCGTCCGGATGGATTTCACCGGCCACGGTCGGTCCGACGGCTCGATCGGGGAGGGAACCGACGAACGCATGCTGGCCGACCTGAAGACCGTGTTCGAGAACGTCCAGAACCTCCACGAGGTCGACCCGACCCGCATCGGCATCAACGGTGCCGGAACGGGCGGCATCATCGCGTTGCGCTTCGCCGCCGAACGGCGGGACACGGCGGCGATGGTGATTCGCGGGCCACTCACCGGCGGCGAGATACAGGCAGCGCATGCCGTCCAGGCGCCGACGCTTCTCATCCACGGCGAGCACGACCCGGAACTGGCCGGGCTCGCGCAGTCGCTGGACGACGACCTGCCCTCGATCCACCGCCTGCTTGTGATCCCGGAGTCCAACCGCTGGTTCAACGATCCGGTGAGCATGGAGTTGATGGTGAGCGCGTCGGTGGACTGGCTCGTCGATCACCTCGCCGGCGCCGGCCCGTTGCCGGAGCCGGATGCAGCGGCCCCCATGGTCGAGAGCAACACCACCGACGCCGCCGCGGCGGAAGATGGCGCGGGTTGACAAGAGAGGGATCTCGCCCTTTTTTTGTTCCCTCTGTTCTCATGATCGAGTAGATTGGCGCTGCGTGGTGAGATGATGGGATCCGTCTCAGTGGTGCCGGGGCAGGACAAGGGAGAACGGCCATGAAGCGCATGAGAAGTGCCACTGTCGCGATCGGTGCGTGCGTGCTGGGGTTGAGCGGGCCGGCGACGGCCTTCGCCCCGGTCCTCGAGAACAGCGCCCCGCAGAAGGTTGCCCGGGAGGGCGGGTGCGTCTTCCCCATCGTCAGTCCCGACGGCTTATGGAGTGCCTGCGTGGACTCGTTCGGCCAGATCGTGGATCTCTTCACACCGGATCAGCCCTTCTCGGACAACGTCTTCGAGACGCTCCTGTACGAGGCGAGCTTCCCACACAGCGGCGGCCTGTCGCGCCGCGTCGAGGCCAACTTCGTCGTCAGTGCCGGACCGATCGTCAGCACGGCCGGTGACTCGACCTGGACGCGTCTGACCAAGTCCGTGGGGGGGATGAGCATCGAGATCACCAACCGGATGATCAACGGACCGGCCGGCGGCGTGCAGGTGCAGATCCGCTGCGAGAACAAGGGGCCGCAGCCGATCACCTGCAAGCTGTTCTACTACTGCGACTTCGACATCAGCAACACCTTCCTGGACGACGAGGCGACCCCGCTGTTCGACGGCACCGGCCGCCTGGTGGGCATCGAGCAGATCGACTTCCTCCCGCCGAACAAACCGCTGCTGTTCGGCGGCTGCCCCAACTACAAGAGTTGGCAGATCGACCTGTTCCCGACGCTGCAACTCACACTCGACGCCGGCGTCCCGCAACTGGCCAGCGCCGACTTCACGCTCCCCGGTCCCGCGGATCACACCGCTGCGCTCGCGAGCGACGAGGTCCTGCTGGAGCCGGGCCAGTCGACCACTATGGAGGTCGGCATCGGCGGTCCGGGGTTCAGCACGTGCAAGAGCAAGTGCCCGTATGACTGCGACGGCTCCAACGACGGCATCGTCGGGATCACCGACTTCCTCGCCCTGCTGGGACAGTGGGGAACGCCCGGTGCCCCCTGCGACAAGGCCGGCGGCGATGCGGGCGTCGGCATCGTTGACTTCCTCGGCTTGCTGGGCAGTTGGGGCCCCTGCCCCGTCAACACGGTCAAGTGCTGCCTGCCGATCGATCTGGAGGCGTACTGTGCGGATCCGAACACCGACCCGCCGGAGGCGTGCGTGGACGCGGATTCGTGTGCCGACTGCGCCGCGCTGGGCGGCCTCTGCGTCGAGGAATGCAACCTCGTGGAGCAGACGATCACCGTCGTCGATGAGATCTCTCCGGCCGGCTCGTACAGGCACAGCACATGGACGGCACTGGTCTGCGCCCCGAAGGCCCCGTGCGTCTGCGGCAACCTGATCGACGCGCTGTTCACCCCGGCCACGCCCTGCGGCGGCTCCGCCCAGGGGTCCCACGTTCAGTTCGGTACCCCGGAGATCCCACCGATCCCGGCGGACTTCTTCGGCCCCGGCTCGGATCCGTTCGTCGGGGAAATATGCCTGAAGGGCGAGCCACTCGGCGCCACGCCGTTCGGCACCTTCGAGGTCGCCGACACGCTCATACGGCGAACGGCGGATCCGTTCGAGTGCGGCGCTCCTTTCCCGGCGAACGCCGTCATCCCGATCGAGATCGTCGCGCTGAGCCTCGTGAGCATCGACCCGGTCACCGTGACGTTTAACGGTGGTCAGAATCCGCAACAATGGGACGTCCAGGTGAACCTGTCCCAGGCGGTGCCGCAGCAGCAAGGCTTCATGGATGTCCAGAAGACCCACCCAAACGGCGGCGTCTTCTTGTCTGAACTGCCCGTGATTCCGCTGTTCATCTTCAGCGAGGTCGGTAACCCGGGGAACGTGCGCGTCTTCGACACCGCCCTGAAAGGCTTCCCGCCGATTCTTCTGAACAACGGAAAATCTCCAACGGACTGGGTCCACGACGTCAAGCTCGGCACGCTCGCGCCGGAAGGCCCGCCGTCCTGCTTCAACCCGGGGATCAAGCAGGACAATCCGTAGCCGGGGGCAATCTGCGGCAACGACATCATCGAGCCGGGCGAGGAGTGTGACTTCGCGGCGGGCGGCTGCCCGCC
>JADFOJ010000051.1 GCA_022562915.1 Planctomycetota bacterium | reverse complement strand
GGCTCGCCATGGGGTCCACAGACAACACCGTCAAGCTCTGGGATGCGGCGACCGGCGTGCAGATCACGACGTTGCGCGGACACTTTGGGAGAGTCTCGTCCGTCGCCTTCTCACCGGACGGCGCTCTCCTCGCCACGGGGTCCGCGGACAACACCGTCAAAATCTGGGATGGCACACCCCGGCAATAAAGGGGACAGACCCCTTTGTTACATTCGGCCGAGACAGTCCAATCCACGTTCATCCGGGTATGATGCCTCCGACGCCGGTCGGCGCGCCGGCGCACAGGAGAACACACGATGATCCTTCATCGATCCACGTTGTCGTGCGGTCACGGGCTGTGGGTACGGCTGCTCGCGGCCGGGCTCCTGGCACTTCTCGTGCTGGCGCGGTCCGCGGCGGCGCAGGGCACCACCGGGACGCTCGCCGATCCCATGAGCACCGCTCAGCTCATGCAGTACGCCGACCGCCTCCAGCTCGATGCGGGCCAGCGGTTGGCGATCGAGTCGATCCACGACGAGTACAAGAGTGAGTTTCGCAGGCTCCGCGACAACGAGATAGACGACTTCCTCAAGAGCATGCATTCCATGCAGAGCGTGGGCATGATGCCCGATCGCGCCAGAGTCGAGGCGTTCTTCAAGAAGATGCAACGGCTGCAGGGGAGAATCAAGACGCTCGATGATCGCCTCTTCGACCAGTTGCTGCCCATATTGAACGAGGAGCAACTACCGATGCTCAGCCGCGTGCGGCTGGCGCGGCAGCGTCAGCGGTACACGTCCCAGCAGATGATGCCGATGACGGGCCGGCGGCCCGTCGATCTCAGCGAGGTCTTCCTGGAGACCGATCTGCCTGCCGATGTTCTGGTTGACGCGGACCATGTGATCGCCGCCTACGAGCGACATCTCACCACGGCGATGCGCCGTGCGAGCGATGCAGCCGGTCGATTCAACCTGGACATGCTCGATGCATTCGAGGAGATGGGCTACGGCGAGATTACCCAGGAGGACCTCTCCGATCCCGAGGTCATGAAGCAGATGATGGCCGACATGAAGCAGGTCTGGGCGGAGATAGGCACCAAGATGAAGGAGGCTGCGACCGCGATCACCGAACTGAACCGCAGGACGTTGCGGCGCGTCGCTGCCTTCCTGCCGCCGGACTCCGCGCGCGAGTTTCGCAACAACTACTACCGCGCGGCATACCCCGAGCTGGTCGGCATGCTCGCCATGGAGAGACAGGAGTGGTTTGCGTGGGCGACCGAACACGAAGACGTCTCCGACGAGCAGCGGGAGCAACTGGCGGCGGCCCTGGCACTGCACAGACAGAAACTTGACCGCCTGGTCGATGACGCCGTCGAGTTGATCGAGGCTCGACGCGAGAACTCCTCACCCATGGACTTTGACATGGAGGCGATGCAGGAACACCAACAACAGCTCATGAAGATCCACTCAGCGGCACAGAAGCTGAGATCGACCACGATGATCGCGGTAAAGGAAATCGTCCCCCGGATAACGCCGACCGACCCCGTCGAGGACGCGCAGCAGAAGGCCCTGGCCCTCGCCGGTGTGGACGACCTGTTCGAGGCTGACACCGGCCAGGATTCCGACACCGCCGACGCGGACGAGAAGACCGGTGACCATGTACAACCGCCTGTTCGGCGGATCGATAAGTGGATACCGAACCCGATCAGCGAACGCGACATCGCCCGGTACGCCGAGGAGCTGGCCCTCGACGACGAGGCGCTCGCCTGGGTGCACGACCTGCACGCCGGGTACGCGCAACAGTTCGACTCCATCGAAGCGTTGCGAGAGTTACAGGCGGCCGGCCGATCGCTGTGGCGATACGACCCCGCGACCGGAACCACTGAACCGCCGGCCACGGATGCCTTCGAGAGAGTCCATCAACTCCGACTGAAGGCGATTGAACGGATTATCCTGGTCGATCGCTCGTTCTTCGACGATGTGCAGGCCCTTACTCCCGACGAGCACGTCCGGACGCTCGCCCGGCTTCGGACACGGCGCCTGCGGCAGATCTACACCGTCAACGCCCCCATGTACAGGTTCGGCCTCGACCAGTCGGCCGAAGGCAGCATCGATCTCGTCGAGATCGTCCAGGCCGGCACCCTCGACGAGGACGACCTCCAGCTGATCGACTCCATCCTGGCGACCTACGAGGAGCCCGCAACGGACCTCTTCCGGACGCGGTTCGAAGCGCAGCTCTCGTACCAGCGAACCATGCAGATGTGGTCGGCGGAGGCGCGGGCCCATCAGGGCGATCCGGACGCGGGGATGGAATCCGCCATGCGTTACAGGGAGATCGTCGGCGAGGCGTCAAAGAAGGTCGACGACGCCGGCCGGAACGTGGCCCAGCTCAATCGCCGGACGATCGAGGAGCTTGTCGACACGCTGTCGGACGCAGCCGGCACCTCGATCCGGCTGGCGTACGAGCGCAAGGCGTACCCATCGATCTACAAGGACCCGGTGTCGATCGAACGCCCGCTCAGGGCGGCATTCAAGCTCAAGGACCTCACCGGGCAACAACGAGAGCAGCTCGACGAACTGGCGGCATCGTACGAACCCGAGTACCAGCGTCTGTCCGCGGCAATGGTCAAGCACGTCGGCCGCAACCAGGTGAACCCCATGAACTTCGAGGTGGGGGACTGGCAGGATTACCAGAAGAAACAGGAGCAACTGCAACGGCTCCGCTTCGACCGCGACGAGCTGTGCTACCGCGCCATCAGCAGGCTCAAGGTGATCCTGGACCCTGGGCAGATCAAGCGAATCGGCGGCCTCCCGGCGCCACGTACGCCACGGCCCGGCGGTGTCATCATCTCCAGGTAGAACGGGCGTCGGGGAAGCCTTGCGGACGTCCGGCTGCTACCCTGTGGGGTCATGCAACGCTCTCGCGCCATCGTCCCGGTCCTGCTCGCCGCCATCACCACACTGACCGCGCTGCCGGCGTGTGAGGACAAGACGGCGCCCGCCGCCGTCACGCCGGTTCCGGCCGCGTCGACCGCCACGACCACCCCGGTCGCGCCCTCGACCTCCACCTCGACTGCGCCGCCGACCCCGGCCGGTGCACTCCCGGCCGCCGGCGCACCCCGGCTCACCTTCGACTCCCTCACCCACGACTTCGGCCCGGTCCTCGACTCGCAGAAGTACAGCACGAGCTTCCGCTTCACGAACACGGGCACCGGGACGCTCGTGATCTACACCGTCAAGACGTCCTGCGGGTGCACGGTCGCCACGCTGCGCAAGACCGAGTTCCTGCCCGGCGAGGGCTCGACCATCGACGTCGTCTTCGACCCGAAGGGCAAGACCGGCACTCAGACCAAGAACCTCACGGTGGTCTCCAACACCCAGCCGGCCAGCCTCACGAAGCTCTCGATCAAGGCTGTCGTGCAGCCCCTGGTGCAGTACACGCTGTTCCTGGAGTTCGGCGTGATTGCGCTCGGTCAGTCGCACACCCGTTCCGTGGAGGTGTTCTACTACGACCCGAACCTCGAGATCACGGATCTCTTCTCCACCAACCCCGCCGTCTCGGCGCGCGTCGTCAGCCCGGGACGGTCGAACCCGGTGATCGGGCAGCCGCCGTACCGGGCCACGATCGAGGTCACCGTCGCGCCGGACACACCGTGGGGAGTGCTCTTCCAGACGCGGGTCACGTTCACCGCGCGCGGCGAGCCGGCCCGGGGGGTCGAGCCGGTCGCCGTGCCATACACCCTTTTCGTCAACGGCCAGGTCTTCGGCGACCTTCGCGTCGACCCGGTCCTGCTGACGTCGAAGGTGAAGCTCGGACGCGGAGAACCGGTCAGGATGTCCGCCACGCTGTCCCGTGCATCCGGCGCGCCGTTCTCCGTGCATGACGTCACGATCACCGAGTCGACGCTGCCGGGGCTGAGCGCCCACGTCGAGGCAACCAGCGCCGGCGTCTACGAGATCGTTGTCGAGGGCGTGACGCCTGCCGTCGCCGGCGCCGTCAACGGCGCCGTGAGGGTGGCGACCAACGTCCCCGGCGAGGACAGGCTGGTCCTGCACTTCTCCGTGTACGTCCGGTAGGCGCGCCCTTGCCCGCCGATGCCCGCATGGTTTGGGCTCAAGGCACCGACCGTCCTTGAGGAAACGACACTCGGATGGCACGGCGACGCTCCATACCCGGCTTCGTTTCACTCGCCGCCTGCCTCATGCTCGCCGGAGTTATGGGCGGCTGCGGTACCGGCAACCAGATCAGCAAGAAGAAGTTCCAGATCAAGCCGGGCGAGACCGCCGAGTTCTCGGTCAACCGGAAGACCAACGGCTACGGCGAGAGCGCCCTGGTGCACCTGCAGGTCCAGGCCGTCACGCCGAGTTGGAAACCGGACGCCAAGCGCTACTGGATGGAACTGATCACGGAAGGGCCGGTCAAGATCGTCGTTCGCGGCGAAGGCGAGAAGCTCGACTTCGAAACGGGTGCCGGCGAAGTGGCCCGGATCCCCGGCCGGGCGGTGAAGAAGAAGTTCGAGTACCACGTCGCCGGTGCCCCGGTCGACGCCGAGTAAACGGGCCGTGCCTCTCGTCAGGCGACGTTCCTCGTCTTCATCAGGAAGTGGTTCTGTTCCTTGATGCCGACGAGGTGCGAGCGCATCTCCTTGATCGCCCGCTCGAACTGGATATATGCCCTGGCAGCCTGTTCCTTGCCGACGGACTTGAAACCGGCGTCACAGAGCATGGCCTCGATGACCGCCAGGACGTGTGCCCGGACGATTTCCTCCGCCGAGCGATCGGCTGAGGCGTCGTCCATGCCCTTCTCCAGCCCCTCGGAGTGCTTCGAGATGCGAGCGATGTGTCCCTCGATCTCAGCCGCGTTGGAGTACTTCAGCCGGGAGTGGAGCTTCTTCTGGAGCTTGCTCGCGAAGCGTGATCCGAACAGGTCATGGACGAGGCTCATGTACAGGTAGGCCGTCGAGGCCTCCACCACGCGGTCGTCGACCTCGCCGGGGAAGATCTCCCGCACGGCGTGACAGAACTGGTGCAGGGAGCCGAGCGCGGCCTTGAGCTTTCGATCATTGATCAGGAAACCCATGGGATCAGTTATCGACGAGATGCCTGAGGAGATTGGCTAGATCATCGTCGAGGTTGCGCAGAACAGCGTGCTCGCGCCGTGCAGCCGTGCGATTGCCGAGCTTCACGTACGCCAGGCCCAGCCGATAATGTGCCTCGGCGTAGCCGGGGTCGCTCTTGATCGCGGCCCTGAAGTGCCTGACGGCCTGCTTGTCGTTCCCCATGCCCATTGCCGTCTTACCGTTGGCGAACTCCGCGCGGGCCTTGAGGACCTCATGGCGCTGGCCGTACGTACCGAGTTGCTGCTTGATCGTGGTCCCTGTCACGGCCGCAATGCGTTGCTCCTCGGTCTCGCCCTGCAGGACCGCCTCGGCATACCGGATCACGGAATCGCCGAGCCCCGTGGCGCCGGGCGTGTCGGCACGTGCGTGCTTCCGCATCGCTCCGTCGTCGCCCAGGAACCATATCGCGGCGCCGACGGCTAATCCGATAACCACGATGACCATGGCCGTCTTCAGCGGGCTGCGACCGAGCGTCTTCGGGGGCTTCGGGCCGAGGATCGGCACCGGTCCCTGCTCTTTTTCGAAACCCGCCTGCGGATCGAATCGCATACCCAAGTATTGGGATGGACGGGACCGGACCGTAGACAACCACGCGACGGGGTGAGGTTCGGGGTCCGTCTGTAGCACCTGTACGACGTACGCGCTCGTCAGGGCCGGCGTACGGTCAGGCGCCGGCCGGCGGTCACGTTGTCGAGCCGCTGCACCTGCCCGTCCGGCCAGGAGACCTCCACGGAGACGCTCTCGGTGCCCGGTGGCAGCCCGAAATGGACCAACGGCGCCGTGGACGACTGGAACCCGCCGCTGATGAGCCAGCGCCGCTGCCGGCGGGCCGGGGTGATCACCTCGATCCGCGCACCGATACCGCCGGGGTTGCCGCCACTGGAATCCCGCAGCTGGATGATGAGCCACGATCCGCCCGCCCCGATGTTGCGCAGGATCCGGATCGGACCGTTGAGATCTCCGGTGACGATGTCGAGGTCGCCGTCGCCGTCGAGATCGCCGATGACCGCCGCCCTGCCGCTGCGCGGCTCCGAGAGAAACGCCCCCGCTGCTGCCGCCGCCGCCCCGCGCACGCGCGCAAACCGGCCGCCGACCCGCTCGAACAGCAGCGGATACTGCCGGTAGTCCGAATCCATCGTGTCGACCGTGGCCTCGGGATACACGTGGCCGTTGACCACCAGCAGGTCCTCGTCGCCGTCGTGATCGAAGTCGGCGAAGCCGCAGGACCATCCGAGAAACGGCCGGCTGACCATGCCCAGGCCGTACTGCATCGTGCGGTCGTCGAAGAACCTTCCATCGATGTTGAGTTGCAGTGTGTTCGTGTCGCCGGAGAAGTTCGTCGAGAAGATGTCGGGCAGGCCGTCGCCGTTCACGTCGGCGACACCGATCCCCATCGTGGCCTGCTCGCCGCCGTCGGCATTGACCGCCAGCCCGCTGCGGCCACCGATTTCCTCGAAGCGCACACCGCCGAGGTTGCGATAGAACAGGTTCGGCATCGAGTCGTTGCCGACGAAGATGTCCGGCCACCCGTCCGCGTCCAGGTCGAGGATCACCGCACTGAGCCCGTAGCCGGCGTTCGTCGGCCGACACCCTGCAGCCTCGGTGACGTCGCGGAACGTCCCGTCGCCGAGGTTCTCGTACAGGACGTCGTGCTGCGCGGTCAGACCGTGCGGCCCCCCCATCACGCGGACGCCCTTGAAGCGGGAGCGCGGCGGCGGATCGGCAACGTCGAAGTCGAGGTAGTTGACGACGTACAGGTCCAGGTCGCCGTCGCGGTCGAGGTCTCCGAACGCCGCGGTGGTCCCCCACCGCGGGTCACCGACACCGGCCTGCGCGGTCACGTCGACGAACCGGCCCCCGGCATTGCGAAGCAGGACGTTCGGGCCGTAGCAGGTCACGTACAGGTCGTCCCAGCCATCGCCGTCGTAATCGCCGACGGCCACGCCCATCGCCCAGCGGTGAAGGTCGATCCCTGCCTGCGAGGTGACGTCGGCAAAGTGCATCGCGCCCAGGTTCTCGTACAGACGCGACCCCGGCCCCTGCTCCGGCAGGGCCATCGTCGCACCGTTGGCGACGAAGAGGTCGAGGTCGCCGTCGCGGTCAAAATCGATCAGGGCGAGACCACCGCCGTTGACTTCGATGATCTGGCTCGATGGGTCGGTGCCGCAGGTCATGGTGACGTCCAGCCCGGTCTCGGCGGGCTCGAGCGTTTCGAATCGAAGCGCGGGCTGGGCCGCGGAGAACTGGCCGGCCGCCGGCTCGCGGTCCGTCGGCGAGCATGCCGCGGGCACGACCACGGCCAGCGCGAACACGGACGCACCGCGGCGCAAGGAACCTGTCATGACGACGGCTCGGGGACGCCGCGCCGTGGCTCGGACCGCGCCTGCCACTGCCGGTAGAGACGGAACGCCTCGTCGGCGGAGTCGTTCTCGCCGAGGCGGTTGAGCACGCGCGACAGCTTGTAGAAGGCGGTGTAGTGCTGCGGCCACAGCTCGGTGGCGAGCTGCAACTCGGCGCGGGCCTGCTGCAGATCGCCTCGGCGGATGTGGACGTCGGCAACCCGCGCGCGTGCCTTGGAGACGTCGCGCTGCCGTCGGGGGTTACCCTGCTGAAGCTCGATCGCCTGGAGAAAGCGCCGCTGCGCGTCGTCGAGACGGTCTTGGTCCAGTGCGATCAGTCCCAGCGCAAAATGCGAGTCGCCCTCGCCGGGCGACACGTCGAGATGGCGTTCGAATGCCGCGCGGGCGCCGGGCATGTCGCCGAGATAGTACAGGCACCACCCGTGAAAGTGATGGATCGGGTGGTAGTCCGGCGCCAGGCCGGCCGCCGATTCGAACCACGGTCTCGCCAGCGTGTACCGCTTCTCGCGGTGATAGGTGAGCCCGAGCAGGAAAGCCGCCTGGCCGTCGCCGGCATGCTCCTCGACGTACTGCTGGAGCCCGGCGCGTGCGACGTCGGTCTGCTGCCGGCTGATCATCGTGGCGAATTCGACGAGTTGCGGACCAAGCGGGATCGGCGCCGCCGCGGTCTCGCTCGCCGGCGGCACGACCTCCGGGACGGGCGTCTCGACCGGTACGACAGCCGTCCGGACCGGCTCCCTGCCGCAGCCGGTCGCGGCGGCCGCCAGCAGCATCAGGATGACCGTCCTGCAGGCCATGGGCCTGTCGAGTCTACTCACCGGCGACGCAAATCCGGCGTGAGCGTCAATTTTGCTGGCACGCCCTCCTGGCGGCATGTAGACTCGTTCGTTGCGATGCGTCCAAAGCACATGGGCGCCAACGCCCGGCGCAGCACCGCAATCGGCCTCGCGACAACACCTGGTGGGCTCCCAAGGATGAACGGAGGAATGTACATGGTCATTTCCCAGAGAAGAAGGTACGGCCGCACCACGTGGTGCCTGGCGGCCTGCGGGCTCGGTGCCGCCGGGGTTCTCACCGGCACGGCGTCGTCCGGACCGATTCCCGCCCAACCCGCCATGGGAGACCCGCTGGCCGGCCTGACCGCCGGGGAGCTCGAACGGTTCTTCACGGGCAAGGTCTCGTTCACGCGCGACTTCACCGAAGAGGAAGGCCTCGGGCCTATCTTCAATCAGACGTCGTGCGGCGACTGCCACCTCAACCCCACCGGCGGGACCGGGACGCAGAAGGTGCTGCGCGCGGGCCTGCAGACCAAGGCCGGCTTCGATCCGCTCACGGAGTTCGGCGGAACGCTGTTTCAGCTCGAGGCGATCAGCGAGGAATGCCGCGAGGACCCGCCCCCGGAGGCGAACGTCTTCACCGAGCGAGTCACCAACGGCATGATGGGCTACGGCCTGGTCCAGGCGATTCTCGACGGGGACATCGAGTTCTGGGCGCTCAACCCGCCCTCGGCCAACGTCAGTGGCGTGGTGCACTGGGTGGGGGCCGTCGAAGATCCGCCCAAGTCCCCGCTGCGTGCAGGGCGCTTCGGTTGGAAGGCCGACGTCGCAACGATGATGACCTTCTCGGCCGGCGCGTCGCTGAACGAGATCGGGATCACCACTCCGTTGAAGCCGGTGGACAACGATCCAAACGGCATCGATCCTCCGCTGCTGGAAGATTGCGACAGCGTAGCCGACCCCGAGGAAGACATGGACTTCCTCAACGAGCTCAACGACTACCAGAGGTTCCTGGCCGCGCCGCCGCAGACTCCAAGATCCGGCATGAGCGGCGAGGTGATCTTCAACGCGATCGGATGCACCGACTGCCACATCGCCCAGTGGACCACCCCCGATGACCCCGCCCTGGAACCGGCGATCCGCGACAAGACCATCCGACCGTACTCGGACTTCCTGCTGCACGACATGGGGCTCGCCGGTGACGGGATTCCCGCGGGCACGGCGGGGGCACAAGAGCTCAAGACGCCTCCGCTGATGGGTCTTCGCCGCCGCGCAAGCCAGTGGCACGACGGCCGATTCGAGTCCGGTGGATTCGCGGTCATCGTGGCCAGTGCGATCGCGGAGCACGACGACGGTGTGTTCCTCAGCGAGGGTCGCTTTGCCGCCCAGGCGTACGCCGCACTGACCCCTGCGGACCAGGCCGCGGTGCTCGCGTTCCTCGAGTCGCTGGGACAGCGGGAGTTCGACGCCAACGGTGACGACCAGGTCACCCTGCTTGACTTCGCCAACTCCGGCGACCCGGCAACCTTCACGTCATGCTACCTCGGCACGCCGACACCCGATGACGCCTGCGCGATCCACGACGTGGACCAGAACGCACTGGTCGACCAGCCGACGGACTTCGCCACGTTCCTGACCGTGTACACCGGTCAACTGTCCGACTGCAACCAGAACAACGTCCTGGACATGATCGAGATCCTCGACGGCACGCTGATCGATGCCGACAATAACGGCGTACCCGACTCGTGCGAACCCTCGTGCCTTGCCGACATCGACGGATCGGGCACCGTGGGCATTCTCGACTTCATGGCCGTGTTGAGCGACTGGGGACCGTGCCCGGAACTTCCGGCGCCGTGCGAGAATGACTTCGATCGCGACGGCGTGGTCGGCATCGTCGACTTCCTGTTGCTGTTGGGCAGGTGGGGTCCGTGTCTCTGACGGGCAGGCGGTCAGTGCGAGGCGAAGCGCCGGTTATCCAGGTGGGCCTCGGCCCGGGCGACCATCCATTGCAACCGGATGTCGTCCCGGCCGACGGGGTTCTGCCGCCATAGCGACAGCGCCGCATCGGAGTCTCCCAGGGCCACGTGTGCCTGCATGACGGCCAGCAGCACCGTCGGCGTGCGCCGGCCCGACGCCAGCGCGTCGCCGCCGAGCGCAACGACGCGCCGGTGCTCGCCGTTGCCGATTGCCCGCAGGAGGTCCAGGTGCGTTCGGGCCTCGGCGGGAAGGTCGTCGAAGCACGGAGCGCCCTCGATATCGCGCCAGATCACCGCCAGTTCTTCGCCGTCCAGGTACGGCAGCGTCCGAGCCGCCAGCGTGTCCAGTGAAGGCAGCCACACCGTGAGCACCTCGCGCCGGTCGCACTGGTCGTGGATCGACCGCACCGCCCGCACGAGCGACAGCGTGCCGGGCTCCAGCTCTATGACCGGCTCGCCGCGCTGCCCCTGCTTCCACGCAAAGCACTGGTGGATCGCATCGGCCTGCCGCACCCGCCCGACCTGGCGACTCGCCAGCGGATGATCGCGGCTGACTTCCAGCGCAGGCTCGCCTCGGGCGGCGCCCGCGAACATCGCTTTCACGGGAGCGGTCAGCGGACCAAGCGTGTACAGCTCGGTCGCATTCCGGTGCAGGTACCGTGCGCGGACCGCACCGAGATCCAGCGCGGGAAAGAAATCGGAGTTCGCGCCGATCGGGATGGACTCCATGAACGGTCCGAGCGTGGCCCGGTCGCCGACCTTCGCCACGGCCAGGTCGCGCATGGTCCTGATGCCGATCGAATCGAGATCCGCCCGCAGCGCCGCCGGCTCGAAGATCGCCGCGTCCATCTCAGGGATCGGCCCCTCGACACTCGCCACGATGAGTATGTCCGATGCTGACGTGCCGTAGACGGCATAATCGTCGAAGTTCTGCGAGATCGCCTTCACCACACTGGCCACCAGCGGCATCTCGATGTCGTAGAGGTGAATCCACTGCACAAGCAGGCCGTCGTCGGCGAGGTGACGCTTCACGAGGTCATAGAACTCGACGGAAAACAGCCCGCCCACGCCGCTCACCCAGGGGTTGGACGGCTCGGAGATAATCAGGTCGTAGCGTTGCCGGCGGCCGGCGAAGAACGTCTTGGCATCGGCGATGTGAATGCGACTCCGGGGATCATCAAAGACCCGGCTCACCTTGGCGCCGAAACCGCGTGCTGCCTGGACCATCGCGGGCTCGATCTCGATCGTGTCGACCGATTCGATCTGCTCGATTCCCAGCAGTGTGTGCGTGGTCATGCCGGAGCCCATCCCGATAACCGCAACGCTCCGGGCCGTGGGATGAAGGCCCCAGGGGATCGCACCCAGCAGGATCATCGTGTGCTCATCGGGCGACCGTTCGGTCGGCAACCGGTGCACACCGGCATCGGGCTTACCGTTGGTGGCGATGAAGATGGCGTCGCCGACTCTGACCAGGTCGACCGATGCCGTCTTGCCGTCACGATGAAAGAGAACCTCGCTGTCATCGCTGAGCCGGCTCACGCCGCGGCGGTACACGCCCGAGGCCAGGCGCCGCGGGTCCAGTTCGAGCAACATCACGGCCCCGGCGACGACGAGCACCGCCGCCACTGCAATCCACCGTACCGCCGGAAGCCTGGCGGGTCGATCGTAAAGCAGCAGCCCGATCCCCAGGGCGATGTCCAGTGCCGCACCGACGATGACCAGGTTCTTCACGCCGAGCCACGGCATGATGAGTTGGACGGCCAGGACGACCCCGACGATCGCGCCGACGGTGTTGGCGGCGTAGACCCGACCGATCGCGGCCTCGCCGGCACCGTGTCTCAACAGGTGCGCCGTGATCAGCGGCAGCGTCATCCCCGCGCAGACCGTCGCCGGCAGCATGACCAGCAGACACAGCCCGTGGCTGAAGAGATTGAACAGCGCATAGCCCCCGTCGGTGAGGGCCAGGGCGCGGATCGCCCCGCCCATCATGTCGAATGTGAGGCCGTAGGCGACGATGCTCAGCATCGCCAGGATGCCCATCGCCCCCTGCACGGCGGCGAGCACCAGCACGGGCCGAGCGAGCGTGTCGATCGAGCGCCGTATCAGCGCCCCCCCGATGGCGAGCCCCAGGATAAACGCACTGAGCATCATCTCGAACGCGTGGGTCGAGCTTCCCAGCACCAGGCTGAGCATGCGGACCCACGCGATCTCGTACATGAACGACGCCGCGCCGGTCACGGCGGCGCAGAAAAGAAACACGCCGAGCAGGCGCGTCCGCGGACCGGCACGGGTCGCGGCGGCGGCGGCCGGGTGGCGGTTCTGGGGGGTGTACGACCGGCAGAGCAGCCAGACGGCGACGGCCACGGCGCAGTTGATCACTCCGGCAGTAAGTAGCGTCCCGGGCAGCCCGACCACGGCGATGAGCACGAACCCGCTGACGAGCACGCCCGCGGCGGCGCCGAGACTGTTGGCGAAGTACAGCGTCGCCACCAGTCGGCCGGGCATGGCCGGAAAGAGCCGAATGATTCCGGCGCTCATCAGGGGGAACGTCGCGCCCAGCACGACCGACTGCGGCAGGATGAGCATCGCCGCGAGCGTCCACTTGTAGAGCCCGATCGCGACCGGCGACCCGAGGCTGGGGAACACAATGTCGTACGAGAATTGCGTAACCGCCAGGAAGACCGGATGAAAGAAGATCCCGGCCACCCCGACCACCGCCTCGGCAACGGCGTAGACCAGCAGCAGGTTGCGAATGCGGGCGCTGATGCGGCTCGTCAACCACGCACCGAGGGCCATCCCTCCCATGAAGATCACGAGAACGAGCGTCTAGGCATAGGCCGCGTGGCCGAGGAACAGCTTCAGGTAGTGGGTCCACACGGACTCATACACGAGCCCCGCGAACCCGGAGAACACGAACAGCAGCACGTACACGCCGCAGAGGACCCTGGCTCTGGACGAACTGGTCACGCTCCGGTTATCGGCATCGAAGCGGACGGCCTTCAGGCCTATTCGGCGGTGTGCGTGAAGGTGTGCAACTGGTCCACCGGCAGATCGAGGTGGCGCTCGACCACGCCGTCCGGCCAGGTGATCGAGATCTCGTCGACCGTCGCCGAGTCACCCAGACCGAAGTGAAGATCACTCGCCGACTGCGAGAGGTACGTGCCGCCGGCACCGACCTGCGCGGTCCGAACGATCGAACCGGTCCGCGTCTGGACGATCGCCCCCAGCGCGGCGGTGTTGCCGGCGGTCTGGCGGAGCCGCACCGCGATCCAGTGACCCGTGCCGGGGCTGGTGTTGCGCAGCAGGATCGGTGCGCCGCCGTGCACCAGGATCGCGATGTCCATTCGCCCGTCGCCGTCGAAATCCGCGTGGGCGCCGCCGCGGCCCACGATCGACCGCAGGCGCCCCGGACAGGCGTACTGCGCGACCTCGAAGAAGCCCGCGCCGGCGGCCGGCCCCTGGCGGAACAGGTGAAACGGCTGTGGCTTGAGCAACGCCCGGTCGTCGGTGGACTCCAGCGTGTTGCCGTTGACGACCCACAGGTCGAGATGGCCGTCGTTGTCGAAATCCGCGAAGCCCGTCGCCCAGCCGACGCTCCTCAGGGAGACCTGGCCGAGACCGATCGTGTCCGCCACGTCCATGAAGAACAGCCGCGGGCGGCCCTGGGCATCGGTGAACCGATTCGAGGCCATGTTCTCGAAGAAGGCGTTCTCCTGCGCGATCCAGTGCGTCACGAACAGGTCGAGATCGCCGTCGCGCTCGTAGTCCCCCACCGCCAGGCCCATCGCGCCGCGGTAGTCGGCCGCCAGTGAACTCGCCCCGATGTCGGCGAAGGTGCCGTCGCCCATGTTCAGGAAGACGCCGTTGGCGGAGACGTCGTTGGCGACGTACAGATCGACGCGGCCGTCGCGATCGAAATCGAACCACGCAACGCCGAGAGACCGGCCGGTCGGGTTGGAGACGCCGGCGTCGACGGCGACGTCGGTGAACGCTCCGTCGCCGTCGTTCCGGAAGAGGCGATTGGCCGCCGGTGGATACACGGACGGGTTGAGGGTGTAGGGAATCTCCGAGCCGTACTGCCGTGTCGTGCGCCGCCGGTCCTCGGGCTGGTACGAGAACTTCACGTAGTTGCACACGTAGAGATCGAGGTCGCCGTCGCCGTCGTAGTCCGCCCACGCGCAGCTGGCGCTGAACCGGTCGTCGGCGACGCCGGCCTCCGCGGTGACATCCGTGAAGCCGCCGGCGCCGTCGTTGCGGTACAGGGCGTTGGGCCCGTAGCTGGTCACGTACAGATCGAGATCGCCGTCACCGTCGTAGTCGCCCCACGCCGCCCCGAGTCCGTACGTCGCCACGTCGAGGCCGACGGCGCCGGCAACATCCGTGAAGCGACCGTCGCCGTCGTTGCGGTACAGCGCGCACAGCCCCCGGGTGGCGCCCGGCGGGATCGGCTCCGTGATCGACCCGTAGAAGTTCACGAGAAACAGGTCGGGATCGCCGTCGCCGTCGTAGTCGCCCCACGCCAGGCCCGAACCCATGTCCTCGGGCAGTAGTCTCTGGCGCCGGGCCGGGAAGTGCTCGAAACGGATTCCGGCATCGCCGGTGACGTCGTCGAAACGCATGTCAACCATGTCGGCGGTCACGGACCGGCTCAACACGCTGGTGAGCCCTTCGATCGTGCCGTCGGCGGCAGGTGCCGCGGGATCGCTACGGCTACTGCCCACGACCGCCGCGATGCCGAGCGCCGCAGCGCCGACCACGCAGGGGACACCCCAGCGCAGCATCAACACGTATCGCTTATTGAGCGGGGGCCTGGCCAGTTGGACCAACTTGATCATGGGGAAGGACAACGATCGATGCGTCGGTACGAGAGATGGCCGTCGCGGGTGACCGGACGTCTGCGTCGACACCGTACACGCGGTCCAGGAACTCGGGGTTGGCCTTGCGATACCACAGGACGGCGGTGACGTGCAGACGGCCGGCGCCGTCGCCGGGCGCCGGGAACGAGAACCTCTCGGCGCGCTCGCCCGGAGGCAGCTTGTCGTCGGCGTGCCGGGCGCGCCCGCGGGCCATCGACGGGCACTGGAACGCCACGTCCATGCTGTCCGTCGCGCCGGGGTACAGCGTTCGCTTGTAGCTGGCGCCGACCAGGTCCCAGAGATTGTGCCGGTCGATCAGTTCGCCGCGCCGATCGAATCCGTCCGCCTTGTACCAGACCCTGGGATCGACGATACGGCCATCGTCACCGACGCCGCCCAGGTGAAGAACCACGTTGCCGTGGTCATCGGTGACGGTGAGCTCGATCCAGCTCTCGAGCATGTCCAGCGGTCCGGTCGGAAAATCGTGGCCGGTCTTGTTGTTGGTCAGCATGACCTGGATGGCGACGTTCTCACCCGGCGCGACGGCATCGGGAGCGACGATCTCCAGGCGGACGACCGGCCCCGTGGTCCACTTGTCGGCGATCTCCGGGATCTCGATCTCACCGCGCAGCCACTGTTCGGTGAGTTCGACGTGACGCTCGGCGTTGGGCAGGTCGTGCAGCAGCGGAATGTACTGGTTGCTCGCAAGGTACCGGTGGCTGCGGTGGCGCTCGTCGGAAGCCGACCGGTTGTAGTCGGTCTCGTCGCCGCGAGCGGGGTCATTGCTCGCCACCAGCGGCATGTGGCACTCCCGGCAACTGACGGTCCGCCGGGGATCGCCCTCGTGATACCAGCGGCTGTTCTTCCAGCTGTCGTACTGGTTCTGGCCCTGCACCTTCCCGATGTCGGTGTTGACCTCCGTGTCGAGGTACTGCTTGTGGCAGGCGGCGCAGAACTCCGGCGTCTTGTAGAGCGATCGCGCGTACGACTCGAGATGCTGGCGCGGGTAGGTCCGAATGAGAAAGTCGCTGACGAACTTCGCCACCGGCGTGTCGGTGAGCTCGAAGAGGTAGCGGCGCGGCGGCCGGACCGTGTAGTCGGCGTTGCCCTGGACGTCCGCCTGCACGATGCTGTGGCAGACCAGGCAGGAGGAGCCCTCGTCGGCGCCCTCGGCGCTCAGCGTGATACTGCCGGTGTTCTTGGCCCCGCTGAACAACGAGATCGGATCGTGGCAGCCCGCGCAGTACCGCGTGTGCTCCGGTGAGGTCTCCTGCGCCATCAGCGTCTGGACGCGCTGGAACATGTCGTCCATGGCCGAGTAGCGATGGGCGCTGGGCAGCCATTCCTCGTAGATCTCGTTGTGGCATCCGCTGGTTCCGCATCCCGCCGAGCCGCTCAACGATCGGCTCGCGATGGCGCCGCGGCTGCCCGGCGCAGAGACGTCCAGCGAGTAGTCCAGGCGGGCAAGGCTCGGCGCGAACGGCCGGTCGTCGCCGAACCTCCAGTTGTAGTCGTCCTCGAACGCCCGGAAGATCGGTTCAGTCCTGTACAGCATCGCGCCCGCGGCACTGACCGCCAGCAGCAGGCCGCACCCGAGCACTGTTCCGCGATAGAACCGGCGACGGCCCAGGCGCAGCGCCGCCAGTGCATCGGGATTCTTCACGGTCCGGGTAATGAGCGTGACCAGGTGAACCACGATGAACACGGCCATCGCGACGCCGGTCACGAGATGAACAAGGTCCCAGCCATAGCTCATGCGAGGGCCGATCGCGCCCTGCCATGAGACCACGAAGCCGCTGACGACGCACGCCACGAGCAAGGCCACCGAGACGTAGCCGAGCAACTGGTAATGACTGAGCTTTCCCTTGCGGCGGACCCACCAGTGCCGGACGCAGTACCACGCCAGCGGGACGACCATCGCCAGCCCCGCCACGGTGTGGATGAGCACGGAGAACTGGCTGAAGACGCTGAACGGCAGCAGGTAGATCGCCAGCCCGCTGATCGACGCGTAGGCCAGCGACGCCCCGGCGACCGCCGTCAGCGGCGACCGCCATTCCGCCACTGCGTTCACCCGTGCCCCCGTCTCCGATGGGGCGACGGGGCCCAGATCACCTTGCTGTGCCGCCACCTTCGATCCTCCGTGAACCGCCCACGGGAATATAGGTCACGCGTGACCCCGCCTGCATAGGGAAATCGCCCCGTTTCGCGAGCCGGAAGAGGTTCCCGGTACGCGGTGGTCAACCCGTCCGATAGACACGACGGCGATGGTCGCTGGCCGGTTATTCCCAACGGAAGATCTTGAGCGCGACGAGGAAGGTGACCGCGCACCAGCACGCCAGGACGGCGAACTCGGACCCGTGCTGAAGGATGGAATCTCCGTCGATCATGACCGCGCGCAACGAATCGTTGAGCGCGGTCAGCGGCAAGAGCCGGAGAACCGGATGCAGGACGTCCGGGAACTTCTCGTAGGAAAAGAAGACCCCCGAGGCAAGCCACATCGGCATCATGACCAGGTTCATGAGGCCCGACACGCCCTCGATCGTCCGCACGCGCGACGCCACCAGGATCCCCAGCCCCGCGAAGGTGACCCCGCCCAATACGCACACGATCATGAACGAGATGACATCGCCCCGGAACGGCACGCCGAGGATCCACCGGCCGAACCCCGCCAGGACCACGATCTCCAGCACGAGAAAGACCAGCCGCGACATGATGAACGAGATGAAGAACGACGAGCGGCGCATCGGCGTCACCATGAGCCGCCTGAGGAACTTCCGCCGGCGCACGTCGGCGATGGCGAAGCCGACGCCCCACATGCCCGTTCCCATCAGGTTCATGCCCAGTAGTCCTGGAAACAGGAAGTCAATGTAACGCGAGCCGGTCTCGGTGACGGGTTCGAGTTGCACCAACGGTTCGGTGGCGCCGTCGGCGGCCGGCATCAACGCCCGCTCGACGCGCAATCGCGCCGTCGCTGCTTCAGACCGATCGGGATCGAAGCTCACTCGCGGCGGGTCACCGGGTTCGATCACGAGGTCGACGGCCGCCTTGCGCAGCTTGTCGAAAGCTTCCTCGCGGACCTCGAAGATCTCGACCTCGAGGTACTCGTCCTGCTCGAAGGCCTCGGTCAACCGCGCGAGCCCCTCGCCCTGCACGACGGCGACGGTGCTGGGCTCGATGCCGCCGGAACGGAACGCGAAACCCAGCACGGCGGCGAGGACGATCGGGAAGACGAACACCCAGAAGATCGCCTCCGGCTCCCGGAAGAACAATAACACGCGCACGCGGGTGAGTTCGCGGATTTCCTGGAGCCTAGTCATCGCGCAGCTGCTTCCCGGTGAGGCTCACGAAGACGTCTTCGAGGGTCGCGCGATGCGTGTGCAGGTCCTCCAGCACCAGGCCGCGGCGTTCGATCAGATCGAACAGTCCCGCGATCACGCCCGGCGTGTCCACGACCGAGAGCGAGATCGTCGCGCCCTCGTAGCGCATGGACCTGACGCCCTGGAGCGCGTTGAGCTCATCCTCGGCAAGCTCGTGGATATCGGTGCCGGCGAGCGCGAACCGGACCACGCTCTCGGCACCCAGCGAGGCGACGATCGCCGAGGGCGATCCCCGCGCGATCACGCGGCCGTGGTCGAGGATGATCAGGTCGTCTGCAAGGCGCTCGGCTTCTTCCATGTAGTGCGTGGTGAGTACCACCGTGCCCCCGCCGGACTTGAAGGACTCGACCACCTCCCAGAGTCTTCGTCGCGCCTGCGGGTCGAGACCGCTGGTCGGCTCGTCGAGGAAGAGGATCTCCGGTTCGTTCAGCAGGGCACACCCGATCGACAGCCGCTGTTTCTGGCCGCCGGAGAGCGTCTTGACGCGGGCGTTGCGCTTCTCCTGCAATCCGATCGTGCGTACGACGGACTCGATGTCGCTGCCGTGGAGATAAAAGCTTCGGAACATGCGCAGCAGTTCGAAGACGGTGAGCTTGTCCTGGAACTCGGTCTCCTGGAGCTGAACGCCGATCCTTTCCTGGATCTCGCGCGGGGATTCGTTCCACGAGCGGCCGAGCACCTCCACGGACCCGCCGTCCGGAGGTTTCAACCCCTCGAGGATCTCGATCGTCGTCGTTTTCCCCGCGCCGTTGGGCCCGAGCACGCCAAGACACGCCCCGGGCCGGACTTCAAAATCGATCCCGTCCACCGCGACCAGGTCACCGTACCGCTTGACCAGCCCGCGCACCCGAACCGCGCACCCATCCCCGTTGGTTCCGCTCTGTGTACCCGTATCCACACCGACGATCTTGGCAGGTTCGCACAGCGATGGCAAACCAACAGCGCGGGTGGCACGGTCGAGTCCGCCGCAGGCGGATTCGCCCGTGGTGCGACGCCCAACCACACGGGCGACCGCGTCCGCCTGCGGCGGACTCGCTCAACCGTGCCACACAGAGTCTGCTCCGTACGCCCGTAGCGAAACAGGCCTTCCCTTTCGGCGAACGCGGTCTATCCTTATACGGTGACGCCTTGCCGGTGGAGGAAGAAGGGAACACGATCACCATGACCAGCGCGCTCTTCGGCATGGCCGGCCTGCTCAGCCTGGCCCTGGCGGCGGACCTTCACCGCGTCGAGTGGCGGGCGAGCACCTTCTCGCGCAGCACCCAAGGTGAAGCGGCGCTGGCGATCGACGGGCGAGGCAACATCTTCGCCGTCTGGTCGAGCCGCCGGCAGCGCGACGGGCGGTACGGGGTGTACGGGCAGCGCTTCGATGCGGAGGGTGTCGCCGTCGGCGGGGAGACGTGCCTGAGCCTCTGGCCTCTCTCGCACCAGCGCCGCCCTGCCGTGGCTTTCGATTCTACGGGCAGCGCGTGGACTGTCTGGCAGTCGCACGGCCAGGACGGCTCCGGCGGCGCCATCATCGCGCGGCGATTCGATGCCCATGCCGATGGAGCCGGCGGCTCGGAGGTCCTCGTCAACCAGGTGGTGCACGGTCACCAGGGCGACCCGGTCGTCGCAGTCTCGATGGACGGCCGGGCACTGGTCGTGTGGACGACGGTGAGTTCCGGCGGTGCGACCGCGGTGCGGGCGCGATGGCTCAGTGGCGACGGCGCCGTGTTCGGCGACGAGATACGCGTGAGCGTTCCCGCGGATAGGTGGGCGTCCAACGCCGGTGTTGCCGGCGCCCCTGGGGACCTGGCCGTGGTGTATGCCGTCGCGGACGAGAGCCGGCGGCCGCAGCGGATCTCCGTACGGGTCTGGGACGCAGGCGAGCAGCGCTTCGGCGAATCGATCGACGTCAGTGGGCCCCTGACCGCAACGCCGATCGAGCCGGTGATCGCGGCAGGGCCGAGCGGCTACGTCGTCGCCTGGCTGGAGCAATCGGGCCCCGACGGCGACTACGCCGTGCGGGCGCGGCGGCTTGACAGCCGCGGCTGCCCCATCGGCGAGCCGTTCGAGGCCGGCCCGCCGGGAGGCCGTCACAGCGGCGCGGCTGTCGCCGTGGCAGACGACGGGCGGTTCGCCGTCGCGGTCACGGCGCCGGACGGCGACGGCTCCGGCGTCTTCGTACGGTTCCATGCCGCCGACGGCGCAGCACTGGGACCGTGCCTGCGAATGACGGGTCACACCGGTGGCCGCCAGGCGATGCGGCCGGCCGCCGGTACGCGGCGCCTTGCTTTCGCGGGAGACAGGCTCGTCTGCGCGTGGAGCGGTGACGGCGGTTTCGGCGATTCTTCCAGCGTCAACCTGACGATGCTCGCACCGGCGGCGTTGGCCGAGGTTCGCCGGGGCGTGACACCCGATATGAAGCCCGCGGGTCCGGGGGGTGCCGCCGGTGATCCTCGCGGCGGGACCCACGCCGCACGAGCCGCCGACCTTCGATGCGCGCGACATCGCCGACGGGATGCAGCGCGAGGTGTTACTGGGCCCGGGGAGAATAGGGTTCACGGGGATCCCCAGCACCGGCTGGGTCCCGCCCGACCCGCACCTGGCGGTCGGGCCCGATCATCTCGTACTCATGACCAACGGCGCGATCGCCTTCTTCACGAAGTCCGGAACGCTGACGTTCCAGGACCGGATCGAGGGCGGCAACGGCTTCTGGGGAAGCCTCGGCGCGACGGGCTTCGTCTTCGACCCGGAGGTGCTCTACGACGAGTTGAGCGGGCGGTTCTTCGCCATGGCGACGGAGGACACTCCCGGCAATGAGTCCTTCGCGCTGCTGGCGGTCTCCGACGACTCCGACCCCAACGGCACCTGGCACAAGTACCGGTTCTCGACGACGGCCCTGGCCGGGCTGACCTTCGACAGCCCGAACATCGCCGTGGACGCGGACACCGTGTACATCAGCGGCGACGGTTTCGGCGGGCCGGTTCCCTACCCGATGTTCGTCTTCGACAAGGCGTCGCTGCTGGCGGGGAACCCGCCGGCCGCCGTCAACTCGTTCGCCATCCCGACGTCAACCCAGTCCGCCGCCATGGGGCCGGTGAGCCACGACGACCCGCCCGCGCTGTACCTCGTCGAGCACAGCGAGTCGCAGAATGCCACCACGGTGAAGCTGATCGCGATCCGCAACGCCCTTACGAACCCGTTGTTGTCCTTCGCGACTCTTACGGTGCCGGCGTACGGACCGCCTGAGGACCCGCCGCAGATGGGCACCAGCGTGCGGCCCGAGACGTTCGACGCGCGGTTCTGGAGCGCGGCGTACCGCAACGGTTCACTGTGGGCCACCCATCACATCAACGGCAATCGCGTGCTGGCCCGGTGGTACGAGTTCGCCATGAACGGATGGCCCGACTCCGGCATGATGCCCCGACTCGTGCAGTCAGGCGAGATCGATCCCGGCCCCGGGGTCCGCACGTTCTTCTCCGCCATCACCGTCGACGCACACGGCAACGCGGCGATGGTCTTCGCCCGCAGCGCGTCGACGGAGTTCATCTCCATGGCCACGGCGTTCCGGTTCGCCGGCGACCCGCCCGGCACGTTCAGGCCCGACGTCATCCGCCAGACGAGCACGGGCCCGGATACCACCGGGCGCTGGGGCGACTACGGCGCGGTGAACGTGGATCCGGTCGATGGGATCACGATGTGGGCGCACCACGAGACCACTGTCAGTGGCAGTTGGCGGACGTGGGTCACCGGGTTCACGCCCGAGTTCGATCCCGCGGACCTGGATTTCGACGGCCTCGTCGGCATCGCCGACTTCCTGTTGCTCCTGGGCAATTGGGGACCGTGCCCGGCCCCGCCGGAGCCGTGCCCGGGCGACCTCGATGGCGACGGCGAGGTGGGGATCGTGGACTTTCTCCAACTGCTGGCAAGCTGGTCCGCGTAAGCCGGGGCAGCTCACGCGCCGGTCGCTGCAACCCGATGCACGCGTCGCCGGGAACGCTTCTGAGATCGTTTGCGGACGCGTGTCAGGAGACGGTAATGCCATCGTCGTCGATGTCGTCCCGACACACCGATCGCATCGAAATAGGCCTCGAGCAGACATCGCACGGCGCCGGATGTACCGGGCAGATGTCCGGCGCGCATCCGCGACACGAGTTGAGTCAGATTGTTGCGCCGGTCCGCCTCCCTCATGCCGCCGGGCCGCCGGCGCGTTTCATCGTTGTCCAGGAAACACACGTCCGTCCGATCGGGCGTGATGAAGACATGCCCCGGCAGGAGGTGGCCGTGAACGAAGCCGGCTCGATGCAGGTCTGCAATTCGCCGGCCGACCATTCGAAACGTCTCGTGGACGACGTCCCGGCATGAACCGTCCGTGAGCGCTTCGACCAGCGAGAAACCCGTCACCGCCCTGGTGGCCAGTAGATCATCACGGCGCCAACCGTGCCGGCGACTGGCCGCCAACAGGACCTCCGGTACGAGCAGACCACGCTCGACCATGCGTTGGCTCACGCGGTGCGTACGCAGGGCGACCGAGGGTCGCAGGGAGTGCTTGAGTTGCGCTTCCCATCGCCCCGGGGTGACGGGCGGGCGACTCGCCGAGGAGACGAGCTTGACAAAGACCGTCTGTCCTGGGGCCTCGACGCGCCATGTACAGGACATGGACCGCTCGTGCACGAGTTGACTGGTCCACTCCAGGAAACGGTCCAGCGGGTCCGTGTGGCACAGAATGGTCTGCCAGTCGCAGTGGACCCAGCCTTGCCAGCCGGAGGATTTGAATCTCCGATAGTTCGTTGCGGCACCTGTGAGTTATCGACCATCATAAAGCGGCTTGACCTTCTGAACCAGCGACCCTTCACTTGTTCCGATGACGGTACCCGATCTCGCTCGTTCTTCTCCGTTACGGATCGCCCGAGCGCTCAGCCTTGTCGCGGCCCTCGGCGCCGTCGTCGCGGTCGCGACCCTCCTGTCTCCCGGGCCCGTCGTGTCCGTCAAGACATACTCGCAGGTTCGCGGCGACGGCCTGCCGCCGAAATCTCCCAATCCGCGGTTCTTCGCGGAGCGAGCATTCCCGCTCGGCGCGATCCCGCGCGAGCGATGGAGGCTGGCACAGGCCCAGGCCTCTGCTCTGAAGATGGTCGAGGGCCCTCGATCGGCGTCCTGGACCCAGCGCGGGCCGACGAACATCGGCGGCCGCATCACCTGCATCGCGGTCCATCCGTTCGATGGAAACATCGTCTACGCCGGTGCGGCCGAGGGGGGCGTGCTGCGAAGCGTCGATGGCGGGCAGAGCTGGACTCCGCTGTTTGACGACCAACCCGTGCTCTCCATCGGGGCCGTCGCCATTGATCCGGGCAATCCCGACGTGATCTACGCCGGGACCGGCGAGGTGAACCCCGGCGGCGGCAGCGTGGCGTACGGCGGCGCGGGCCTCTTCCGTTCGATCGACCAGGGCGACTCCTGGGAGTTCATCGGGCTCCCGGACAGCGGATCCATCGGCCGCATCCGGATCGATCCCACCGATTCCAACAGGATCTTCGTGGCGGTCATGGGCTTTCTCTGGGAGACCAATCCCGAACGCGGCGTCTACCGGACCACCGACGGCGGTACTGTTTGGGAGCAGGTGCTCTTTGTCGACTCCCGGACCGGGTGCGTCGACCTGATCATGCGGCCCGACGACCCCGATGTGCTGTACGCGGCCATGTGGCAGCGCCTCCGGCAGTCCGAGTTCTTCGACTACGGAGGCCCGGGCTGCGCGGTCTACCGCACCACCAACGGGGGCGACGCGTGGGCCCTGGTGAGCGGCGGTCTGCCCGCGCCCGGCCCCGACGGCGGCCGCATCGGCGTGAGCCTGGCTGCCTCCCTGCCGGACGTGATGCATGTCGTCTACGCCGACCGGACCGGGTTCTTCGACGGCCTCTTTCGATCGACCGACGGCGGCTTCACCTGGAGCCGGACCAACGACGCTGCGCTGGCGAACGTCTATTCGTCCTTCGGCTGGTGGTTCGGCAACGTACGCACGCACCCGGCGGACCCGGACACGATCTACGTGCTTGGCCTGCCGTTCTTCCGGAGCACCAACGGCGGCGCGTCCTGGCAGAACACCTCCGGCGGCATGCACGTGGACCATCACGGCCTCGGCTTCGGCCCCGGTCCCGAACACGTCCTGTACGAGGGCAACGACGGAGGCGTGTACCGGTCGGCCAACGGCGGGACCATCTGGACCAAGCTCTTCGATCTGCCGGTGACGCAGGCGTACCGCATCGCGCTGGACGCGAACAACGCGAACGCGCTGTACCTGGGGGCGCAGGACAACGGCACCAACCGCACGCAGACCGGTGCCGTCGACGACTGGATCGGGATCTTCGGCGGGGACGGGTTCCAGCCGCTGGTTCATCCGAACGACTCGAACCGGATCTGGGCGCAGTCCCAGTTCGGCAACCTCGCGTTCTCCGGCAACGGCGGAGCCTCTTTCAGCGGCGCCACCAACGGGATCGGCGGTGCGGACCGCCACAACTGGAACAGCCCGCTGGTCCAGGATCCCACGGACCCGGACACCCGGTACTTCGGAACCAACAGGCTCTACCGGAGCCTAAGCAACACGAGTTGGACCGCGATCAGCCCGGACCTCACCGGCGGGCCTCATGAGGGCATCAACGGCCAGGTGAATGGAACACTCACCACGCTGGCGGTGTCACCGCTGGACGGCAACATCATCTGGGCCGGCAGCGACGACGGCTTCGTACACGTCAGCACCAACGGCGGCGCAACGTGGACCGACGTCTCGGCGGCTCTGCCGGTGAGGTGGGTCACATCGGTCGGCACGGACCCGTTCTCGGCCTCGACCGCGTACGTGACGATCTCCGGTTTCCGATGGGCCGAGGCGCTGCCGCGCGTCTTTCGGACGACCGATCTCGGCGCGAACTGGGAGGCGATCGCCGGCAATCTTCCGGACGCGCCGGTCAACGGGCTCGTGGCCGACCCGGACAACCCCGGGCGCTCTTTCGTGGCCACTGATCTTGGCGTGTACGAGACGCTCAACGGCGGCATCTCGTGGAGCGCGCTCGGCACGGACCTTCCCAACGTCGTGGCAACTTCGCTGGCGCTGGACCAGCCGAACCGGGTGCTCTACGCCGGCACCTACGGCCGCAGCGTCTTTTCCATCTCCATCGGGACCGAGCCGTGCCCGTGGGACTGCGACGGCTCCGGCGACGGGCTCGTCGGCATCGTGGATTTCCTGGCGCTGCTGGGCGAGTGGGGCCAGGCCGGTACGTCCTGCGACTTCAACGGCGGCGGCGTCGGCATCGTCGAGTTCCTGGACCTGCTGGCCAACTGGGGGCTTTGCCCGTAGGCGCGGCTATTCCAGAGTGTCGCGGCCGAGGATGCCGTCGATCGTGAGGATGTGAAACGACGTCTGGGCGAAGTCGTAGGCATTCTCGACAAAGTACCCGTTTGCACCGAAGGGCGTGTCGCGGGTCCACAGCCTGTTGCCGGTCTGGGCGAAGACCCGATGCTCCGAGCGGATCGCCTCCGAGGGCGAGAGCCCGTTGACGTGGCCATCGTAGAAGAGCGTCATCGGCACCGAGAAGGAGCTGTGATTGAAGAAGTACGGCACACATCCGGCAAATGAGGGATTGCACGGTTCCGCCGGGTTCTGGAGCCAGTTGTGCTCGATCATGCGCGACTTCCGGTCGGGGTACCTCGCCTGGCTGACGCTGGGCGACTCATAGCCCTGGGCAAACTCCCAGGGGGCTCGCCAGAACAGCCCGGTGCCGGGATCGAGGCTGAGCACGCTCGGGTGGAACATGGCCGCCGGCGACAGGACGTAGCTCGACGACAGCACGAGGTCGGCACCCTCGGCGACGAACTCGCAGTCCTGCTCGAACAGCGGTAGCACCTGCTCGAAGACCGGCGCGTCCTTGGGGGCGTAGAACGTCGGATCGAAGAACCGGCCGTTGACATACTCGTGAAACGGCCGCGCGTTGGGAACCCGGAAGCTGCCCAGGCCCGCGACGGATTGACTTTGATTAGGGGGACCGGGGAAGTTGATCGGCTGGACAGCCCAGGCGCCCTGCGGGAAATCAAAAGCCTGCAACGTGCCGCCGCAGTCCACGCCGGCAACGACCGGCGGCTGGCAGCCGGGATCGAACGGGTCCTTGCAACCGTGGGCCCGGTTGTACGCCTGAACGTCGCCGTCGAAGGCACCCAGGTCATCGCGTGCCCAGGTGACCTGGCGGTCGTTCCAGTCCAGCGCATACAGCGTGTGAGCGAAGTGAAGCGACTGGAGATTACGGATCGAGACGTTCTTGAGCTCGTCGCAGGTCGTCGCCGTGATCGCGGGGAGGGCGAGGCCCGTCAGCATGACAAGCACCAGAAGGACCACGAGGACCTCGAGTATCGTCAGGCCGTGTTGAGATCGGTATGTGCTCTTCATCATCGCGCGACTCCCGTGGCGGTGGCGGCGGGTCGCCGCAGCCGGTCGCGGCCGAGGATCCCGCCGGTGGTCAGAACGTGGTGGCTGACGACGATGCCGTCGAACGACAGGTCGCCGAAGTAGCCGCTCTCGCCGAAGGGCGTATCCCGGCTCCAGAGGCCGTCGACGCCTCCGGTCCGGCTCAGGACCTTGGCATCGTCCTCGGCGACGTCACCGGTGCGAAGCGGTTCAACGGATCCGTCGAAGAAGAGCGCCAGCGGCTCGGCGTCGGCACCGTGGTTGAAGAGGTATGGATCGCAGTCGGCGGAGAACCCGCCGTAAATGTCCTGGTAGTCGGGATTGCACTCCGCGGGCGGGTTCCGCAGCCAGTTGTGCTCCATCATCCAGGTCTTGAGGCCCGGGTGGCGGACCTGTGTGACCGACGGCGACTGGTAGCCCTGGTCGAAGGTGTCGGGGTGCTGGAAGCCGCCCCGTGACGGCGCCCTCAGGACGTCGGGGTGATACATCGCCGCCGGTGAGAACATATAGCTCGACGGGATCGTCCCGACGTCCTCCACGAACTCGCAGTCCACGCTGAACGCGGGCAGCGCCGCGGTGAACGCCTTGTGATCCAGCCGGGCGAAGAACGTCGGGCTGTAGAACCGGCCATCGAGGTAATCGTGGATCGGCTTCACCTGCGGGAGGCGGAACACGCCTATGGGAAGGTCCGGGTCGAACAGGATGGGCCGCGTGCCGACGTTGTTGCCCTGGCAACTCCCCCCCGCGCCACATCCGCCCCAGAAAGCCCAGAACGCTCCGTTGCAGCCCAGGCCCGCGAAGAGCGTCGGGTAGCAACCGAACTCGGTGACGTAGGCACCGCAGCTTCCGCCGACGACCCCGAGGTCGTCCGGAACGCCCGTAAACTGGCGGTCGTTCCAGTCGGCGGCGTAGCACTCCAGCGCCTCGTGCAGCACCCGCAGTTTGTTCATCGATCTGGAGACCGTGACCGTCTGGTTGAACTGGCCCAGCGCCGGCAGCATGACTGCCGATGCCGCGAGCAGGCACACCAGGGCCACGAGGGCCTCGGTCATCGTGGCGCCGGCGTGCCGCCGGCCGTTGTGAACGGGTCGATGGTTCATTCGGACCTCCAGACGAGCCGGCGATAAGCGGCTCTACAGGTATCTATGCAGATTTGCCGGTGATCCTGCGCGGAAGGCGGATTTTTTTGCGCGCGGGCGGATTCCAGGCGCCGGGGACGGTCCTGGGGGCCGGAAAGCCCGCGCGGCAGGATTCGAACCTGCGACCTGCCGCTTAGAAGGCGGCTGCTCTATCCCGGCTGAGCTACGCGCGGTCGCAAGGCGATTCTAGACAACTTTGCGTAACCGGCCCCGGGGCAACGGCGCCGTGATCAGAACGGGTCGGTATAGGGCAGGCCGGTCGTGGACGGGCCCGGGTCCGATGTGTCGGGCTCATCGGGCTTCGTCTTGCGGGGCCGACGGGTCGACTTCTTCGACTTGGAGGTCTTACCGGGGGCGAGCATTTTCCTGATCTGCTTGTTCTTGCTGAGCAGGTCCTTGAAGGCCTTCGCCTGCAACCTCTCGGTCTCCTCGATCAGTGCTTCGAGGTCAGTCACCTCGGATCGCTTCTGGT
>JADFOJ010000050.1 GCA_022562915.1 Planctomycetota bacterium | reverse complement strand
CGGGGCGACGGCGCCCCTCCGATCGGCTTCGTCGGCAGAGAGCCCGCCGGTCAGTGCCAGGGGCAGTTCGAACGTCTCGGCGCTTCGGAAATCGGTTGCAATCATGGTACCTCCCGGTGTTTCGGCTATCCTAACAGACACCGAAATCTTATCAAGCGATCGGCTGCCTCTACAGCGCTGAATCTGCTATATTTCATGACACCATGCGACGGCCGAAAGCTGGCGGCGGTTGGAGAGCGATCGGCTACGCGCTTGGAAAGGCCCGGCAGTCCGGGGGGCTCCTGCGAATGTTCAGGGCCCTTCGCTCGAAGAACACCTGCAAGACGTGCGCGCTGGGGATGGGCGGGCAGGCCGGCGGCATGCGCAACGAACTTGGCCGCTACCCGGAGGTGTGCAAGAAGTCGATCCAGGCGATGGCCTCGGACATGCAGGGCCGAATCCCGGAGCACTTCTTCGACGAGTTCTCGCTGGAGCAACTCGCCGGTTTCTCGTCGCGCGAGCTGGAGGCGGCGGGCCGGCTCACCGAGCCGCTTCTCGCCGGGCCGCTGGACAGTCACTACAAGACGATCAGCTGGTCCGAGGCGCTCGACCGCATCGCGGCGAAGCTCCGCAAGACCAAACCGGACGAGACCTTCTTCTACTTCAGCGGACGGTCCTCCAACGAGGCGGGGTTCGTGTACCAGCTCTGGGCGCGACTGTACGGCACCAACAACGTCAACAACTGCTCCTATTACTGCCACCAGCCGTCAGGGGTGGCGCTGACATCGGTGACGGGTTCGGGCACCGCCACGGTCGTGCTGGACGACCTGAACCACTGCGACCTGGTCTTCATCATCGGGGCGAACCCCGCCTCCAATCACCCGCGGCTCATGCGCACGCTCATGGAGCTGCGGCGCCGCGGCGGCCGGATCGTGGTTGTCAATCCGCTGCGCGAGGTCGGCCTGGAGCGGTTCAAGGTCCCCTCGGACATTCGCAGTCTGCTGCTGGGATCAAGGATCGCCGACGTCTACGTGACGCCGCACATCGGGGGCGACATCGCCCTGTTGACGGCGCTCATCAAGGCGATCATGGAGCGCGGCGCCGTGGACGAGCCGTTCGTGCGCGACCACACCGACGGGTGGGAGCCCCTGCGAGCACACATCGAGGGGCTGTCGTGGGACGTTCTGGTCGCGCAGTCAGGCGTGCCCCGCGACACGATCGATCGCGTGGCCGAGATGTACGCCGCGTCCCGCAAGACCATCTTCTGCTGGGCGATGGGCATCACCCACCACCGCCACGGCGTCGAGAACGTCCAGGCGATCGCCAACCTCGCCCTGTCTCGGGGCATGGTGGGGCGGCCCCACTGCGGCCTGCTGCCGCTGCGCGGGCACTCCAACGTCCAGGGCATGGGCTCGATGGGCGTGGCCCCGAAGCTCAAGCCCGTCGTCGCCCGGCGCATGGAGGAAACCTTCGGCGTGACGCTTCCCGCGGCCGAGGGTCTCGACACGCTCGGCTCGATGCGGCGAGCAGCCGATGGAAGAATCCGCTTCGCGTCGTGCCTCGGCGGCAACCTCTTCGGGTCCAACCATGACGCGGTGCTCGCGAGCCGGGCGATGTCGAGGATCGACCTCGTGACGTACTTCAGCACGACGCTGAACACGGGCCATGTTCGGGGGCGCGGCCGCGAGACGATCATTCTGCCGGTGCTCCCCCGCGACGAGGAGCCCCAGGCTACGACGCAGGAGTCGATGTTCAACTTCGTGCGTCTCAGCGATGGCGGCACGCCCAGGCACGAGGGACCGCGCGCCGAGACCGCCGCGATCATCGACCTCGCCGAGCGCGTGCTCGGCGACGCGTCCCCGGTGGACTTTTCGGCGCTGCGCGACCATGCTCGGATCCGCCAGGCGATCGCCAGGGTCATCCCCGGCTACGAGAAGATCGGGCTGATCGACGACACGCGGCAGGAGTTCCAGATCAGCGGCCGGACCTTCCACGAGCCGCGTTTCGCGACCGGCAACGGCCGGGCGAAGTTCCATGTCGTGGAGCTTCCCGAACACGGCGAACACGAACTGCGCCTCATGACCGTGCGCTCCGAGGGCCAGTTCAACACGGTCGTCTACGAGGAGCACGACGTGTATCGGGGCCAGGATCGACGGGACGTCATCATGATGAACCATGACGACATCGCCCGGCTGGGGCTCGCCGTTGACCAGCCCGTCACCGTGCGCAGCGAGGTCGGCGCCATCTCCGGCGTGCTGGTGCGCGAAGTGGACGTCCGCCAGGGCAACGCGGTGATGTACTACCCCGAGGCGAACGCGATCATTCCGTCCGAGGCCGATCCACGATCGGGAACGCCGAGCTTCAAGAACACGTTCGTCACGATCGAGGCCGACCGGACGGGCGTGTCGGCCCCGCCGGCAGTGTGACCTTCCGCAGGCCGTCAAGCTCGTGCAACAATGCCGGCACGGGGTGTCGCCCCCACATCCGTGGCCCGGAGTACCGCATCACCGTCCTGACATGCCCCCGTACTTCGGGCCGGTAGCAGTGGATCGGACAGTTGGCGCACGTCGGCTTGGCCAGGCACAGCGGGCACTCGTCGATGCGTTGCATCGCGTCATCGTGCAACTCCGAGCAGCCGTCGCACAGCGTGCCGCCGGGACCGTCATGACGGTTGCGGCAGTACATCTCGATCATCACCGAGATCGTCTTCTTCTCTCGCCGGATCCGTCGAGTGTTCTCGCCCATAGCACACAGCCGGTGAGTCTATGCCGATTCGCAGGCGAGTGCAGACACGACGGTATAGCAATCCTTGACAATCTTCGTTATTGCGAGTATGCTCTCCCGTGAAAGGAACGCGCTTGTGAACGTCTCGCTTACGCCGGAACTGGAGGAATTCATCGCGCACAAGGTAGCCTCTGGTTTGTATGGATCGTCGAGTGAGGTCGTCCGCGACGCCCTCCGTCTCATGGACGAGCGCGACCGCCTACTTGATGCACGCCTGGAGGATTTGCGCGGCGAAGTGCAGAAGGGCCTCACGCAGCTCAAGACGGGCCGCTCCAGCCCGCTCGACCGTGGTGCCGTTGACCGCATCAGGTCAACAGGCAAGCGACGCCTTGCCTCACGCCGTCGCAAGAAGCGAGCATGAGTCGAGTCAGGTTCGCCGAGGAAGCCGAAAACGACCTCGTCGAAATCTGGGTCTTCATTGCCCAGGACAGTGTCGAGGCCGCCGATCAGTTCCTCGATCGTATCTACGACACATGCCAATCACTGGCACGCTCACCCGACATGGGTCGTGACCGCTCCGATCTCGTGCGAGCGGTCCGCTCGTTCCCGGTCGGCACGTATCTCATCTTCTATCGCAAGGCTCGCGTTGGCATCGACGTCGCAAGGGTGTTGAGCGGATTTCGGGATCTGCCTCCGCTGTTTCGGCCAAGGTGACGTCTACGCAAGCACTGCTACCGCGCGCTGGTGCTTCGTTGGAACAGGCGGGTTCCTGGCGCCACAGGTGGGTATCTGGCGCCACAGGTGGGTATCTGGCGCCACAGGTGGGTATCTGGCGCCATAGGTGGGTATCTGGCGCCATAGATGGGTATCCGGCGCCATAAGATGGGTATTGTCACGATCGACGCCGACGGCGCCGGCGCGGCCCGCGGCGGCGCGTTCGGCGGCGGCTCGACGGCCTGCGCCAGCCGTGCTCTTCGCAGCGATCGCAGTTGCCGCACCGGGGCGGGTCCTCCTCGCCGAACCAGCGGCGTATGAACACGCTGCGGCAGTCCTCGGTCTCGACGTACTCGGTGATGGCCCGCAGGCGGCGGACGTCCTGGCGCCGCTCGATCTCGAATCGCCCGGCGAGATCCTTGACGCCGTCGCGTAGCGCCTGCGGCTCCACGGTCGAGACATAGCCGTGGCCACGCTCCTTCCTGATCAAACCCCCCAGTTCGAGCTGGGTGCACAGCGAACGGACGGTCGTCATCGGCACACCCGCCGAGAGCGCCAGCGCCTTGGGTTCCACGGGCTCGCCCTGCTCGGCCCATGCGGCCAGTGCCTTGCCGACGCGCGTGAGTTGCGCCGGGCTGGGGCGGCTCTTGTTCTGGAGGAACTCCTGGATCTTCAGGTCCGACGGGTCAAAGAGAAGGATGCAGTGCGACGGGCGGCCGTCGCGGCCGGCGCGGCCGGCTTCCTGGGCGTACTGCTCCATCGATGCCGGCACCTGGAAGTGCATGATGTACCGGATGTCCGGCTTGTCGACGCCCATTCCGAAGGCGCTGGTTGCGACCATGACCTTCCTGCGTCCGGACTTCATGTACATCCGGAGCGTCCGGGTTCGCTCGTCGTTGGTCATGCCGCCGTGGTACCGGGCGCACGGTATCCGCGCCTTGATCAGCGCCCCGTAGATCTCGTCCACCGCGACCTTGGTCGAACAATACACGATGCCAGGTCGGCGCAGCCGCCGAAGAAGCTCCCCGGCGCGGGTGATCTTGTACGCGCCCGGCACGATCTCGGCGGAAAGCTTCAGGTTCGCCCGGTGAGGCGGCGCGACGATCTCGACGGGCGTGTTCATGCCGAGTCGCGCAGCGATGTCCCGGCGCACCCGCGGCGTCGCCGTCGCCGTCAACGCCAGGACCTGCGGAATGTTCAACGATTTTCGCTCGACGTCGATTCGCAGGTACGACGGCCGGAAATCGTGGCCCCACTCGGAGATGCAGTGGGCTTCGTCGACACACAGCAGTCGCGGTCGCGCCTGGAGCAGTGCCGGCCGCGCGACGGTGGACTCCAGCGTCTCGGGCGTGGTCAGGATGACCAACGGGCCACCCTTGCATATCCGGGCAAGGTTCTCACGGCGCTCCGCCGCGCGCAGGGTGCTGTCGAGACGGACCACCGGTATGCCCCTGGCCCGCAGGCCGCGCTGCTGATCCTGCATGAGGGCGATCAGCGGTGAAATGACGAGCGTCGGGCGGTCCGAGAGCACCGCGGGCACCTGGTAGATGAGCGATTTGCCGTAGCCCGTGGGAAGGACCGCCATCGTGTCGCGGCCGGCAAAGACGGCCTTGAGAGCCTCCACCTGCTCCGGGCGGAGAGTCCGGATGCCGAAACGGGTGCGAGCGACGTGCCGCACGCGGTCCAGTGTCACCTTCACCGCAGCGCCTCGTAGTCCGACGGCGTGTTCACGTTCGCAAGTGCCTTTGACTCCTCGCGTGGCAGCGCGATCACGTTCGGATCCAGCGCCCGAACCAGGTCGTGGACAGCGCGGCGGCCGCCATCGAGGTGGCTGCGCACCAGGGCCAGCGCGCCGGCCGAGATCCTCGCCGGCAGCGGCCAGAAGTCCGGCTCCCCGTCGACGTGAAACACCGTCGCGACTGCTCCGGTGGCGACGGTCAATCGGCGCAGGACCGCCGCTGTCACCATCGGCAGATCGCAGGGGCAGACCAGGTAATGCGTATCGAGATTCGAGGCGAGCAGTGCCTCGATACCGCCCAGAGGCCCCTGGCCCGGACGCAGGTCCTCGATCCGCGTCATGACAGTCTCGGCGTCGCCGACGACCACGACGTCGCGGCAGGTTCCGGCGAGCGCCGCGGCCACCGTCTCCAGCATCGAACGGCCGCCGGGCAAGGGCAACGAGTCCTTGCGCCGTCCCATGCGCCGGCCGGCACCGCCGGCCAGGACCGCGCCGGTGTGCGGCCACCGGTCATACATGACGCAGTTCGATGGTCTCGCCGGCGCGGACGTCGCCGCCGGTGATGACCTTCGTGTACCCCCCGCAGCGATCCCGGACGACGTTCTTCAGGTCCGCGTCGATCGCGTCCAGCACGTAGCACGGCTGGCGCCTCTTGGTGTACTCCAGAACGACCCCGCCGGAGAAGACCAGGCGAACGCCGGGTTGCAGCCCGTCGACATCCAGCCCGCGCACGGTGAGGTTCTCGCCGGTGGCGCCGGGCCCGACGTCGAAGCCCTCCGCCCGCAGGTCGTCCAGGACCTCGACGCTGATGAGGCTGATCGCCTGCAACGGGGTGTTGTGCTTCTCGTGATCGTGGGCATCTCCCTCCAGGCCGCTGTTCGTCACGTGCCCGACGGCGACGGGCAGCTTGGGGATTCCGCCGGCGGAGATGTTCACGGCCAGAACGGTCGGTCCGGGGTCACTCATGACCGGAGATGATATTCTGAACGGCGATGACGTACACACTGCAAGGCAGGAAAGCGCTGGTCTGCGGAAGCACGCAGGGGATCGGCCACGCCTGTGCCGTCGCGATGGCACGGCAGGGGGCCGAGGTCACGGTCATGGCCCGCCACGAGGAAGCCCTCGGGCGGGTCCGGGGCGAACTGCCGGCCGACCACGGCCAGACGCACGGCTGCGTTGTCGCCGACTTCGCGGACTGGCAGCAGGTACGTGCCCGCGTAGGCGAATTCATCGAGACGAACGGACCGATCCACATCCTGCTGAACAACACCGGCGGCCCGGCGGCCGGGCCCCTTTTCGAGGCCGATCCCGAAGCCCTCGTCAAGGCATTCAGCCAGCACATCCTCTGCAACGAGGTGCTGGTGCAGGCGACGGCGCCGGGGATGCGCGACGAGGGCTACGGCCGCATCATCAACATCATCTCGACCTCGGTCGTCATGCCCATCAAGGGCCTGGGCATCTCCAACGTGACGCGCGGGGCCGTCGCGAACTGGGGGCGGACGCTCGCGAGCGAGCTCGGTCCGTTCGGCATCACCGTCAACAACATCCTGCCGGGCTACACGAAGACCGCGCGGCTGGACTCGCTCATCAAGGGCCGGGCCGACCGGGCCGGGTCAACGGTTCCCGAAATCGAGCAGCAGATGATCGCCAACGTGCCCCTGGGAAGATTCGCAACCCCCGACGACATCGGCTCGGTCGCCGCGTTCCTGGCGTCACCGGCGGCGAGCTACATCAACGGGGTCAACCTGCCGATCGACGGCGGGCGCCTGGCGGCGCAATGAAGCTCGCGAACTATATCGGCGGCAGCCTCGTCGATCCGGCGGGCGGATCCTACTTCGACGACATCGACCCGGCCACCGGCAAAGTATGCGCTCAGGTCCCCGACAGCGACCAGCGCGACGTCGCCCACGCGGTGGAGGCGGCCGGGGCGGCGTTTCCCGGATGGTCCCGGACGCCGGCGGCCGAACGGTCTCAGCTGCTGCTGAGGCTGGCGGGGCTCATCGAGCAGCACCTCGACGAGCTCGCGACGCTGGAGTCGATCGACACCGGCAAACCGCTGGCCGTCGCCAGGAGCGTCGACATCCCCCGCGCGGTCGACAACTTCAGGTTCTTCGCCACGGCGATCCTGCACACCAGCGGCGTGACTCATCAGACCGAAACCAGCAATGCCAGGGCGATCAACATCACGCTGCGCGGGCCGCGCGGCGTGGCGGGGCTCATCTCGCCGTGGAACCTGCCGCTGTACCTGTTCAGCTGGAAGGTCGCCCCGGCGCTGGCCACGGGAAACACGGCCGTCGGCAAGCCCTCGGAGCTTGCGCCCATGACCGCCCACCGGCTCGCGGAGCTGTCGATCGAGGCGGGGCTGCCCCCGGGCGTGCTCAACATCGTCCACGGCCGCGGCGCCAAGGCAGGCGCGGCGATCGTGAGCCACCCTGACGTACCGACGATCTCGTTCACCGGCGGCACCGAGACCGGCGCGCAGATCGCCCGCACCGCCGGGCCGATGTTCAAGCGGCTCGCCCTGGAATGCGGCGGGAAGAACCCGACGATCGTCTTCGCCGACGCGGACTTCGACGAGGCCCTGGCCACCAGCGTCCGCGCGGCGTTCTCCAACCAGGGCGAGATATGCCTGTGCGGCTCGCGGGTGCTGGTCGAGCGCCCGATCTACGATCGGTTCGTCGAGACATTCGTCGAGCGCACCCGGGCCCTCACCGTCGGCGACCCCATGCAGGACGGAACGGACCTCGGCGCGCTGATTTCCGCCGAGCACCGGGCCAAGGTCGAGTCGTACATCGAGCTTGCCCGGGCCGAAGGCGGCACCATCGCCTGCGGCGGCCGGCGTCCGGCGCCGGACACGCTCGGTGACCGCTGCCGCGACGGCGTGTTCCTCGAGCCGACGGTCGTCACGGGGCTCGACGCCCGCTGCCGGACGAACATGGAGGAGATCTTCGGCCCCCTGGTCACGATCATGCCGTTCGACGACACCCGCGAGGCCGTCGAGTTGGCCAATATCACTCGCTACGGCCTGTCCGCGTCGGTCTGGACGAACGATCTCGACCGCGCACACCACGTGGCCGGGCGATTGCAGTGCGGTACGGTGTGGGTGAACTGCTGGCTGCTGCGCGACCTGCGGGTGCCGTTCGGCGGCATGAAGTCCAGCGGGCTGGGTCGCGAGGGCGGCGACGAGGCATTGCGGTTCTTCACTGAACCGAAGAACGTCTGTATCAGGATGAAAGACCCGTGAGCTCGCGCGCGCCCGAACCCGTCGGTGCCTACCCGTACACGAAGCGCGTCGGGGACCTGCTGTTCCTGTCCGGCGTCGGGCCCCGCACCCGGGGCAGCGCCGACATCCCCGACGGCATCGAGGCGCAGTGCCGGGCGTGCTTCGAGAACGTCCGCGTGATCCTGGAGGAAGCCGGCGCGAAGTGGGCCGACATCATCGACGTCACTGTGTTCCTCACGAACATGAAACGCGACTTCGACACCTACAACCCGGTCTACGCTGAGTACTTCGCCGGCGACGGCATGCCCAACCCCACGCGTACGACCGTCGAGGTCGGGGCGCTTCCCACCGCGATCGACGTCGAGTTGAAGGTCATCGCTCACTGCGCAACGATGAAGAAGTAGTGCTTGTCGCCGAATTGCCGGAACGCGCCCGTGGCCAGGTCGCCGTCATCCACCATCTCGTCAATAACCAGCATTCTTGCCGGGTCATGATCCGGATCGTTTCCTTCGTAGTGGACTCCGAGCACCGCCGTGATCCCGTCCTTGTCCTCCTTCGCTTCCCATTCGCCGCCGATCGGGGTCGCACCCTCCCACTTGTTCGACTGGATGTAGTCGCCGAAGCCGTCGGGCAGCTTGCCGTGCCCCGCGTCCGGATACTCACCGTAGTCGAGCTCGTAGCGCTTGGCCGCGGCCACGAAGATCTGGGCGCTGTTGACGAACGCCGTCCGCTGCGCCTCACCGGTGACGTCGGTGAACTGGGGAATCACGATCGCCGCCAGCACTCCGAGAATCACGACGACGATCAGGATCTCGATAAGTGTGAATGCTCTCCGCATGGCACAACAATCCAATGTAAACCTGCCGGAAGCAGTGATCCTGGTCAAGAATTGCCGGAAGATGGGTTCGCTTTACAGGTTCTGAGGACCGCACGGACCGGGCTGGCGTCAAACCCGGAAAGCCTGAGAGGCAGGGCGATTAATTCGTACTCTCCGGCCGGCACGTCGGACAGCACCAGGCCCTCGATTATCGCCATGTCATTGGCCAGGAAGCGGTGGTGCGCCGGCAGGTCCTTTGAGTCGGCGGGGTCAACACTGGGCGTATCGACACCGACCAGCCGCACGCCCCGGGCGGCGAAGTGGTCAACCAGCTTCGGGCACAGTGCGGCGAAGTCGTCGTTCCAGTTGGTGGGATCCGGGTAGGTTCCCGTCGCGATTATCAGCCGCTCGGTGTCGATCTCCGCCGGCAGCATCTCGATCGTGATCAGTTGCCCGCGTTCGGCGGCGACGTGGATGACGCGGCACGGCCCGCAGTACAGCTCCAGGGGTTGCTGCTCGATCGTACTCCCGTCGAGGCCGTAATGGCTCGGCGCATCGGCGTGAGCACCGACGTGTACGGTCGAAGTCCACGTCGACAGTGTCAGCGGGTCACCGCGGGACATGTCCAGCAGCACCTTGCGACTCGGTGGCGTGTCGCCGGGGAAGACCCTCAGAAGCGGCGTGATCGGCGGGCTGATGTCGTAGATCATCGAAACACCCATGACGCGGCAGCGAGGACCAGCAGGACAAGCACGACCCCCGCGATCCTGAGTACGTGTTTCGCCCGCCGGGTGCGGCGGACAGCCTCGGCGTACGGGATCAGCGTGAACGACACGAGGTTGTACAGCGGCGTATACCACCTGGGAAGCAACCGGTGCAGCATGCGCCCGGTCCGCTTCTTCATCCGGAACCGGGCCGATGCCACGTGGTCACGCATTTCCAGAAAGTTGGCGATCGCGAGATCGGCGATCGCGTCGGCGTGGATCTTCCGCCCGACGTAGTAGGTCTGCAAGGCCCGTTCGTGATCGGAACCGTGCTCCTTGAGGGTGTCGGCAAGCAGCACACAGTCCTCGAAACCCGCGTTGATGCCCTGCCCGTAGAAGGGCACGACCGCGTGCGCCGCGTCGCCGACGAGGACCACGTTGCCCCCGTGGAACCACGGTGCGCAGCGTACCGTCACCAGGGAACTCGTCGGGTTGGCAAGGTAATCCTGCGCCAGCGTCGGCATCAGCGGCACCGCGTCCGGAAAATGAGCCGTGAAGAAATCGCGGACGTCCTTCTCGGTCGTCAGTGCGTCGAAGCTGTTGGGACCGGTGAACGGCCAGAAGCAGGTGCACGTGAATGACCGGTCGTTGTTCGGCAAGGCGATCATCATGTACCCGCCGCGCGGCCAGATGTGCAGCCCGTCCGCGGGCATCGCGAAGTCGCCGGTCAACGTCGGCGGGATCACGAGTTCCTTGTACCCGTGCTTCAGGTATGACTGGCTGTAGTCGAACCGGTCGAGCCGCTGCATCGCCGCCCTCACCACGGAGAACGCCCCGTCGCAGCCGATGACGAGGTCGACGTCGAACTCGACGGGGCGGCCGCCGGCCCCCTTCAGCGCCGTCACCGACGGCCGCTGGAGATCGACGTCGACGCACCGGTGCTCGAAGCGGAACCTGACGTTGGTGTATTTCTGGGCTCCCTCCAGCAACGCCATGTTCAACCCGCCCCGCGACACGGAGTTGATCGTGTCGCCGCGGTTCTTACTGTAGGGCTGGAACGTGACGCGGCCCGTCGGCGAGTGGATGCGTCGTCCCGCCATGGGGATCGCGTCGGCGAGCACGACCTCGGCGAGGCCCGCGCGGGCCAGTCCGTGGATGCCCCGCGCTGACAACGCCAGATTAATCGATCGGCCGCCGGCGAAGCCTTTCTTACGGGGGTCCCGGCGGTGATCGAAGACCTCGATGTGGTGGCCCGCCTCGCCGAGCAGGCACGCCAGCAATGCTCCGGAGAGCCCGGCGCCGACGATCGCGATCCTCGATGTTGACTCACCCACCCTACACCTGCTGAAGCAGAGCCTCGCTGAAACGCCAGATCTCGTGGAAGGTGTTGTACAGCGGCGCCGGCGCAATGCGAATGACGTCCGGCTCTCGGAAGTCGCAGATCATCTCCCGGCCGATGAGCGCGCGGTGCCGCGCCTGCGGCTCGTCGTGCACCAGGATCGAGAGCTGGCACCCCTGTGCCTCCGGGTCGGCGGGCGTGATGACCTGGAACCGGTCCGTCGAGTTCCGCTGAAGCAGCCACCGGAGGTAGCCGGTGAGAATCTTCGACTTCTCGCGGACCGCGTGGATCCCGGCCTCGTCGAAAATGTCCAGCGAGGCCTTCAGTGCCGTCATGGACAGGATCGGGGGATTGCTCACCTGCCACCCGGCGGCGCCCGGCTGGGGGATGAACGCCTGCTTCAGGTGCATCTGGAACCGCGTGTCCGGATCGTCCCCCCACCAGCCCGCGTATCGCTGGAGGTCCGGGTTACGGCCATGCTTCTCGTGCACGAAGCAGCCGCCGACGGACCCGGGCCCGCCGTTGAGATACTTGTATGTGCACCAGCACGCAAAATCGACGCCCCAGTCGTGGAGCTTCATCGGCACGTTGCCCGCGGCGTGGGCGAGGTCGAAACCCACCATACATCCCCGGCGCTTCGCGGCCGCCGTGATGCGGGCCATGTCGAAGACCTGCCCCGTCAGGAAGTTCACGCCCGGCAGCCAGACCAGCGCGATCTCATCGCCTCGCCGGTCCAGGAGGGCCTCGATGTCCTCGGTCCGGATCACATGCTCGCCCTCGCGCGGCATCGCCCGGATGATCGACTTCTCCGGATCGAGACCGCGCGACCGCAGGTGCGTGCGAACGGCATAGATGTCCGACGGGAACGCCGGGTGCTCCATGAGCACCTTGTTCCGCGTGCCGGTGGGCTTGAGGAAGCTGACCAGCATCAGGTGGATGTTCACCGTGAGGCTGTTCATCATGACGACCTCGTCCGGCTTCGCCCCGACGATCGCTGCGGCGCTGTCGGCGAAGAGTTCGTGGTAGGAGTACCAGGGACGGGTGCCCTTGAGGTGGGCGTCCACGGCCAGCGTGGCCCAGTCGTCGAGTTCCTGCTCGATCATCGGCCGGACCGTCCGGGGCTGAAGCCCCAGCGAGTTGCCGCAGAAGTAGACGATCGGCTCGCCGCCGCGACCGGCGGGAATCAGGAACCGCTCACGGTACGGCGCGAGCGGATCCGCCTCGTCCAGCCCGCGGGCGAACTCCTCTGTCGGCTCGTAGTTGACGACGCTCGCGGACGCGGCGGCCTGGGTCGAACTCATGCCGTGATCGTAGCGTCGGCGGTCCCCGGCGCGTTGAACCTGTCCCGGCTGAGCCCCAGGAACTCCAGGGCCGAGCCGCAGCGCAGCCGCTGCCGCTCGGCTGGCGAGAAGCCCTCGGCCGCCTCGATGAGGCTGCCGGGCTCGGTCTCGCCGAGCGGGAACGGGTAGTCCGATCCGAACGCGACGCGATCGACGCCCATGACGTCGACGAGGTAGCGCAGCGCCCCGGCGTCGTGCACCAGCGAATCGACGTAGAACCGCCCGACCAGCTCGCGAGGGCTCGTCGGCGCGGCGACGGCACAGAGGTCCGGCCGCACCCTGTACCCGTGCTCGATCCTGCCCAGGGTGAACGCGAACGCGCCGCCACCGTGGGCGAAGGCGATACGCAGGTCCGGCAGGCGATCCAGGACACCGCCGAAGATCACCGAGCAGATCGCCAGCGACGTCTCGGCGGGCATGCCGACGAGCCACGGCAGCCAGTACTTCCCCATGCGGTCCTTGCCCAGCATGTCCCAGGGGTGCACGAAGACCGCCGCGCCGAGCGCCTGCGCCGCCTCGAAGACCTCGAAGATCGCAGGGTCGTCGAGGTTGGCGCCGTTGACGTGGCTGCCGATCTGGACGCCCGGCAGGTGTAGTTCCTTGACGCAGCGCTCCAGCTCCTTCACGGCGAGCGAGGCATCCTGCATCGGGACGGTCCCCAGCCCGACGAAACGGTCGGGGAACTCGTCGCACACGCCGGCGATGTGATCGTTGAGAAGGCGCGACAGGTCCAGCGTGTCGGCGGGCTTCGCGCCGTAGCTGAACATGATCGGGACGGTCGAGAGCACCTGCACGTGCACACCGGCGCGGTCACAGTCGGCCAGGCGCACGGACGGGTCCCACAGGTTCGCCTGGACTTCCCGGAAGAACTCGTCGTCGACCATCATGCGGGCGCAGCCGTCACAGGTCTCTTCGAGCCGCACCCAGCCGCCGTAGCCGTAGCGCTCGCGAAGATCGGGCCACTGCCTGGGAAGGATGTGGGTGTGCAGGTCGATCTTCATTCGCGTTCGATGACGATCTCCGGCTCGAAAATGATCCGTTTGATCGGCGTCGGCTTGCCGTTGGGCGTACCGCACTTTTTGCACGTGTTCAGCGCCGGGTCCGCCCAGAACTCTTCCATCGACCGCGCGAAGTGCTCGACGATGTCGGCGCAGTCGAACTCCTTGTCGTACACCAGTTCGCCGCAGTTCTCACAGTAGAACTGCTGGTGCTCCGTCTCGCCCGCGGGGCGTCGGCGCTCCACGACCACGCCGATCGTGCCCGGCGGGCGCGTGGGCGAATGGGGAACGTTGCCGGGAATGAAGATCGTCTCGCCCTCACGGACGGGGATGTCCCTGATGCGGCCGTCCTCGCGGACCCGCACGACGATGTCGCCCTTGAGCTGGAAGAAGTACTCCTCTGAGTTCGACTGGTGAAAATCGTTGCGGGCATTGGGGCCGCCGATGACCATCACGAAGAAATCGTTCCCGTCGTAAAGATATTTATTGCCGACCGGCGGCTTGAGCTGGTCGCGGTTGGCGACGGCCCAGTCCAGGAGGTTGATCGGAGGCGAGACGGTGGTCGTAACCGTAGGCATGTGCGGGGTCTCCTTGCCATACGATACCCGCCGACCCGCTGTTTTGTCGCTGGAGATCATTCGCTAAGCTGTTGGGCCGTGTCCGCGCAGAACCTACAACCCGCCGCCGCATTCACGTGGTACGCCCACCCCGCGGGCGAGCGCACCGGGCCGGCCGTGCTGGGGCTCGTGATCGTCGCCGCCCTGGCGGCGGCGGTGTGGACGATGGTCCACAGCGTCACCGGGGCAGCGGTCACGGCGATCGTCATGGTGGCCGCTCTGAACCGGTTCTATTTCCGCAGCCGCTTCGAGATTGATTCCGATGGGATCACCGCCCGCTTCCCCCTCCGCACCCAGCGGCTCCGCTGGAGCGAGACTCGACGATTCGTCGTGGACGACCATGGCGGGTACCTGTCGTCGCGTTCGAAGCGGTCCCGGCTGGACGCGTGGCAGGGGCTGCATATTCTCTTCGGTCGGCAGCGCACGGCGGTGATCGAGCGCATCCAGGCGCATCTCGCCAAGGGGAGTTAGGGTGTGGGCTCGATGAAGGACCAGTTGCGACACGCCTTCGCCGTCGATCCGCCGGGCCCGGCCCAGCCGACGCCCCAACAGCAGCCCGCCGTGGACTGGCTCTGCCGGCAGGTCGCGAAGCGGCACCTGACGACACCGGGGCTCATCGCGCTGGAAATGTCCCGGCCGCTGAACTTCGTGTTCGCGCAGGGGATGCACTTCTTCTCACCGGGCGCGTGGGCGATTTTCGGCCAGCAGAACTACGACCATTACCAGCATTTCGCGAGCTTCCTGGAACGCCGCGGCGCCATGGAATACCTCGAACGCCGCATCGAGCAGTTCGAGCAGGAGTACGAGAAGAAAACCCAATGACCACCATCGACCCGGACACCGTCAAGGTCATTCTCGCAACGGACTGCGGCAGCACGACGACCAAGGCGATCCTCATCCAGTTCGTCGACGGGCAATACCGCCAGACGCACCGCGGAGAAGCGCCGACCTCCGTCGAAGAGCCGTTCGCCGACGTGACCATCGGCGTGATCAACGCGGTCACCGAGGTCGCCGAGCTGGCCGATCGGAAGCTCGTCGACGCCGACGGCCGGATCATCCAGCCCGCCAAGGGCAACGCCGGCTGTGACCTCTATATCTCCACGTCCAGCGCCGGCGGCGGCCTGCAGATGCTCGTGGCGGGCGTGGTCCGGCAGATGACCGCCGAGAGCGCCAAACGCGCGGCGCTGGGGGCCGGGGCGATCGTGATGGACGTCATCGCCTCCAACGACGAGCGCCGCCCGCACGACCAGATCCAGCGCATCCGCGAGCTGCGCCCGGACATGATCCTGATCTCCGGCGGCACCGACGGCGGCACGACCACCCACGTCGTCCAGATCGCCGAACTCATCGCGCCGGCCAAGCCCCAGCCGCGGTTCGGCAGCGACTACCGCATGCCCATCATCTACGCCGGCAACGCCAAGGCGGCCTCGCTCATCGAGGACGTCTTCGACGACACCGTCGACCTCGCGATCGTGGAGAACCTGCGCCCCGTGCTCGAACGCGAGAACCTCGGCCCGGCACGGGACAAGATCCACGATGTGTTCCTGGAGCATGTCATGGCCCACGCCCCCGGCTATGACAAGCTCATGAGCTGGGTGGACGCGCCGATCATGCCGACGCCCGGCGCGGTGGGCAACATCCTGCAGACGATCGCCGAGCGGCAGTCGATCAACGCGGTCGGGGTGGACATCGGCGGCGCGACGACCGACGTCTTCAGCGTCTTCGGCGGGACGTTCAACCGCACCGTCAGCGCCAACCTCGGCATGAGCTACTCGATCTCCAACGTGTGCGCCGAGGCCACGATGCCGAACATCCTGCGGTGGGTGCACTTCGACATGGACGAACGCGAACTGCGCAACCGCGTCAAGAACAAGATGATCCGACCCACGACGATCCCCCAGACCATCGAGGCACTGGTCTTCGAGCAGGCGGTCGCCCGCGAGGCGCTGCGGCTCGCCTACCAGCAGCACAAGGAGTTCGCCACGACACTGAAAGGCGTCCAGCAGCAGCGAACCGTCGGCGACACCTTCAGCCAGCAGACCGGCGGCCAGACGATTGTCGACAGCATGAAGCTGGACCTGATCGTCGGCTCCGGCGGCGTGCTCTCGCACGCCCCGCGGATGCACCAGACGGCGTTGATGCTCATCGACGCCTTTCAGCCGGAGGGGATCACCCGGCTCGCCAAGGACTCGATCTTCATGATGCCGCACCTGGGCGTGCTCGCGCAGGTTCACCCCAAGGCCGCCATGGAGGTCTTCGATCGCGACTGCCTGATTTACCTGGGCACCTGCGTGGCCTCCGTCGGCCCGGCCAAGGCCGGCCGAACGAGCTTCGAGTACGCGATCACCGGCGACACGCTCAACGAGTCCGGCGAGATGTGCTGGGGCGACCTGAAGCTGCTGGCCCTGGGACAGCAGGAGACCGCCCGGATCACGCTGACCCCGGCCCGCGGCGTGGACGTCGGCGGCGGACCCGGCAAACGCGTGGAGCAGACCGTCCACGGCGGGACCGTCGGGCTCGTCCTCGACGCACGCGGAAGACCCCTGGTTCTCGGCGACGCTCCCGAAGTTGAGCGGTGGGTCAACGCGCTGGATCTCTACCCCCAAATGGCTGCGATGGTCTAACCAAACCAAGTCAAATCATGGCTACTGCATACACACCAGGACTCACCGTCACCGCCCGCACGACGCATCGCGTTCGTCGCCTCCTGCCGATCTCGGGCGACGTGCTTGTCAAGAAAGGCGACACCGTCGCGTCGCAGGACATCGTCGCCGAGACGTTCATGCCCGGCGACATCACGCCGGTCAACATTGCCAACATCCTCTCGCTGCCGCCGGGGGACGTCGCCGAGTGCATGCTCAAGAAAGAAGGCGACCCGGTCGAGGCGGGCGAGCCCATCGCGCGAACAAAGGGCATCTTCGGCCTGTTCAAGAACACCTGCACGGCGCGGGTCGGCGGAACGCTCGAGTCGATCTCGTCCGTCACCGGGCAGGTCATGATCCGCGGCGAGCCGGAGCCGGTGAGCGTGCGGGCGTACCTCAGCGGCGACGTCATGACCGTCCTGCCCGACGAGGGCGTCGAGATCGAGACCGACGTCAGCTTCGTGCAGGGTATCTTCGGCGTCGGCGGGGAGACCTACGGCCGGATCGTGATGGCGTGCGAGAGCCACGAGCAGGAGCTCACGGCAGAACTCATCAAGCCGGTCATGAAGGAGTGCATCATCGTCGGCGGGGCCCGGATGACCGGCTCGGCGATCGAGCGGGCCCGCGAAATCGGCGCGAGCGCGATCGTGTCCGGCGGCATGGACGACGAGGACCTGCGTGACTTCCTGGGCTACGACCTCGGCGTGGCCATCACCGGCTCCGAGGACGTCGGGATCACGCTCATTATCACGGAGGGCTTCGGCGACATCGCCATGGCCGCTCGCACGTTCAAGCTGCTGGGCTCGCGGGCCGGCGCCGACGCCTCGGTCAACGGGGCAACCCAGATCCGGGCCGGGGTGATGCGGCCGGAGATTCTGATCCCGCTGACGGCTGAAGGTCGGGCGAAATCACCGAAATCGGCACCGTCGGACGGCCAGCTGGTCCCCGGCCGGCCGGTGAGGATCATCCGCGATCCGTACTTCGGCGTGCTGGGCACGGTCGGAGCATTGCCATCGGAGCCGCAGGTGCTGGATTCGGGCTCCAAGGCCCGCGTGCTTGAAGTGAAATTGGATTCCGGCGACAGTGTCATCATTCCACGGGCCAACGTGGAGCTCATCGAAGGGTAGGTGGCCATGAAGTTCCCCATGAACGGCTGGTTCGTCGCGTTGCTCTGCGGCACGGCGACGGCGCAGACGCCGTACCCGCCCGCACCGCCGACGAACCTCGTCGCCGTCGATCACGGCTGGGACGCCGCGACCAAGATCGACCTCAGCTGGGACCTTTCCGCCGACGACGCCGAACAGGTCCGGTCCTACCAGGTGCTCAAGGCAGTGGGGCGGATCGGCGACGTCACGATCGAACCCGACTTCAAGCCGGTTGAGTCCGTTGACCCGGGAACGGCTGAGTTCCGGGTCAAGGACCTGAAGGCCCAGTTGAAGCGATGGGAGGTCGAACAGGAATACGGCGACAACGAGGCCATCGCGGCGTTGCTCGCCGACGGCTCCAAGAGTTTCAAGATCGGCTACGTGTTCCAGGTGGTCGCGATGGGCAAGGACGGCTCGCGCAGCGCGACGCAGACGGCGTCGCCGATCACGCCGACGATGCAGATATTCGACGGCAGCCGGTTCTGGTTCAGTGTCATGACGTTCATCTTCTGCGGCGCCGTCATCGCGTTCATCTACCTGGCGCGCAGCGGGATGCCGCTGAAAATCCGCAAGATCGCCGGCCTCGACGCGGTCGACGAGGCGGTCGGCCGCGCAACGGAGATGGGCCGCTCCGTGATGTTCATCGTCGGCATCCAGGACATGAACGACATCCAGACGATCGCGGGGATCAACATTCTCGCCCGGGTCGCGCGGACCGCCGCGGAGTACGACGCGAAGATCGAGGTACCCACGAGCCGCGCGCTTGTCATGGCCACCGCCCGCGAGACCGTCCAGAGCGCCTTCCTGAAGGCCGGCCGCCCGGAGGCCTACAACGAGGACCTCATCTACTACGTCACCGACGAGCAGTTCGGCTTCGTCGCGTACCTGCAGGGCATGATGGTCCGCGAGAAGCCGGCCGCCTGTTTCTACATGGGATCCTTCTTCGCCGAGAGCCTCATCCTCGCCGAGACGGGCAACAGCATCGGTGCGATCCAGATCGCCGGCACCGCCCAGCCGGCGCAGTTGCCGTTCTTCGTGGCGGCGTGCGACTACACGCTCATCGGTGAGGAGTTCTTTGCCGCCTCGGCCTACCTGACCGGCTCACCTGAAGAACTCGGCAGCCTCAAGGGCCAGGACGTCGGCAAGCTCGTCGTCGCCGCCATCCTCATTGCGGGCGTCCTCATGTCGACAATGGCCGCGATCCTGGGACCTGACCAAGGGATCGGCAAGTCACTCGTCGACGCCGTGAAGTACCTCAAAGACGTGATACTGACATGAAACGGCTCATCCCACTGTGGATTACCGCCGTTGCCGGCATCGTCCTGATCATCTCGTACTTCATCCCGCCCCTGCAGAGCTGGGGCGAGGACGCGGCGATCTGGTTCGACGTCCTCGCGGGGATCGCCTTCATTCTCGGCGGGGGCAACATCCTCAAGATCCACCTGAAGAAGATCTCCGACCGAGTGCCCGGCTGGGGCTTCTCGGTGATCCTGCTGACGGCTTTCCTGCTGACGCTGTTTGTCGGGCTCAGCAAGATCGGCGTCCACCCCAACCCGCTGTATCCGACGTACGCGTGGTCCGGATACTACCGGCAGAACGGCACCCCGTTCTGGTGGCTGTACGAGTACGCGTTCAAGCCGCTCACCGCGTCGATGTTCGCGATGCTGGCTTTCTACATCGCGTCGGCGGCCTTCCGCGCGTTCCGTGCGAAGAACATCGAGGCCGTCCTGCTTCTGGGAACGGCGTTCATCATCCTGCTCGGCCGCACGTTCGCCGGCGTCTGGCTGACCAGCTGGATCCCGGACGACAGCGGGTTCGCCGGCCTCAAGATCGAGAACCTCACCGTGTACATCATGCAGGTCTTCAACACCGCCGGGAGCCGCGCCATCATTATCGGCATCGCCCTTGGCATCGCGTCCACGAGCCTCAAGGTGATCATGGGCGTGGACCGGTCCTGGCTCGGATCGGGAGAGGCGTGAGCCATGTATGAGTTCCTCAAGAACCTCGACCGGCGTTGGATCTTCATGCTCATGTTGCTGGCGGTCGCCATACCGATCCTGTTCGAGCTGACGTTCCCGGAGAAGCCGACCGGTCTCGCCCAGGCGGTGTTCGACGAGATCGAGGCGCTCGACCCCGGCGACAAGGTGCTCATGGCGTGGGACTTCGACCCCGCCAGCGAGGGTGAACTCGGACCGATGGCAACGGCGTTCACCTACCACTGCGCCACCAAGGGTCTCAAGTTGTACTACATGTCCCTGTGGCCGGTCGGGCCGCAGATGGTGGACGACAACATCGCCAACGTCATCAAGACCGACTTCCCCGACCTCGTCTACGGCGTCGACTACGTGAACCTCGGCTACAAGTCGGGCAATGAAGCCGTGATCAAGGTGATCATCACCGACATCCGCGGGCTGTACACGACCGACGCGAAGGGCACATCGATCCGCGACATCCCGATGATGCAGGGAATCGAGAACATCCAGCAGATGGACCTGATCATCAACATCTCGGCGGGCTACGCGGGCACGACGGAGTGGGTGCTGTTCGCGGTCACGCCCTACCCGGACATCCGGCTGGTCGCCGGCGTCACCGGGGTGCAGGCACCATTGTTGTATCCCTACATCCCGGAACAGCTGCCCGGGCTGCTCGGGGCCATCAAGGGCGCCGCCGAGTACGAGAAGCTCGTGATGGACGCCTACGGCGGTGACATCCCCCCGGAGCGAAAGAACAAGTACCTCAAGGGCAAGCTGCGGATGGGCCCGCAGCTCATCGCCCACGTCCTGATCATCGTCCTGATCATCGTCGCCAACCTGGTCTACTTCACGGGCAAGCGTCGCGGGGAGGTGAGCTGATGCAGGGCCGAACGATCGTCTGGACGCTTCTGTTCGTGCTTGGGGGCCTCTTCCTCGTCCTGCGGGCGACAACCGGCGCCGGCATGGCCAAGGTCTACGTCAAGCCCGTCCCGACCGTGGTCGGGGACGTTTCCTGGACGGACCATGAACTGGCCACGCCCGGCGAGTACGCCGTGGCCACTGCGGCCGATCCGAACCAGACGGACATCGTGCTGAGCTTCTGGCGGACCTTCGGCGTCTGGGTCGCGGCGCTGTTCACGCTGGCCATCTTCTCGTTCCTGTATTCCGACAACACGCTCTACAAGATCGCCGAGTCAATCGTGATCGGGGTCTCGGCGGCGTACTGGATGGTCGTCGGGTTCTGGGATGTGATCGTGCCGAACCTGATGGGCAAGCTCGTCCCCAATATGGTCAAGGCGTGGGCGATGCCCGGTCTCAAGGAGGACGCCGAATACTTGTACCTCATTCCGCTCGTGCTGGGCGTCATGCTGCTGTGCCGTCTCGGCCCGAAGAGCGTCTCCTGGTGGTCGCGATGGCCGCTGGCGTTCTTCATCGGCGTCTTCTGCGGCCTGCGTCTTACTCACTACCTTCACGGCAACTTCCTGAACCAGATCCGCAACGCCATCGTGTCGCTGGTGATCGTCGACAACGGGTCGTTCGATTTCTGGGACTCGCTGCGCAGCGTGATCCTCGTCGGCGGCGTCCTCTGCGGGATCGTCTACTTCTTCTTCTCGTTCGAGCACAAGGGCATCGTGGGCCGGACCGCCAAGGTGGGCATCTGGGTGCTCATGATCACCTTCGGGGCCGGCTTCGGCTACACGGTCATGGGCCGTATCGCGCTGCTGGCCATTCGCCTGGAGTTCATCTTCGACGACTGGCTGTGGCTCATCGATCCGACCAACCAGCGGATCGGCGTGTAGCTTGACACCTGTGGGTGTGGGTCTTACAGTCCGCTGCTCAAAAAAGGGGTCTCAGGGCGTCATTGGACGCGAGCCTGCTCCATTTCACGACAGGGATTCAGCCATGGCTGTTCCGGCCTTCCGAACATCGCCCGGCCGCAAGGGCAAGCGCCGGTCGCACCACGCGCTGACCGCGACACACACCGTCCTGTGCCCCAACTGCGGCGCGGCGAAACGGCCGCACCAGGCGTGCCCGTCCTGCGGATACGTGCGGCCGGGTCTCCAGGTCAAGACGGCTGAAGGCGAGTGATCCATGCGGATCGGCGTTGACGTGATGGGGGGTGACAACGCCCCTGACGCGATTCTTGAAGGTGCGATCAGTTCTCTCGAGTCCATCGGGCGGGATGACGAGATCATCCTCGTCGGCGACGCGACGATCATCGAGGGGTACCTGAAAGACCACGGCGTCGACGATCCGCGGATCACCGTGGTCGGATGCACCGAGGTCATCGGGATGTCGGAGTCGCCGGTCGAGGCGGTGCGGTCCAAGAAGGACGCCTCGCTGGTGGTGCTTGCCCGCATGGCCAGGCGCAAGGCCGACCGCCCGCTCGACGCGATCATCTCCGCCGGCAACACCGGCGCCTTCGTGGCCGCCGCCCAGATGTTCCTCCGGCGGCTGCCCGGCGTGCACCGTCCGGGCGTGGCGGTCACCCTGCCCACGTTCTCCGGCCCGGTGACACTGATCGACGTCGGGGCCAACCTCGAACCCAAACCACACCACCTCGCGCAGTACGGGGTGATGGGCGAGGTCTATGCAGGTCTCGGCCTGTCCGTTGATCATCCGCGCGTCGGCCTGATGAACGTGGGAGGAGAGGAACAGAAGGGCACCCCGCACATGCAGCAGGCACGCGACCTGCTGCGGGCCGACAGCTCCATCAACTACATCGGCTACGTCGAGGGCCGCGGGGTCTTCAACGGCGTGGCCGACGTCGTCATCACCGACGCGGTGGTGGGCAACGTCATGCTCAAGCTCGCCGAAGGCCTCTCCGCGGGCATCTTCAAGTCAATCGCCCGGGAGGTCCAGGAGATCGATCCCGACCTCGCCACGAGGCTCGAACCGGTCTTCCAGCGGATCTACTCCAAGCACGACTACCACGAGTACGGCGGCGCCCCGTTGCTCGGCGTCGCCGGGATATGCCTGATCCTCCATGGTTCGAGCGTCGGGCGGACGATCTCAAGCTCCGTGGTCCACGCCAAACGGTACGTCGAGAGCGGCCTCAACGCGACGATCACCCGCCGCCTCGGCGCCATGCCGGACGCCTCCGCATGACTTCTTCCGACGCATTCGGCGTCCGCATCGCCGGCGCGGGATCGGCGGTGCCGGACAGGAGACTCACCAACGCCGACCTCGAAAAACTGATGGACACGTCGGACGAGTGGATCGTCCAGCGCACGGGGATCCGTGAACGCCGCGTCGTCGATCAGGAGGTCGAAGGCACCTTCACGCTCTCACGCGACGCACTGCGCCGCGCTCTTGACGATGCCGGTATGGACGCACGCGATCTCGACCAGATCATCGTCGCGACCGTCACGGCCGAGATGACCTGTCCCTCGACCGCATGCCGCATCTCCGCGGAACTCGGAGCCACGCCGGCCGGCGCCTTCGATCTCGTCGCCGCGTGCTCCGGGTTCGTCTACGGCATCAATGTCGCCGACGCCTTGATGCGGGCCGGTCACTGCCGGACGATCGCCGTCATCGGATGCGATGCGATGAGCACCGTCATCGATTACAGCGAGCGCAGCGTGTCGATTCTCTTCGGTGACGCCGCCGGGGCCGTCGTGCTCGCCCGTGAAGAAAACGACCCGACCGTCGGCTGCATATACAGCTCGACCCAGGCCGACGGCTCGATGTGGGAATCGCTGTACATGCCCCGGCGGTCACAGGAAGTCCCTCTCCAGGACAGCGATAACCCGATCAAGCTCGGCTGCCTGCGAATGAATGGTCGTGAGATCTACCGGTTCGCCATCACCAAGTTTCGGGAGGTCATCCAGGAGGCCCTCGACGCCACCGGCCTGGGCGTCGACGACATCAGCCAGTTCGTCTGCCACCAGTCCAACCTCCGCATCCTCGAAAACGCCAAGCAGAAGCTCGGCCTCCCGGACGACAAGGTCCACATCAACATCGACCGCTACGGGAACTCCTCGGCGGGCTCGGTGGGGCTGTGCTTCGACCAGTTGTGGCAGGCCGGCAAGATCCGCCGGGGGGATCACGTGCTCTTCGTCGCCTTCGGCGGGGGGCTCACCTGGGCGGTGAGCGTGTGGAAGATCTGACGGCGATCATTCTGTGCCCGGGCCAGGGCGCCCAGGCCGTCGGGATGGGCAAGGCGTGGTATGACGCCTGCCCCGCGGCGAAACGGACCTTCGACGAAGCCGATGCGATCCTGGGCGACGTGCTCGGCGCGCCGCTCAGCAGGATCTGCTTCGACGGTCCGGCCGATGCCCTCAACCGCACGGAGGTCGCCCAGCCGGCGCTGTTCGTCTGCGGGGTCGCCTGCCACCGGGCCCTGGTCGAACGCGGCGGCGAGCCGCCGACGGACTCCGCTGCCGGACTGTCGCTGGGCGAGTACACCGCGCTGCACCTGGCGGGGGTATTCGGCTTCGAGCAGTGCCTCGGACTGGTGGCCCGTCGCGGCCGGCTCATGCAGGAGGCCGCCGATCGAACCGCCGGCGGCATGGTGGCCCTGATCGGGGCCGACCAGGAGCAGGCCGAGCAGGTCTGCCGGAACGCCGCCGTCAATGGGGACGATGCGGAGATCCTGGTCTGCGCCAACTTCAACGCCCCCGGCCAGATCGTGCTTTCCGGTCATCGCGGGGCGTGCGGCAGGGCCGTGGCCGCCGCGACCGTCCTGGGTGTCAGGGCGACCCCGTTGGCCGTGGCAGGGGCCTTCCACTCACCCCTCATGCAGCCGGCCGCCGACGGGATGGCCGAGGCACTGGCGGGCATCACCCCCGCCCCGCCGCGATATCCGGTCTGGTCGAACGTCACGGCACAGCCACACAAGTCCGATGATCCGGAACTTCTGAAGCAGCGGCTCGTCGAACAGATCGTCCAGCCCGTTCAATGGAGCCGGACGTGCCGGGCACTGGCAGCGGGCGGTACAATACGATGCCTCGAAATGGCCCCTGGAGCAGTCCTGCGTGGCTTGATGCGCAGGATCGACCGGAAGGTGAAGGTGATCAGCCATGACAGACCAGACAGACCAGACAGACCAGACAGACCAGTCAAACCAGTCGTACCAGAGACGGAGTAGCCCACAAGTCCTCCAGGCCGGCTGTGCAGCCACGGTCGCCCTCCTGACGGGTGCCATGCTGGTCGGGTGCGGAGGCTCCGAGCCCGCCACGGTCACCATTGCGCCCCCGCCACCCCAGGCGGAGACGCCTCGGACGCCGCCTCCACTGGCGGTCACTCCGATCGCACAACTCATGGTCGATCTCGGCATCGACGACCGCGTGTCGCTGCCGGAAGACAGGGCGCCGATGACCGACCCCGAGCGCAAGGCCGTCCTCGAGTTCTACGACAGTTTCGCCCGCGGCGATTCGACCGCCCTTGCGAGCCTGCTCACCAGGCTCGATCGGGACGAGCTCGACGAACTGGTCGAGTCCGGCGCCTGGGAAGACACCACCGGGAAGATCACACGCATCGACGTGCAGACCGGAAACAGCCCCCATGACGGGGTGGCATGCGCTCTTGCGGTCTTTTACGTGGATGGCGGCTTTCAGCCGCAGTTGTGGTACTACACCGCCGACGAGGGTCGCTGGCTGTTCGAATCCGTCGCGGCGCCGCCCAACCTGATGGACCGTCTCTACGGCGAGGACTGGATCGCCGCGTGGTTCGAGATCCTCGACGAGGAAATGGCGCTGGCGGACAAGCCCGACGAGGAGTTCGTGGTCCCGCAGCAGGTGGTGGGCGGCGACAGTGATCGCGGCGGCGGCAGCTACGGAGGCCCTTCGGCCACCCCGGGCAACCAGCCGACGAGTCCGAACCAGCCGTCCGGCCCGGGCGGACCGGGGCGGCGGCCGAAAAAGGGCAGACGTCCGGCACCCGGCAAGGGGTAGAACCTCTTCCGGCCCGCGGTTGGCAACGAGGTACCTGACAGTACAATTCGAGCCCGCTACTGGTTGGAGCGCTCCGTACGGCCTGCGGCCGACACTCGCTCTGGTACGCGACGGCGAATTCATTCGCCATCGCTGAGCGGGCGTACACTGGAGCGCTCCGTACGGCCTGCGGCCGACACTCGCTCTGGTACGCGACGGCGAATTCATTCGCCATCGCTGAGCGGGCGTACACTGGAGCGCTCCGTACGGCCTGCGGCGGGTTTCTTGTTGCCGGGCTCGAGAGAGATCACGCGAAAGGGCATCGGATCGAACAGCGCGTAGCGATCGTGACAGGAGCAAGCCGAGGCATCGGTCAATCGATTGCCGAGCGGCTTGCCGCGGACGGGCGGCTGGTCGTGCTGGTGAGCCGCTCCGCCGATGCCCTCGACGAGGTACGGCGTTCCATCGAGCAGGCCGGTGGAACCGCCGAGGTCCGCGCGTGCGACGTCGGTGAGGGCGAAGCGCTGACGGCGCTGATCGAGGAGGTCGCCTCCACGCACGGGCGGCTCGACATCCTCGTCAATAACGCCGGCATCACCCGCGACAGCCTCATACTGAGAATGTCCGACGCCGACTTCGACGAGGTACTCAACGTCAACCTGCGCTCGGCGTTCGTGGCGTGCCGGGCCGCGGCGAGGCCCATGATGCGGGGACGCTTCGGCCGCATGGTCAACGTCGGGTCCGTGACGGGCCTGATCGGCAACGCCGGACAGTCCAATTATGCCGCAGCCAAGGCGGGTCTGGTCGGGCTGACCAAGACGTTGGCCAAGGAGCTCGGCTCCAAGGGGATCACCGCCAACCTCATCGCTCCGGGCTTCGTGGAGACGAGCATGCTCGACTCGCTGCCTCAGCAGATGAAGGACCAGATCGCCCGAACGGTGCCCGTCCGCCGCTTCGGACGACCTGAGGAGGTCGCCCATGTCGTGTCGTTCCTCGCCTCGGATCTCGCCGGCTATGTGACGGGGCAGGTGCTCGTGATCGACGGCGGCCTGACCGGCTGAAAACGACCGTTTGCACCCTCCGGGATTACCGGTATAGTGTCGCTCGCTCGCGGGGGGCCGGTCCCGCCTCAGGAGAATTCACCGTGACGGAAGCCGAAATCGAATCGAAGGTAATCGATATTGTCGCCGAGCAGATGGGTGTGGACAAGGGCACCATCAGCAGGGAGACCAACTTCACCAACGACCTCCACGCTGACAGCCTGGACACGGTCGAGCTGGTGATGGAGTTCGAGGACGAGTTCGAGACGTCGATCCCGGATGAGCAAGCCGAGAAGATCCAGACCATCGGCGCGGCCGTCGATTACATCAAGGACAGCATCGGCGCCGACTCCTGACCGCCCCGGATCGACTCGCCCATGAGTAGTACTGCGGAGCGGCGTGTGGTGTTCACCGGCCTCGGGGCCGTGACGGATGTCGGTGTGACCGTCCCGACGCTGTGGGAATCCGTGGTCGAGGGGCGATCCGGTGTCGGTCCGATCACGGCGTTCGAGCAGGGGCCGGAATGGACGGTCCGGATCGGCGGCGAGGCGAGCGACTGGGACCCCTTGGAATGCCTCGATACCCGCGACCTCAAGCGAATGGACCGCTTCTGCGCCATGGCAGTCTACGCGGCCCTGGAGGCGGCGAATGACTGCGGCATCGATCTGGACAAGGGTGATCCGTACCGGCGCGGCGTCGTGGTCGGTTCCGGCGTCGGCGGGATTCTCACGATTGAGACGGGCCACGCCCTGCTGATCAAGTACGGTCCGCGAAAAGTCAGTCCGTTCACCGTTCCGAAGCTGATGATCAACGCCGCCGCCGGCAGCGTCTCCATCCGGCTGAACCTCCGCGGCGCCAACTCCGCCCCCGCCACCGCGTGTGCCACCGGCGCCCACGCGATCGGCAACGCACTACGGCTTATCCAACGTGGGGACGCGGACGTGATGTTCGCCGGCGGGGCCGAGGCGGCGATCACTCCGCTGTGCATCAGCTCCTTTTCGGCGATGAAAGCGCTGTCGGTCCGCAACGATGATCCACAGCGCGCGTCGCGGCCATTCGACCGCGATCGCGACGGCTTCGTGCTCGCCGAAGGAGCGGCCATCCTGGTGCTGGAGGAACTGGAGCAGGCCAAGGACCGCGGCGCGACGATCTACGCGGAAATAACAGGGTTCGGCTCATCGGGCGACGCCTACCACATCGCGGCACCGGAGCCCACCGGCTACGGCGCGCTGCGAGCCATGAAGGCGGCCATCGCCGACGCCGGGATCAACCCCGACCAGGTCGACTACATCAACGCCCACGGCACCTCGACGCCACTGGGCGACGCGGCCGAGGTCCAAGCAGTCAAACAGCTCTTCGGCGACCACGCCCGCACGCTGGTCATGAGCTCAACGAAGTCGATGACCGGGCATACGCTGGGCGCCGCCGGCGGCATCGAGTCGCTCATCACCGCCCTCGCCGTCCGCAACGGCATCGTGCCGCCCACGATCAACCTGGACAACCCCGACGACGGCTTCGATCTGGACTTCGCCGCCAACACGGCCCAGGAGCGACCCCTTCAGTTGGCGCTCAACAATTCGTTCGGCTTCGGCGGGCACAACGTCTGCCTCGCCATCCGACGCTACGGGGGCGACTAGAGCGGGTTCACTCCACAGGTGTAGCGTTCTGAGTGCGATGCTCTTCGCTGTGGTGGCGCCGCCGGATCGACGGCATATTGCTGATATTCCG
>JADFOJ010000004.1 GCA_022562915.1 Planctomycetota bacterium | reverse complement strand
GGCGCTCCTTCTTATGGTGGCCGCTGAGCCCGCGGCGACCCCGGCAGTTGCGGCACTTGTACCCGTCGCGGGCCAGCACCTCGCGTCGCATCCGGTCCGGTGTCGGAATGTCCCTCTGTTCCGGCGGGACCTCCGGGCCGTCGTTCTCGTGGGGGTCGTCCACGTCGTACTCGTCCGGCGGCGGGAGGAGGTTGGGCCGGTCGGAGTGCCCGAGGATCTTCCGGGCCGTCTCCTCGTCCACCGGTTCGGGCAGGCCGTCGATGCTGATGGTCGTCCGCCCGGTCCGCAGGTAGTGAACGGCGGTAATGGTGTAATGCGTGTGGTTGACGGGCGTCCGGCCCGCCACGGTGCCGTCGGGGCTGGAACCCAGCAGCAGGTCCGCGGCGTGCTCGAACATCTCCGCGTCGCTGACGGGCCGGTCGAGCTCAGCCTCGAGCTTCTGTCGGGCAGCCGTCCACTTCGCCCACTGCGCGGCATTCATGCGCCCTTCGGGCCGGAACCACACGTCGCTGATCCGCCGCTTCGAGGGATCCGACGGCCGTTCGCCTTTGCGGCGCCGGGCGACATGGGCGGCGATCTGTCGCGCGGAGCGACCGGCCGCCCACTCGATCCACTCGTCTTCGGTTTCCGGCGTGGCGACCCGAACGAGCTCTCGCACCTGGGTCCAGAAGAGCCGCCCCTCCCGGAACGCGAGGTCGATCGCAGGCAGCTCGCGCATCGCGCGGCCCGTCGCGACATAGCTGCGCGTGGTCGGCGGCCGGATGTGGTACCGCGTCTCGGCGTACAACTCGACCGAGTGAAAGCCGAGCTGCTGGTAGCCGCCGCTTTCGGCCAGCCCGGCAAGGTAAAACGACAATTCCCTGGCCCCGATATCGCCGGCGCGGACCGCCATGGCGACCCGGCGGTCGGCTTCCTCCGCCGAGAGCCCGCCGGTCAGTCTGAAGGGAAATTCGAACCTCTCACCCGTCTTATCAGGCGTCGCAGCACCGGTTGCAACCATGTCAGGCTCCTTTCAGGGAATCCTAACAGAGCACAAACGTCGATGCAAGCCATATGGCCAATGTTGCAGGTTTTATCGATATTGGATGCGCCTCGACCACCGGGGCGACCATCGCGGCGGGGGCATCCGTTACGCGGGCTCGATCCGGTACGCGCAGCGGTCACCGTTGCTCAGGAGGTGCTCGACGCGTTCCACGCGGACGCCGCGTCCGAAATACCTGCGGAAGACGTCGAGTTCGGCCGCGCACAGGCCCTGGCAGCAGCGGGCGGCGTCGCAGATCGGGCAGTGGTGCTCGACGAGCAGGAAGGCGCCCGTGTTGCCCTGCCGTCCGGACCCCTTGGATTCCTTGCGCACCTGGGCCATGTAGCCCTCGGCGGATCGCTGCCGCGCGAGTGCCTCGACACGCTTTTTCAATGACGCCGAGGGCCCCGGGAGCATCTTGCGGTAGTCGCGCAGCTGCTCCTTGGCGCGCTGGGCGACGACGCGGTCCAGGCCGTCGGTGCCGAGCGCCCTTCGCGTCGCCTGGATCAGGCTCACGGTCAGGTCGCCGTGACGGTCGGGGAACAGCGCGTGCGCGGCCTCCGTCAACGACCACGCCGACGACGGGCGGCCGCGGCCGGCCGGTGGCGTGGGGGTCTTTTCGACGACGCCGCGGTGCTCCATCACGGCGAGATGCTGGCGGATCGCGACGTGCGTCAGATCGAGGCGACGGGCCAGTTCGGTGGCTGTCATGGGTCCGAGCCGCTTGAGCAGGTCGAGGACCCGGCGTTTCGCGGGCGTGAGCGGCGTGGTCGGCATCTGGCGAAGTGTAGCAGGTCGGCCGGGAGTTTCAAAAGAATGCACTTGACAAAATCGGGCGGAGGCTGGTATATATACAAAAGTAACTACTTATGTAAAAGGAGCCTCCCATGTTCATCGAGCACGTCAACCTCACCGTCTCGAACCTGCCGCGTTCCCTCAAGTTCTACCGGCGGCTCTTCGGCTGGGACGTCCGCTGGCAGGGCACCACGACCGGCGGGACGCCGGCAGCCCACCTCGGCGACGAGCGGTGCTACGTCGCACTCTTCGAGGCGCCGAAGCCCGGTCGGTGGGCGATCGACTACGAGGCGGTCGGCTTCAACCACTTCGGTGTGGTCGTGGACGATCTCGACGCGATGACCCGACGCCTGGACGAACTCGGTGCGGAGCATGGTCTGGAGCAGGACTACGAACCGGGACGCAGGGTCTACTTCATTGATCCGGACGGGATCGAGGTGGAACTCGTCCAGTACCAGGACGCCGTGGTCTAGCCGTTACGCGGAGTAGTCGTCAACACGCCATGCGTCGATGCCGCCGGGGGTGATGTGCCGGCCGGCGGCGGCGCACCGCCCGGGCGAACCTCCGGAACTCGACACGCACGTTGCTCAGCGTGCTCGCCAGGACCCACGCGAGCCACAGTCGCACCAGCCATCGGGGGATCCACGTCGCGGTCCAGCGGCCGCGGGCGGCGATGGTCAGACGCGCCGAGCGGTCGGTCAGCGGCCTCACCTCGTAGATGCACACATGCGGAAAGCCGGTGTGGTCGCCGCGGTTGGAGAGGTCGCTGACAGCGAAGCCGCGACCCTCGCGCCACAGCAACAGGCGGCTGCGGCGGTTCACGCCGATACCGAAGAGGCGGTGTTCGATGACCAGTGGCGTGCCGACGGGGATCGGGGCCTCCGTAACCTCCGCACCCGTTGTGCTGCGCCGGGTGGACAAGGCCGTACCCGCTACGCGCACCTGCCGGTGCAGCGGGTCGATCGTCAGGAAGCGCTGCAGGTCACGCATCTGCCCCCATACCGCCGACGCGGCCAACGGCACGTCGAGACACGCCGTGGCATCGACACGCCAGCGGTCGTCTACGACGATGCGCATCATGGCCCCGCTACCGCCACGGCGCCCGGCGCTTCAGGCCCCGGCGCTTCACGTCCCGGCGCGATGGCGTCGAGGATATACTCGTGCAGCGTGTGCACGATGAGCCGCTCGGCGGGCGTCCACATGAATCGCGGCCGCAGCAGGGCGTCGTACTCCGTCGTCAGTGTCACCCGCGTGCGTCCGGCGCCGACGGGCTCCAGGTCGAAACTGCCCCCGCGCAGGGTCACCGACCGCTCGAAGCCGATCCGTTGCCGTGTCACGGCAAAGGCAAGTCGTCGCGGGGCGTCGCACTGCGTGAGCCGCTTGGTCACGCGGCCCGTGGTGAACACGCACACCTGCTCGTCGCCGATGCGTTCGAGCGCGCCGGTGGTCTCGACCGGCCGGGGCATGCCGAGGCGAAACAGCATCGGCGGGGGGTCGTCAAGCTCGTCGTAGAAGCGAAGAGCCTCCCACACCGCGGCCGGTGACGCCTCGATCACCCGCGACGTGCGTATGGCAACCACCGGATCGACCCGCCGGAGAAGTGACTCGGCCAGTATCACGGCCGGGCCCAGCATCAAGAGCAGGACAACGGGCAGCCACTGGGCCTGGGGGTATGCCGCGACCTTGAGGCAGCGCCGCAGCACCCAGCCAAAGAAGCCGCCGATCGCCGCGGGCACGATCGTGACGCCGATTGCCACGAGCCCGCAGATGAGGCCCGATATGTGCAAGGCGACCAGCGGGCTGAAGGCAAGTATGGCCGCCGCGATCGCCAGCAGCACGACGTAGAAAACCCGCGTGGGGCAGCGATAGCCCAGCAGCGCGCCGACCGAGAAAGGCATCGCCGCCGACAGTCCCCAGCCGACGTTCGCGCCGGCCAGCAGCGTCACGCCGGTGACCACCGCGCCGAAACCGGAGGCCAGCAACAGCCCCGGCATCCACAGCTTCCATCGAACGAATGGCGGCTTCGTCGTGTACGTCTCGGGCACGTCAAGGTCGAAGCGCCGCCCGCACTCGGGGCAGACGACCGAGCCGAGTCCCGCCAGCACGTAGAAACAATCGAGACAGCGTGGCGGCCCGCGTTTGACCATAGAGCATTGCGGCGAAGAACCTGTGTCATCATAGCACGGAGGGTCCGTACCCCCTCAGACGATGCCGTAGGCGAGCATGGCGTCGGCGACCTTGACGAAACCGCCGATGTTGGCGCCGCGCACGTGGTTGACGTACCCGTTGCCGTCGTCGCCGAACTGCACGCACTTCTCGTGGATGCCCTTCATGATGTCCTTGAGGCGCCGGTCCACTTCCTCGCGCGACCAGGAGATGCGCAGGGAGTTCTGGCTCTGCTCGAGGCCCGACACCGCGACCCCGCCGGCATTGGCCGCCTTGGCGGGGCCGAAGAGGATCGTCGCGTCGAGGAAGGCGTGCACGGCGTCCAGGGTCGACGGCATGTTGGCACCCTCGGCGATGGCGACGAGGCCGTTGGCGAGAAGTCTCTTCGCGTCGTCGCCGTTCAGCTCGTTCTGGGTGGCGCAGGGGAAGGCGAGTTCGCACGGGACGCCCCAGGGCCGCTTCCCGTCGTGATACTCGCAGCCGAACTGCTCGGCGTACTCGCTGATTCGCCCGCGCCTGATCTCCTTGAGGTCCTTCAGCCATGCGAACTTGTGGGCGTCGATGCCGTCGGGGTCGTGGATGAATCCGGCGGAGTCCGACGCAGTAACGACCTTCGCACCCAGCTCGATGAGTTTCTCGATGCAGTACAGGGCGACGTTGCCTGAGCCGGACACCGTGACCGTTCTGCCGTCGATGCCTTCACCCTTCAGCTCCAGCATGTTCCTCATGAAGTAGACGGCGCCGTAGCCGGTGGCCTCCTTGCGCACCAGGCTGCCGCCGAAGGCCAGCCCCTTGCCGGTCAGCACACCGGTGAACCGGTTCGTCAGACGCATGTACTGGCCGAACATGTAGCCGATTTCCCGCGCACCGACGCCGATGTCGCCCGCGGGAATGTCCGTGTCCTCGCCGATGTGGCGGGACAGTTCGATCATCAGCGACTGGCAGAAGCGCATCACCTCGCGGTCGCTCTTGCCCTTGGGGTTGAAGTTGGAGCCGCCCTTGGCCCCGCCCATCGGGAGTCCCGTCAGGCTGTTCTTGAAGATCTGCTCGAAGCCGAGGAACTTCAGCAGGCTCTGGGTCACCGACGGGTGAAACCGCATGCCACCCTTGTACGGCCCGATCGACTTGTTGAACTGGACTCGCCACGCGCGGTTGGCCCGGATGTTGCCGTCGTCGTCCTCCCAGGTCACACGGAAAATGACAATCCGGTCCGGCTCGGTCATGCGCTCCAGGATCTGTGCTTCGTCGTACTTTGGGTGCTCCAGAACGTAGGGGATCACCGACTCGGCGACCTCCTGGACCGCCTGGTGGAACTCCGGCTCTCCGGGGTTGCGCTTGATCAGTCCGGACATGAAGCGATCGAGCTTCTCGCCGGCGGCGGAGTTCATCGAGGGTGTTGCCAACCGTGTCATGGTGCGTCTCCAACGCCAGGTTCGATCACCACTGTACCGGATGGGCCGATTATCAGGGTGCGTGAACTCCGGCCGGTCCCGGGACGTAGAATCCTAGACCCGGTCGAGGACCATGAACACCATCCGCTGTCGCATCCCGGTGCTGCTGATCGTCGTCGGACTCATGATGCCGGCGATGCCGGTTGCCGGTGATTCGTGCCCGCTCGATTCGTGCAGGTTCGAGCCGGTCCTCGCGGCCCAGCCCTGTTCCGACGACGCGACGGAGTCGGAGTCCTGTTGCGAGACGGACCAGGACCGGAGCGAGGATTGTTGCCCGCATGACTGCAGGTGCGTGTGCTGCGACACCGGCGTCGTTCCGCTGGTCCGAGCGGGCCCGCCATCGGTGAAGATCGCGCCGCGGTCCGTCGCGGTCGCGACACGCCGCCCGATGTTCGCACCGCAGGACGCGGTCAACACATTGCTCCGCCCGCCTCGGACCTGAAGTGCAACTGGTTTGGGGGCGCTGCGCGCGGTTCGCCGCGGCGGTGCCCGTGTGTTCGCACTTCAGGAGATGTTCACCATGGCAGTGAATGAAGCGCCGGTCGGCGAGACCGGCAGCAGTGTGTTTCGCTCCCACGACGCCCGTCGCCGATGGCCTGCCCACATCGTGGTCCCGGCTCTCGTCGCCGCGTCGGTCGGGGCGGTCGTGATGGTTTCGGCCCGCGAGGTCCTGCGACCGACAACGCCGATCGACGTGAGACCCGTCGTGTTTGCCGGGACGGCGGCGGCCGCCCGACCGGGCACCCCGGGAACCCGGCGCGGCACCACCGTGCAGGCGCCCGGCTGGCTCGAAGCCGATCCTTTCCATGTCGCGTGCACGGCGCTGACCGACGGCGTCGTCGAGAAAATGCTCGTCCTCGAAGGCGAGCGCGTTGAGGCGGGGCAGATCGTCGCGCGCCTCGTCGCCGAAGACGCCGAGCTGGCGCTGGCGGCGAGTGAGGGCGATCTCGCGATGGCCCGGGCCCAGCTTGCCGTCGTGGAGGCCGATGTCCGGGCCGCCCGCACGAACTGGGAGAACCCGGTTGCACGCGAGCGAGCCGTGAGCGTGTGGCGGGCCGCCCTTGCCGAGACCGAGGCCGAGCTCGTGCAACTGCCGTCGCTCGTCGCCGTGGAGCAGGCCAGGCTGGAACGGTTGCGCGAGGAGCTCTCGCGTGTGCGAACCGCGCTGGATCGGGGCGGCGCAACCGACATGGAGGTCATTATTCTCGACAAGCAGACTGCCGCGCAAGCCGCCGCGACCGAGGCGATCCGGCGGACGCAAGGCATTCTCATTGCGCGGCGCAGCCGCCTGGAGGCCGAGGTCGTCGCCGCCACCCGGAATTTCGAGCTGCGCGTCGACGAGCGGCGCGAGCTCGATGCGGCCGAAGCGACCGCCCTGCGTGCCTGGGCCCTCATCGCCCGCGCACGGGCCCGGCGCGACGAGGACGCGCTGCGCCTCGAACGCACGGTCATTCACGCTCCCATCACCGGCCTCGTGCAACGGCGGCTCAAGGTGCCCGGCGACAAGATCAGGCTGAGCATGGACGATCCCTACTCGGCACACCTGCTGCACCTGTACGATCCCGATCACCTGCAGGTCCGCGTGGACGTTCCGCTCGCCGACGCGGCCGGCATCTACGTCGGGCGGCGCTGCGAGATCGTCGTCGAGATCCTGCCCGACGTGGTCTTCGCCGGTGAGGTCACCCGCATCACGCACGAGGCGGACCTCCAGAAGAACACCCTGCAGGTCAAGGTGCGCGTGCTCGAACCGGATCCCGTGCTCAAGCCCCAGATGCTTTGCCGTGTGCGTTTTCTCGCCGAGGGTGGCGAGCCGGGACCCGGCGCCGCCGGTCCGAGGCTGCTGGTGCCCGTTGAGTGTCTGCATCGTGACGAAGGCACGGGTGAAGCCCGGGTCTGGGTCGTGCGCGATCGCCGCGGCCGGCGCGGCCGGAGCATGCCGGTGCCGGTCGTCGTCGGGGACAACAACGGCGAGTGGGTCTCGGTGCGCGGCGATCTCGTGCCGGGCGACCTCCTGGTGGTCGCGGGCGACGCGATGAGCCCCGGCCGGCCGGTTCGCATCAGGCAGACCACGGCCGATGGGGGTTCCTCGTGAACCTCATCGAGTGCCGCAACCTCACGCGCGAGTATCACAAGGCCGACACCGTCATCCGGCCGCTCGACGGCGTGGATCTCGACGTCGAACGCGGCGAGTTCCTGGCGCTCATGGGACCCAGCGGCAGCGGCAAGACCACCCTCCTGAACCTGATCGCCGGGATCGACGCGCCGACGGCCGGCACGATCGTCGTCGACGGCGTCGATATCACGCGGCTCAGCCGAAACCGCCTGGCCGCGTGGCGATCGGTGCACGTCGGATACGTCTTTCAACTGTACAACCTCATCCCGGTGCTCACGGCCTTCGAGAACGTCGAGCTGCCCCTGTTGCTCCAGAAACTCTCGCGTCGCGAGCGCCGCGCACGCACCGGCAACGCGCTCGAAGCCGTCGGCATCGCCGACCGGGCCGACCACTTTCCGCGGCAGCTCTCGGGCGGCCAGGAGCAGCGTGTCGCGATCGCGCGCGCGATCGTGACGGACCCGACGATCATCGTCGCCGACGAACCGACAGGTGACCTGGACCGACCCGCGGCCGACGACATCATGAACCTGCTTACACGCCTGAACGAGGAGTCGCACAGGACCATTCTGCTGGTGACGCACGACCCGCAGACGGCCGGGCACGCCGACCGCGTGATTCGTCTCGACAAGGGCCGCTTCGTCTCCGACCGGCGCCCCGAATCCGTCGCGGAGGCCCCGGCGTGAACGTCACCCGGTACGTGCCGCTGGTGGTGAAGCAGGTCTGCCGGCACCGCGTGCGCACGGGGCTCACGGTCTCCGGCATCGCGATCGCGATGTTCCTGTTCACGACGATCCAGGCGATGCAGCGCGGCGTGAGGGAGGCGACCATGGAGACCGCCGCGGACACGACGCTGGTGGTGTACCGCAAGGACCGCTTCTGCCCGCTGACGAGCCGGCTGCCGCGGGATTACGCCTCGCGGATCGGCCGGATCGAGGGGGTCGTCTCGGTCATGCCGGTGAAGGTCGTCCTGTCCAACTGCCGGACGAGCCTCGACGTCGTGATTTTTCGCGGCGTCCCCAAGGATGACTTTCTCAGGGACCGTCACGGCGCGATCGAGATCGTGGCGGGCTCGCTCGATGACTGGCGGCGCCGCAGCGACGCCGCGTTGATCGGCGAAACGCTGGCCAAACGCCGGGGTCTCCGACCCGGCATGATGTTCGACGCCGCGGGCATCACCACCTACGTCGCGGGGATACTCCGGAGCGACAACCCGCAGGATCAGAACGTCGCCTACGCCGAGCTGGAGTTCGTGCAACTGGCTGCGCGGAGCGGTCTGGGCGTCGTCACGCAGTTCAACCTGCGCGTCGCCGACCCCAGCTTCCTGGAGCCGGTCGCCGAGCAGATCGACGACATGTTCAGGACCGCCCAGGAGCCTACCGCCACCTTCACCGAGAAGGCGTTCGTCGGCCGGCTCGCCGGCGACGCGCTCGAACTGGTGTCGTTCGCGCGGTGGCTTGGTCTGGGATGTCTCGTCGCCATGATGGCGTTGATCGCCAACGCCATCGTTCTGAGCGTGCAGGGACGGATCGCCGAGCACGCCGTCTTGCAAACGGTCGGGTACACGTCCCGGCTGATCGCCGCGCTGATCACGGCCGAGGCCATGCTGATGGCGCTCGTCGGCGGCGGTCTCGGCGCGACGGCCGCGGTCGTGGTCGCGCGGGTCGGCAGCTTTGCGTTGTCGGTCGAGGGCCAGTCCATACCCATCACGGCCGGCGTGGAGACGCTTGCCGGCGGCATGCTCATGTGCGCCGTCCTGGGCGTGGCGGCGGGGTTGGTTCCGGCGGTGCAGGCCTCGCGACGGCCCATCGCCGAGTGCTTCCGGGCCGTGTGAAGGAGTGTTCCGTGAGACAGTTGCCCTTTGAATACGCCTACAGGAACCTTGGCCGCAGCCGCGTGCGATTGTTCGCATCGCTGCTGGGTTCGGGGCTGGTCGTGCTGCTGGTGCTGGCGGCGGCCGGGTTCATACGCGGGATGCAGTTGACGCTCGCGCAGCAGGACACGCTGCACGAGAACGTGGTCATTCTCGGTGCCGGCAGCGAGGAGTCCATCGAACGATCCCAGATCCACGCGAGTGTCGCCGGCATCGCCGCCGCATCGATCGCCGGGTTGCGCGAGGCCGCGGGCGTGACGTTCGTCTCCCCGGAGATCCACACGGCCCTGCCGGTGTGGGCGTCGGCGGACGACGACCAGGTTCGCCACGCGATGATGCGCGGGGTGCGTCCGGTGGCGCTGCTGGTGCACAGCGAGGTTGAGATCGTCGACGGCCGGCCGCCGAGGGCGGGGTTCGACGAGTTGATGGTGGGCGGGATCGCCTCGACACGCCTTGGACTGGCCGACGAGCGGCTGGCGGTCGGCAGGACCCTCTACTTCGACAACCGCGACTGGACGATCGTGGGGCGGTTCAGCGCCCCCAACACGGTGATGGACGCCGAGATCTGGCTGCCCATCACCGACCTGCAGATTGCCACCAGGCGTGAGAGCTCGCTGTCCTGCGTCGTGGTCACACTGGACACGGCGACCTTTGCCGACGTGGACATCTTCGCCAAGAGCCGGCTGGACCTGGAGATCATCGCCATCGGAGAGCGCGACTACTACCGGTCGATCGCGGCGTTCTACAGGCCGATCAGGATCATGATCATCGTGACCGCAGCGCTCATCGCCATCGGCGGGCTGCTCGGCGGCCTGAACACGATGTATGCCGCCTTTGCCGCGCGTGTCCGCGAGATCGGCCTGCTTCAGACGCTCGGGTACACGCGGGGGGCGATCGTCCTGAACCTCACCGAGGAATCGGTCTTCACGGCCGCCTGCGGCGCGATCGCCGGGGCGGCGATGGGGCTGCTGTTCCTGGATGGGATCGCGATTCGTTTTTCCATGGGCGCGTTCGCGATCACGGTGGACGCGCCGGTCATGCTTACGGCTCTGGCGGGCGGGCTGCTCGTCGGATTCGTCGGCGCCATTGCGCCGGCGGCCCGATGCCTGCGGATGCCGATCACCGAAGCCCTCAAGGCGCACTGAAGAAAGGGTAACCCCGTCATGCGTACCGGCCCGTTTCTCTCGACGTTTCTCATGGTCATCGCCCTCGGCGGCTGTGGCGACTCCCCGGCATCGCCCGGCGCAGCCCCCGGCACGGGCACGGTGGTTACCGGCACCTCGTGGTTGCTCGCCGAGATGCCCGGTGCCGCGATCCCCGTCGCCGAGGCCCGCAAGACGGCTCGCGAAGGCGACGAGGTCGTGGTCCGAGGCCGCATCGGGGGGCGACGCGAGCCGATGACCGCGGGCAGTGCCGTCTTCGTGATGATCGATCCGGCGATCCCGCACTGCGAGATCGGCAAGTGCAAGGTACCATGGGACTACTGCTGCGAGACGCCGGAATCCATCCTCGCCAACAGCGTCACGGTGAAGCTCGTCGATGGCGCCGGCAGACCGATCTCGCTGGACCTCGGCGAGCACGCGATCAAGCCGCTCGACGAGGTCGTCGTCGTCGGCACCGTCGGCCCGCGACCCAACGAGGGCGTGTTCGTCATCCTCGCCACGAAGCTTCACCGCGTGAGCGGGTGATTCCCTACGGGCAGGAGCCCCATGTACCCAGGATCGCCAGGAAGTCGAGGATGCCGACGGTCTCGTCACGGTCGATGTCCGCGTTGCAGTCGGCGGACTCCCAGGTGCCGAGCAGTTCGAGCAGGTCGGTGATGCCGACGGCGCCGTCACCATCGATGTCCGCCGGGCAACTGAACTGGCCGTTGTAGTAACGCGACGCCTGGCAGAATGATTCCGGCCCGATGATCAGGCCCATCTGTCGGCCGGGCAGGTCGTCGGCGCCGGGGTGAATGCCGCCCCAGATGCGCGACAGCGAGCACTGGTCGCTGGCGTCGCCGTACTTGGCCCACTGCAGTGTGACGTCCATGCTCGGCCCGTCCTCGAACACCAGGAACTCGTTCTGCGGGCAGAAGAACTCGCCGAGGCCGCCGGGGAAGTACTCGTCACCGGTCAGCAGGGTCATGATCTCGGCGGCCGCGCGGCTGAAGGTGCTGTGTCCGGACGTGTAGCCCGCGAACGGCGGTGTCACGAAGGTGGGCCGCTGGTACGGCCACCAGTCCTCGGCGAGGATCCAGCCGACGCCCGCGGAGTCGACGGCGGGGTCGTTGATGAAGGCATGGCCGCGCCAGGCGAGCAAGGCGATCTTGCCGATCGACTGGGCGAGGTGCTCGTGGCGTTCACCGGCCTGCGAACTCCTGGCGGTGACCACCTCGATAAGGCCGGGGACGAGCCGGATGCCGTCCGGGTGGTACGACGGGCCCTTGACGTCCGACGACTGGCCCTGGTCGCACATGTACCGGATGGACGAGATCGGCCGGATGTAGTCATACCAGCCCTTGGTCCCCCAGCATGCAATGGCCACGTCGTGCATGCCGCCGGCCATGGCGAGGTACGTCTTGACGTCCCACTCCAGGTCGTCGAGGACCGGGCCCTCGCCGCCGAGCTGCTTGCCGGTGTCCGGGTGATCGGAGACGTAGTTCAGAATCACGAACCAGTGGCCGGGCGGCGTCTCGGACTCGGGGCCGTCCGCCCAGAACTCGGCGAGGATGCGCGTGTAGTCGCCGCGCGGCACCATCTGCGGCGTGTACGGCTGGCCGGTCGCGGGGTTGACAGTGTACCCCGTGCCCCAGTCGCCGCCGTTGATCCGGTCAAAGAACGTCTCGTATTCCGAGGGCTGGGGCAGGGGCGCGTTGCCGATCGACGCCGGGGAGATGTCCCACATCACGCCGTCGGTGGGGTCGAGGTGACTGCTCCAGATGGCGACCTGCTCGGACCCCCAGCGGTAGTACTCGTCGCCGACCCCGTTGAACAGCGGCGGCGGTCCGGGATCGTGGTAGACCCAGTAGTCGAAGCCGTCACGCTGGTAGATCGTCGCGTCCTGGGGCCTGAGGGAGAACGGCGTCACCTGCCCCCACTCGGGGCCGAGGAAGTCGGGGTATCCTTCGAGGAAGATGTTGCCGGCCTGGTCCATGAACCATTCGAGCGCCAGCGGCTGCCAGCGGTTCGGGTCGAGAAGATCGGGGTTCCCGGGGAAGTCGGGCAGCAGCGGGGGGTTGATCGGCTCGTAGAACAGGTTCTCATAGCTGCCGGCTTCGTTGGCGCCGTCGTTGAAGCCGTTGAACAGCACGGTGACGGCGCAGCGGTTGCCCAACGCGGCGGGCGAGTCGCCGAGCGTGCCCTTGTAGTCCTTGTCGTAGCCAAGCGCGTCCATCAGTGCGTCGAACACCGGCAGCGAGGTCGCGGCGCCTGGTGAGTCGGCGAAGCGGGCCTTGAGCACGCGGTACGCTGCGAAGCTGATCGCCTCTTCGCGCGAGGCCTCCAGCAGCGACGGTTCGACCTCGATCTTCTCGTTGACCAGGACACCGTCCGAGACGTCGTCGAAGACCGCCCACGCGTCCCACATCGCCACCGAGACGTGGTAGAGGTTCCGTGCGTGGACCGTCGGGCGGGCGAAGTCGAGCCGGATTGCGCTGAGCAATGCCTCGTTCCACTGCCGCGCGACCGATTGCGTCGGGGGGCCTTCCGACGGGGCGACGCCGAGCATCACCGCGGTGGCCGCCGCGACCAGCGTGGTGAGTCCTAGACCACAGCGTGCCGATACTTTCTTCTTCTCCATGACCGATTCCTCGCCTGTTCGCCGGTCCCGTCGGATAGCTCCGGCGGGCCGGCGCCAGGGCCATCGAGTCGTCCGGCGTTGTTAACAGGAATACATCCCTCTGGTGCCGACCCAGTTCACAGAGGATACCTCGCGACCCATGGGTTGACGAGAGAAAGTCGGGTAATTACGGCCGGAGAACGTGATACCTGTGGCAGGTGAGGCAACTGTCGGCGGCCCGGCCCGGCCGGTGACAAGTCGCGCAGTCGCTCCTGGCGTATTCGAGGAATCCATGGCGGGACCGGCCCCCGGGCCCCTTGCCCGACGGCTCCGAGAGCCGGTGGCACGCATCGCAGCTCTCCGTCGTTGCGCCGAAGAGGCGCAGATGCGTGCCGTGCTCAAAGGGCCTCCGGTCTCCGAGCGCCGAGACCTCGCGATCGGCCGGGTCCCAGCGACCGGCCTCGTGGCACCGCAGGCAGGTGGCGAAGCTGTCTCTCAGTTCCTCGGTAAAACTCTCGCGAAGCGCCTGGCGATCGCCGTCGCTCTCGTCAACAACGATGGCGGGCCGCGCGTCACCTGGGGTCGCCAGCGCATCCACCCAGGCTTTCACGAAGCGATCGGCATGCGTGGTGACGCGGTAGCCGATCGCGACCTGGTCCGGATCGTGATACCAGCCGGTCTCGTTCGGCATCGGCCCGTCCCGGTCGATTGACGCGGCGTCGGGTCCGGGCAACCAGCGTTCCTTGAACGCCAGGACTGACCCGGTTGCCGAGGACAACTCATCGGCGAGCGCCGCGACGGCTGGAGACGTCGCGGGGACGCCGAGAGCGCGGGCGATCCGCGGCTTGGGATCGCCGTCCAGGAGTTCGTCGACCAGGCGTTTGAAAGCCGTTGCGAACGCATTCTTGTTCTCGTCGTCCAGCTCGTCGACGACATCCACGTCCTCGAGCTCGACCAGGAAGTCGACGGCGTCATCGTCACCGGCGAGCAGCAGACGCATGAATGGCGGCAGGTTCTCCTCGGTGTCCAGTTGTATGACCAGGTTGGTGCCCATGTTCGTGATCTTGTCACCGTGGTGATCGCTGCTTCCGCCGGAGTGACAGCCGACGCAAGAAACGTCGAAGGGCTTGAGCACCATGGAACGCCCGCGGGCGTCGGGCTCGTGACACTGGAGACAGTCGAACGGCATCTTGCCGAAGTGCTCCTGGTGGGTGGTATGATCGAAGGCAATGCCCTGGGCGTGCCGCTGCTCGGTCCGGAATTCGGGGTGACCGGAGCTGAAGCTCTTGAACTGATCCTTGTGACAGACCTGGCAGCGCGTGTCGTCCATGAACGCGAGGTCGTGATCGCGGCCGCGGTGCTCGCGGTGGCAGGTGGCGCACGCCAGCGGGGCGCGGGCCGCGTCGAGCACGTCGGCGGGAAGACCGTGAACGGAAAACGCATGGGTCCGGGCGGTGGTGTCGGCGAAGTGGCACCGCAGGCATGCGCGGTTGTCGTCCGGACTGCCGTGATCCCCGATCGCACCGCTGATCCAGCCGAGCGGCCCCTGCTCGGCGGCCACGTGGCAGACGGCGCAGTCGTTGGGGGCGTCGCTCGGTCTCTCGAAGGCCCGGTGGACCGAGGCAAGCTCGCCCGGCGAGACGACCTCCAGGCGCCACGGCCCCGCGATCCCCACGAGCAGGGCGCCGATGGCGCCGATGAAGACGGCGAGGTTCAGCCGCCCGCGCAGGGCCCGGATGCTCAGCCGGGGCTGGCACACCGGGTGCTCCGGTTCGGGCCCGCAGCACGATCCGTCAGGCAACGGGCCGGGCTCGCACGCTCCGCCGAACGCGTCCAGCCGCGTGCAGTGGTAACGGTCGCCGTCTCGGCGCGGCGCGCACTCGGCCTCGGCGCGGGCGGGGCAGCGGCCCCGGCGGTCGGGGCCCAGCGTGCACGGGCGGCCATCCGCCGCCCAACCGCACACCCAGGTCTGGTTGGGCCGTTCGTACCGGCTCTCCCGGTGTCCGGTCTGCTGAAGCTGGATGTTCACGCACTCGCTCCCGCGAAGGCATGGACGAGGACCACGTGGGCCCCGACGAGCACCAGCAGCACGCCCGTCAGCGGAATATGGACGAAGAGCCAGCCCTTGAGCATGCCCTGCATGGTGCGGTGGTAGTCCAGATTGTCCTTGGCCTGAACGAGCTCGGTCAGCTCTCGCAGCGTCTCCCGTTCGCCATCGCTGAGATACCTCTCCAGCGAGCGCAACTCGTGCAACAATTCGGTCACCGGGCGCGTCGACTGGACGACGTGTCGCCAGGCGTGACGCGGTCCGTGGAAGAAGTCCGCCAGCCGGCGCGCATAGAAGTCCGACAGCGTGTCCGTCCCGCTCTCCTGCGCCGAGTCCACGATCACCGCCTCCGCCCGCTCGCGAAGTTGACGGCGGTACACGGGTATGCGCTCAAAGAGCACCTCCTCGCCCCGGACCGTCAGCCGGCCGGGGATCATCCGGCTCAACGCAAGCCCGGCGACGCCGCTGGCGGCGACGCACACGAAGACCACGGCGATCGCTGTTTCGAGCAGCCCGTTGGGTATCCGCCAGCCGATGTGCCACCCGAACAGGATGACGGACAGGACCCCGACATAGACGTGCAGTTGCAGCCAGGTGGCCGAGCTGAGCAGCGGCGGGTACGTCAATTTCTTGCGCAGGTTGTACGAGGCCAGGAAGAGCAGGACCGCCAGCAGGACCCAACCCGATTCCCACGCGGTCCCGCGCAGCGACATGGAACGGGAGAGCAGCACCGCCGAGCCGGCCACGGCGACCACGACGGTCAGGACGATCGCGAACCATCGACGGGCGGCGAATGTCATCACCGCCGGAGCCACCGTGCGAGCGAGTCCAGATCGCGCATGTCGACGCGCTTCAGGGCATCGTGCGGGCACGCCCGTTCGCACGCCGGGCCGCCGTGATGGTCGATGCACAGGTCGCACTTGGTCGCCTTGACGATGGCCTTGCCCTGGGCGGGGTCGATCATGATGGCGTCGTTGCTCGATCGATCGCGAATCTCAACCATCTGGATGTTGTCGTAGGGGCAACTGGCGGCGCACGTGCCGCAGCCGATGCAGGTCAGATCGTTGATGACGACCTCGCCACTTTCCTCGCTGCGGTGGATCGCGCCGGTGGGGCACCCGATCATGCACACCGGGTCGGCGCAGTGCATGCACGCGTTGGCGATCATGTGGTGACCGATGGTCGGGCCGTGCCGGATGAACCGCGGGTTGTTGTCGTGGCCGCTGGCGCACGCGCGCACGCAGTCGTCGCAGCGAGTGCAGCGATCCATGTCGATCATCATCGTCGCGGTGCCGTTGATGAAACGGTGCTCGACGAGGAACTCCAGCATGGGGGGGTCGATGCCATGACCCTCATGACCCCCAGGACGGTCAGGACGGGACGGTGTCGGCCCACCACCCGACGGGTCCACGGGCAGTGCGGCGGGCGGGCGCATTCCGGCCGGCAGGTTGGGCAGGATCACCTGCTCGAAGGTCCTGGTGGGGATGCGGACGACATCGACGTACCCGACGGCGCGGAGCGTGGACGCCAGCGGCACCGGCTGCGCGGCCCCGGCGTTGTGCACCAGCTCGGCCAGGCCGTAGACGTCGCCCTTGCCGAGGTAATTGAATGTCTGCTCGCCATGACCCAGCTTCCGGCTCACCCGGGCGAAGCCGGCTCGGATCAACACCAAGCCATTGGGGTAATGCCCCTGCTCGGCGATGACGGGCTCTGCAGAGAGAGGGTCGACATCTCGCTTGCGCAACTGTTGAAAGGTGCCGTACCAGTCGAAGGATCCGTACGTCTCGAATTCCGCCGCACTCGTCACCTGCTCCAGGAGTTCGGTACTCAGCCCCGCCAGCAGCGGCGACGCCCGTAGCGCGGCGGACAGGCCGAACCGGCGGAACCGGTCGTCGGTGTGCTGCCGCAGCGCGGCGTCATACTTCCGCAGGTCCCGCAGACCCTGCCAGCGGATCTCCAGCAACTCGCACTCGCCGTCGGCAACGACCGTGGCCGACCTGGGGATCCTGCCCAGCGCGGCGAGCTCACCGAAGAGCTCACCCGTGGTCATCACGTCGTTGGTGGTCTGTTCGAACGCCGCGGGAAAGTCCCTCAGGATATTGACATCCTGGACGAATGCCCGTTCGGCATCGGGCGATTGGTCGTCCGCCGGCCTTTGCATCTGCGGGTACCGCCTGGCGTCGCGCGATTCGGGCGATCGGGGGTTGGTGATCAGGCGGGCGACGGAACCGATCACGCTCCGGCGGCGGCGCTCGCTGCGGCCGACCAGCTTCGGGTCGAGTCCCTCCAGGATGACCCGCACGGACCCGGCGAGGATCAGGAACGCCGAATTGCCGTAGTCGCCCTGGCGGACCACGACGGTGCCGTTGCGGTAACGGCGGATCCGCGTGTCGTTCCGCAGGATTCCCCGGAGCCCGACGCGCTCCGGGAAATTCCGGGGGTCCATCGCGGAGAACGGCTCGATCGCCAGCAGCCGCGCCACGTCCTCGTCCGTCATGGCGCGGCGCTCAGCGGGATCAGGCAGGTCGAGACTGAACGGGACGTCCCACCGCTGGGGTCTTGAGAATTCCTCGGTTTCTACCACAGACGCGTCTACTCCTTGTAGGCGCTTCCCATGTACGCCGTCGGGATCATGCCGTCGATCGCGCCGAGCGTGGATCCGTCGTGGGTTCTCACGAATGTCCTGGCTGCGGCGCCGACCTGGTCGGGCGTCGCCGGATCGTCGGACTTCATGACCGCCGCCAGTTCGGGGATCTCGACCGCCGCGAGGATCTGCTGGATCTTGTCTTTGCATCGGCCGACCCGCGCGGCCATGGCGGCGTGATACGCACCTTCCATGTCCTGCGCGGCGGCGAGGTTGCGGAGGCTGATCTCCAGGTCCACCATGGCGCCGACGACGTAAAGGCGCCGCAACTGTTGCTTCGTCGCCGGCCGATTCGTCGGATTGTCAGGTGCACCGGCGGAGCTGACGAAGTTGTGACGGATCTCCCCCTGGCTCCAGGCAACCAGGTCGAAGTCGCTGCCGGCCTTGTGCTTGCCCTTGTTCACCAGCTCTTCGTTCGGAACGGTGTGACATCCGAAGCAGTTGACCGCGATCTCGTAGATCATCTCCGAATGGATCATGCCCGCCGCCGCGGCCGCGTCGAGGCGTGCGGCGCGTTGCGCGGACGGTTCGTTCTTTCCGTCACCCCACTTCATGACCTTGCCGTCGGCGGTCCCGCCGACCTTATAGTGGATGTTGACCCAATCCTGCGCGGGTCCGTGGCACGACTCGCAGGAGACGCCCCATCTGGGCCTGAATTTGTTGCTCTTAGTCCCCATCGTGTAGTGGCACTCGAGGCACATGTTCTCCGGGGCCGGGTCCTTCATCCGCTTGACGCCCAGGTTCGCACGGATCTCCTTGGCGCGTTTGTCCTTGTGGCGGTTCCTGAAGGTCGCGAAATGATGCGTCAACTTCCAGGCACCCACCTCCGACCCATGACAGGCGTCACAGCTGTTGTCAGTCTCGATGGGTCCCATGATCTTCGCCCAGGTACCCTCGACGTCGTCTTCGGCCGGCAGCACGGCGGCGACGACGCTCATCACCATGAGCGCGGCGAGCGATGCCAGGACGGCGGTACGTCCGGTGACCTTCTTGTGATGCATCGAGAGTTCCTTCCACACCCCGGGGTCCCACAACCACTCAGTCAATATAGTCGTTCAGTGACCGTTCGCAAAGCTCAGGCATCCAACTCCAACGGACCGTTCGGGACACACGAGCACGTCAGGCATGTGCCCTTCTCGTACGGAAACGATGGTTCGTCGGCATAGGTGACCTCCCCGGAGAGGATCGCCGTCATGCAACTGCCGCAGTTGCCTTCGAGGCAGCCGCTGTCGATCTCCACGCCGTTGGCGGCCGCGAAGTCCCAGACGTGCTCGAAGGCGGCGTCCCACGGGATCGTCCTGCCGGACTTCTTGAAGGTGACCGGCGGCCCTTTGGCTGACGTGTCCGGCTTCGGTTTCGGCTTGCCGGGGGCGGGGCCGAATTTCTCGAAGTGCACGCGTTCTTCGGGAACGCCCCACTCCAGCAGGCCCTCCGTCAGCGAGTCCATCATCGGCGGCGGCCCGCACATGTAGAAATCGTAGTTGCTCGACGGCAGCAGCTCGCGAAGCAGCTCGGTGCTCACATACCCGCTGTGGTGATAGTCCGTGCCCCGGACGTCGACGCCGTCTCGAGGATTGCTGTAGCACACGTGCAGATGAACGTTCTCGTGTTCGCGGGCCACGCGGTCGAGGTGCTCTCGCATGATGTGCTCGTCGCCATGGCGGACGCCGAACAGGAACCAGGTTTCTCGCGATGAGCCGCTGTCGACGATTGCGTTGAGCATGCACAGCACGGGCGTGATGCCGACACCCGCGGCCAGGAGCACGACGGGGGTGTCGTGTGTCATGTCCAGGAAGAATCGCCCGCTCGGCGCCCTGACGTCCACGAGATCGCCTTCGCCGATGTGATCGTGAAAGAAGTTCGAGGCGAGCCCCGGCGGCGCATCGCCCCTCGCCGGGAGCCGCTTGATCGTCACGCGATAGTGGTCCGATCGCGGTGAATCCGAGAGTGAATAACAGCGAACCGCCGGCTTGGCCTGACCGGGAATCGCGAGCTGAAACGTCAGGAACTGCCCCGGCTCGAACGCCGGTATCGGTTTGCCGTCGTGCGGCGCCAGGTAGAACGAGCACGCCTGGCTGGAGGGATCCGCGAACTCCCTGCGTTTCACCTCGAACTTTCGCCAGCCCGCCCAGGAGAAGGATTTCTTCTCCTGCTCGGCTCGATGGGTGCGCGCCGCCGCCAGCCGCAATTCGAGAAGCTCGGCAATCCGCGCGCGTTGGGCGTTCTCGTGAGCGGCCCGGCGAAAAAAGTCCACCGTGAGCCAGAGAGCCTGCGCGCCGATCGCGCCGATGATCACGGCTCCCACGATCCACAGGTTCTCCTGGACGAGGGGCGAGGTCATGAACTCTGCCGCGTTGGTCGGTGCGTCAACCATGATGGACGTCAGAACTCGTACCGGATCTCCGCGCGGGCGCCGTAGCCCTCGTCGCCGTCGTGCACCAGCGACCCGAAGGCATCCAGTTGCAGCACCCAGTGCCGGCCCATCGCCTGCTGGTAACGGCCTCCCAGCGCGACCGCGGTCAGCCCCTGACTGCTCGTGCTGTATCGGCTTCCCAGCTCGACGATGAACTGCTTACGCGTATCGTCGAAGAACCACTGGTGCCCGATGGCACCGCCCACCGAGTCGTTCGGACGATTGCCCAGCGGCGCTCCGTACCGGCCGAGGCCCACCGCGGCGAACATGATGCCGACGCGGCCGAGCGGTCCGCCCGAGGCTTCCCCGCGGGCCGCCGACGAGAAGTCCTCGATGCCCCAATAGGCGTTGACGTACGCATGGTTCTCGGTCCACGGCGGCGTCCAGGAAAGCTCGGTGAACAGGAGGTAGCCGTCGCTCACGGCAGCCGTCTCCCGCTCGGTAGCATGGGAGCCCAGGACGCGGAACGACGTGTTGAAGTGCCCGATCCGCTGCACACCGCTGAGGCCGAAGAAGACCCCGTCGGTGTTGCCGTTGCCGTCATGGACATAGACGACGTCGGCGTTGATCGTCGTCCTGGGGAAGTCCCACGCGGAAAAGAACCCGAACAGGCTCTGGCCGGAGAGCTCGACGTTGTTGTTGCGGCTGATCCTGCCCCAGCCGTAGACGAAGGTCAGTTGCAGATCGCTGCCGCCGGCGGGCAACAGCGTGTTGCGAGTGATGCCGACCGCATCGATGATGTCCTCGTCGATCAGCATGCCCTCCTGGTAGAACAGCGGCTGGCGTCCGACGGAGATGCCCCAGTCGAGCGAGGCGAAATCCTTCGGGTCCGCGTCGGGAATCATCTCACCGATGTCACCTTCGAAGAACAGCGTGGTCACGTCGAAATTGAACCCGTCGACCGAACCGTCGGTGCCGTCGGGGCTGAACTGGTAGCCGGAGAACGTGCCGTCCTCGTCGAGCGGTCGAATGCCGAACAGCACGCGCTCGGTCCCGGACAGTTGAAGGTTGGCGAACAGGTCCAGCCGATTCGCCCACTCACTGAGGTTCGGTGTGTCACGGCCCTGGTTGAAGACCTGCACGGCGGACCGATACGTACCGAACACCCACAGCGACGGTTGGGCCACGGCCCCTCCCGGAAGCTCGAAACCCGGGTCGATCGGGCCGGACCCGAGAAACGGATTGCCCAGCTCCAGCAGCAGGCTGGGCCGGGACGGGATGTCTTCGGGTTTAATCCGCGGCGCCGGCTCGTCGGAGATCCGGCTGGTGTGCTCCCCGTCCTGGGGCGGCTCGCCGACCGCGGGCGCCGCCACTGCCAGCAGGGTCGCTGCCGCAAGGCCACGTGTGCCGTTATTCATCGCCGGTTACGTCGAAGATGACCTCGCGCTCCCACAGCACCTGGTGGCCGACCACCTGGTTGTCCGCCGGCAGCTCGGAATCAGGATTCCAGATGACGCGCTGGAACTCGTCGCCCGTGTCGATGACGTGCCCGTGCACGAGTACCTGGGCCACGTCGCGGGCGCTCAGGTTGTAGTCGAACCCGACGCGGCGAATCTCGTTGATCAGGTTCACGGGCACCATCGCCGCCTTGAGCTGGATCACGGCCCGGTACGGGCCCGGTCCGGTCATCTGTTTCTTCTTGACGGAGTACTGTGCCCAGCGGTGACCGTTGGGCTCGATGCCCTGCTTGTGCTTGCGGGCCCCGCCGGGTCTGCCCAGCAGCACGCTCGAGCGACGCTCGGGGCGCAGGAACGGCAGCGGGCTCGGCGAGTAGTTCACCGCGAGCACCTGCTCGCGCTCACCGCCCCGGACCATGCGGACGACGAACCTCGACTGCAGACTGAAGAGTTGGCTGTCCAGCGGCAGCTCGTGGTTGTGGACGTACAACGAGTGCAGGTCGCGGAGATCCCCGTTGGGGTCCAGGTCGCCGGACTGCATGACGACGGTGCCGTCGGCGTCCATCACCTGCACGAACAGCCAGACGAGCCGCTCGGCGTCGAAGCCCGTCGGGACGTTGTGGCCGTCGGTGCCGCTGCTGACCTGGACGCGAAAACGAATGCCCCCGGGGTCCGCTCGCTCCGTCACGACGTCGCTGAGTTTGTACCCGTTCTGTAGCAGTCTCAGGCGCTGCTGTTCCATGTCCTTGAGAAGCACCAGGTTTTCCTGGATGACCTCCCGGGCATCGTACCGGTCGTCGGGCGAGTCCCACGGCTCCTGCCACCTGTATTGGGCGGGCCGGTCCGTGTCGGACTCGTCCCATGCCGTGTCGATGTAGTCGTCGGGCACCTTGTCCTCGAAGTCATCGGTGCCCCAGCCCGCCTTCCATTTGAACCTCAACCATTCTCGAATGGTGTACCCGTCAGCCGAGACGTCGTCCTTCTCGCTCTCTTCCTTGATCAACCTGTGCAGCGGGAACAAGGCCGGCGTCAGCACTGAATAGTCAGGCCCGACGAACATGTGGTTTGTCAATTTGCGAGCGGGGGTGTCGTAGCCCCGGACCGTTGCGGCCGGACCGAAGTCGTAGTTCTTTCGATCGAATTCCGGGTCGCTGCGCTCGGCCAGGATCCGACCGGGGTCCATGCCCATGTGGCAATCCTGGCAGGAGATGCCTTTCCTGCTGGCGGGTGAGCTCTTGAATTCGCTGAACGCCTCTTCCAGGCGGAAGCCGTTGACCAGCGTCACGTCGTGGCACGTTCCGCACTGTGCTGACGTGGTGATCTGGAAGAACTTGTCGATCCGGCCGTGAACCTGGAGGCCGCCCCTGTTCGGATCGGTGACGAGCCCGACATCGGCGATGGCGTCATCGAGTGCCGTGTTGTCGCCCGAAGGCCCGTAGATGGTCTGGGTGAGGTCACCCTCGACGATCGCCAGCCGGCCGCTGATCTTGCCGTAGGCCTTGTTCACCCGGTGGCAGACGATGCACGTGACGCCTTCGCGCGACGTCGGGTGCCGGTCGATGTTGCTCATGAACTCCGGCTCTTTGAGGATCATCCCGACCGGCGTGTGGCAGCGAATGCAGAAGTCTCCGTTCGTACCGTTGGTGAGTTGCAGAATCCTTCCGTGCATCGCGTTGAAGATCGGGCTCATCTGGGCGTACGCGTGCTGGGACACGGACCATTCGCGGTAGTGTTTCGGGTGGCACGCGGCGCACGTGGTCGCGGATGGGAACCGCTCCCCCAGGAGCAATTGCTCGTGTGCCCGGTCCGCGATGTCCTGGAGGTCCGGCTCGACATCGGCCGCCCGGGCCGGGGAGACCGCCGGGCCGAAGAGCCCGGGCCCGCCCCACGCGACGGCCAGGACTCCGATCCCGACCGACATCACCCGCCGGTGCCGAGACAGCCTTCCCGGCGACACGATGCGCTGTTCCATGGCCGATCCCTTGTTGTCTGCCGGCACGAGCCCGGCCCACGACACGGTCCTCCCGGCACCAACGAACGACCACACCATACACCCTCAGGAGATCGGCGGGGCCTCCCGCTTGATGATGATCGCGGTGCGATCGTCGGCCGCCGCGGTGTCGCCGGAGAACGCGGCCACCGCCCCTTTGAGCCCGTCGAGAATGGCCTGGGCTGACTCGCCGCGATGGGCGTGAATGACGTCCATGGCCCGGCCTGCCGAGAACTCCCGGCCACGATCGTCGGTGGCTTCGAATATCCCGTCGGAGACCACGGCGAAGATGTCGCCTTCGCCGAGGTGAATGGGTGGTGCCATGGTGATGTCGAGATCGCGCTCCACGCCGAAGGGCAGAGTATCCCCGTGCAACTGCTCGAACGCATCCCGGGCGGCGTCGAACTGCAGTAGAGGTCCCTGGCCGGCGCTGAAGCTCTGCAGCGAGAGATCCGCGACGTTCAGCTCGCCCATCCAGGCGGTGATGAACCTGCCGGTGGGAAGGTCGTCGCACAGCTGGTGGTTGATGTGCCTGGCGACCGTGGGCAGGTCGGCGCCGATCCGCGCTGCCATGCGCAGCATCGCGCGCAACTGGGTTACGGCCAGGGCGGGTCCGACGCCGTGCCCGGTGGCGTCGGCGAGGAGCAGCAGGGCACGGTCCGCCTCGTCGCCGCCCGCGATCGCGCGCCCGGCCCGAAATCCGATCACGTCAAAGACGTCGCCCCCGGTCTCTTCCGCAGGCTCGCTCCAGGCGGCCAGCCCGAACCCGTCGAGCCGGGGCAGCTGCTTCGGGAAGGTGCTCTGCTGGATCTGGCGGGCCAGTTGCAGATCGCGCTGGAGCTTTTCGCGCACGAGCCGATCTTCGAGCAGCCGGCCGCGCCTGATGGCCACCGCCGCGAGCGATCCGAGGCCGAGCGCGATTTCTTCGTCGCGGTCATCGAAGGGACCCCCGAACTTGTTGAGCACCTGCGTGACGCCGATCAACGATTGATCGTCGTCGAGCAGCGGCACGGTCAGGATCGATCGGGTGCGGTAGCCGGTGCGGGCATCGATGGACCGGTCGAAGCGGTCGTCGGCATAGGCGTCGGGCACATTGATGATCGATCGCTGTTGAGCGCATTGTCCGGCCAGCCCGCGGTCGGCGGGGATCCGGATCTCCTGGAGGCCGGAGAGGGCTGCCGGATCGAGGCCGTGGGCCACCGTGGCCACGAGCTGCCCCCGGGCCTCGTCGTACTCGAAGACCGTTGCCCGTTCCGCGGCCAGCGTGTCCCGCATGGCATTGATGATGACCGAAAGGATCTGCCGGAGGTCCGCCGAGCCGCTCAAGTGCCGGGCGACCTCGAGCATTCGCCGCAGCACGTCGTCATGAAGCTCGCCGCCGGGATCGGGCATCGAGTGGTGATCCTACACCACGGGCGACGGTGGTTCGAGCGGTCGCGTGCGGGTAAGCTTGACCGGTGGTGGGCCTGGTGGGATTCTCGAACGTGGTTGGAGTGTCACTGTGAGCGGTAAGGTCGCGCCCTCGCGCCTGATGGTTCTGTTGTTCACCGACATCGTGCGGTCGGTGGACCTCAAGACCCGGCTCGGTGATGCCGAGGGTGCCCGGCTGATCGGTCGGCACGACGAGCTGTTTCGCGAGGTGATGGGCGCCGCGGAGAGCGCGGAGATTCTCAAGGACACCGGCGACGGCTTCCTGGCACGGTTCACCACGACACGCGAGGCCGTCATGGTGGCCCTGCGGTTCCAGCACGCGATCTGGTCCGAGCCGTGGGGGGCCGACCCGATCCAGGTGCGGATTGGCATTCACCTGGGCGAGGTATCGGAGCTCGAGCTCGAAACGACCGGGCTGCCGAAGGTGTCCGGGTTGGCGGTGGACATCGCCGCGCGAGTGATGGGCCTGGGCTTGCCCGGCCAGATCCTGATGACCCGGGCGGCCTTTGACAACGCCCGGCAGTACGTTCGCCACGAGGGCGACGGGCGTCCGTTCGAGTGGATGGCGCACGGCCGCTATCTCTTCCAGGGTGCCGACGACGCGATGGAGATCTTCGAGGTCGGGGCCGTCGGCATCGCGCCGCTGAGTGTTCCCCCCGACGGTCAAAAGGCGCGGCGGTCCGTGGCGGCCGAGGAGGAGGAGACGCTCGGGTGGCGGCCTGCCTCCAGCCTGCCGGTTCCCGGCCGCAAGGGCTGGGTCCTGGAGCGAAAGCTCGGCGAGGGAGGTTTCGGTGAGGTCTGGCTGGCCGGCCACAAGCGGACAAGGACCCGGCGGGTCTTCAAGTTCTGCTACGACGTGGATCGCCTGCGCTCACTCAAGCGGGAGATGACACTGTTCCGCGTCCTGCGGGAGGCTCTCGGCGAACGACCGGACATCGCGCGGCTCTACGAGGTGCAGTTGGACGAGCCTCCGTTCTTTCTGGAGAGCGAGTTCACCACCTGCGGCAGCCTCCAGGAGTGGGCCGAGACGCTGAACGGCATCGCCGAGGTTCCGCTGGAGGCGCGCGTCGAGCTGGTCGCTCGAACGGCGCGGGCGGCGGCGGCGGCGCATTCGGTCGGCATCCTGCACAAGGACATCAAGCCCGCCAATATCCTGATCTACAAGGATGAGGACGGGGTGGCCCGGCCGCGGCTCTCGGACTTCGGCATCGGCACCCTCACGGACAAGGGCCGGCTGGCCCAGGGCAATATTACGGTCGCGGGGTTCACGGACGGGATCGATGACGACATCACGACCGGAACCCGCATGTACGCGCCCCCGGAGCTTCTTGCCGGCAAGCCCTTTACGGTGCTCGGTGACGTCTACGCGCTCGGAGTGCTCCTGTACCAGATGGTCGTCGGCGACCTCGATCGACCGCTCGCGCAGGGGTGGGAGCGCGACGTGCGCTATCCCCTGCTGCGTGAGGACATCGCCGCCTGTGTCGAGGGCGACGAGCAGCAGCGGTTGGGCAGCGCCCAGGGGCTTGCCAAGAAGCTCGAGACACTGCCGCAGCGACGACGGGCTCGCCGGCGCCGCAACATCATTCGCGTGGGGGCCGCGGCAAGCGCCGTGCTCGCCGTGCTGCTGACGGTGGCGACCGTGTGGGGCCTCCGTGAGGGCATGCTGCGCGAACGGGCTGAGATCGCGGCTGACAAGGCGAGGGAGATGAACGTCTTTCTTCAGGACATGCTCGCCGCGGCGAACCCGTGGTCGAACAAGGGCCCCGGCGTGAAGGTGGTCGACGTGCTCGACGATGCCGCGGCGGACCTGGAGACGAGGTTCGATGACCGGCCCGAGATCAAGGCGTCGCTTCATGCGACGCTGGGATGGACCTACAAGAAGCTCGGCTGGCCCGACAAGGGAGAGCCGCACCTCGAGCGGGCGATGCGCCTTCGGGAGGCGATGGGCGCACCCCCGGCGGAGCTCGCGCAAAGCGTCCACGAGCTGGCTGCGGTGAAGTGGGACTTGATGCAGTACGAGCAGGCGGCGGAGCTTTACCGGCGCGCGCTGGCGATCCGGCAGGAACTGGTCAAGCGCGCGCAGGACGATCCGGACGCCCAGCTCGCCGTGGCGGAAACGACGAACCATCTGGCCGGGTGCCTGGACCGGATGGACAAACGCGAGGAAGCGGAACGGTTCTTTCGCGAGGCGCTGCACATCCGCGAACTCCTGCCGGAGGACCACCGCGACGGTCTCACTATGTGGGGGTCAGGGATAAGCTGGGTCTACATCCAGAACAACCTCGCGACCTGTCTGCGCGAGCAGGGCAAGCTCGACGAGGCGGAAGGGTACTTCAGGGAGGTCGTCGACAGCCTGCAGCCCGATGCTCCGAGCCCGGCGCTGGCCGGCGCCATGAGCAACCTCGCCAAGTGCCTCTTGAAGAAGGGGGAGCTGGACGAGGCACGGACGCTGCTGGAATCGGCCGTGGCGATGAAGCGCGAGGTGTTGGAGCCCGACGACCGAAGGCTGGCGATCAGCCTTCATGAGCTGGGCGGTCTTCATCTACAGCGCAGCGCACCGGCCCAGGCGGAGCCGCTGTTGCGCGAGGCCCTTGCGATCCGCCGCGCCAGGTTCACCGACCAGGATGGTCGGACCGCGCACACGGGGAGCCTTCTGGGCGAGTGCCTGCTGCAACTCGATCGTCTCGATGAGGCAGAGACGGTCCTCGTTAGGAGCTACCCGGTGCTCGACGCCGAGTACGGGTCAGCGGACGAGAGAACCAAGCGGGCCCTGCAGCAACTCATCGACGTGTGCGAGCGGCTCGGTCGATCAGACGAGGCCCAACGGTATCGCACTCTCCAGGCGGCCGCTACGGCGTAGCCCGGCGTCGCCGACGAGTGTTTACCGCGAGCAGGGCAAGCACCCAGAACGCCCCGGGTGCCGGGATGAAGCTGACGCCCTCGAAGTGGATGACATAGGTGCCGACCGCCCCGTCTCCGGACCAGTCGTCGATAATCGCAAACGGGTCCAACGGACCGACGATATCGGTCGGCGTCATGAAGTCGAACATCGCAGCGCCGGCCGCGACGGGAAATCGTCCGGGGAAGCCCGCGCCGGCGCCGCCGCTGATCGCCAGGTAGTAGATCCCTTCCGTGATGACGACCGTCCCGTCCGTCGACATCGGCCCCAGCATCGACGCGGTTTCCATTGCCGAGATGTCGTTGTTGGCGAGCAGGCCCACGCCGTCCAGCAGGGGATCAAACTCATCGACGCGGAACAGCCACAACTGCGTGTCGAAGGTCGTGAGGGCGTCCAGTGTGCTGGCGCTGAAGATGCTCGCGTCGGTGATGCGGATGATGTACATGTCCTCCAGGTCCAGCAGTCCCGGCCCGAACGGCATGGAGGTGCCGCCGGTGATCGTGGACAGATTCCCGACGCCGGTGACGCCGCACGCGGTTCCCGGGAACGACCCTGCGCTGCCGCCGCTACACATGCCCTCGATGAAGTCAGGCCCGGCGTCCACCGGCGTTACGGCAACGAGCAGGGCACCCACACAGATCGCTTCTTTCACAATCCTCACGTCTTGACCTCCTCAGGTACTTCGTTCTACGGACACGGACCCCAGTGGCCCAGCAGTTCCAGGAAATCGGTGATCCCGACGCCGCCACCGTCAAAGTCGCACGACGCGCCGACAACCGCCCACGTACCGAGCAGTGCCAGGAAGTCGGTGATCCCGACGCCTCCGTCGACAGTCGCCTCGCAGTCCCAGGGGCACAGCGGCTCGAGAAAGGTCACACCCTCAATGGCGATGGTGTAGCTGCCGAGTTCGCCTTTTCCAGCCCAGCCGTCGACCACGGACATGCCGCCCGCTCCGTCCGGGCCTGAGACTTCGGTTGGCGATATCAGGTCGAAGATGGGAAGCCCGCCCGCGACGGGGAACCTGCCGTCTCCGGGGACTCCCAGGCCTGCGCCGCCACTGACTGCCAGGTAGTAGAGCCCCGGCATCGTGATGGCGATACCCGTCCCGTCATCGGACATCGACCCCATCATCGACGCGTCGTCCGCCGCCGAGCTGTCGTCGTTGGCGAGCAGGCCCAGGCCGTCCGAGGTGGGATCCAACTCGTCGGCGCGGAACAGCCACAGCTGGGTGTCGAAGCCCGTGGCGGGCCCCACCGTGGTCGCGCTGAAGCCCTCGGGGTCCGTAATGAGGATGACGTACATGTCCTCGAAGTCCGGCGCCCCGAGGCCGGCGCCCCCGCCGTTGATCTTGCCGGTGATCGACATCACGAGCCCACCTCCACCGCCGGAGACGCGGCAGGCGCTCGACGGGTCGGACCCCGCCTCGCCGTTGCACATGCCCTCGATGAAGTCCGGTCCGGCCTGGGCCGGCCAAGCCAGGCACAGAGCCAGGTACACAACAACCGCGCAGACCGGCTTCTGGAAGCTCCACATACCCTGTCCTCCCGAAAAATGTTACCCCATTCTCCGGGTGATCCAAAGCCTTTTTCGGGGTACTTCGCGAAAGATGACGAGTTCCGGGCGGCTCCCCCGGCCGGCCCGCCCCGGCCTCGCCCCAGGGGATCACCCCGTTGCCATGGGCGGGCGTTTCGGATGCAGAGCACGGACGGCAGGGCCCAGGATCAAGCCGATCGCAACGCCGGCCGGGACGACGTACGGTGCGTCGTTGCTGATCCAACCGCCCTTGGCGAGGTACACCGTCACCGACGCCGCCAACCCGCACACCGCACCCGTCACCAGCGCCCGGGGCACCGAGGTCGCGCGATCGACGAACGCGGCGATCAGGAATCCCGTGACCACGCCGTTGAGGGTTCCCCCCGCGACGATGAAGCTCGGGTACGGCTCATCGGGCACGAACCAGATGCTGAAGACCGCGAGCAAGCCGACCGCGGCGCCGACGGCGGCGATGAGTGCGTGTGTTCGTATGATCGACGAGCCTCGAGCACGATCGGTGTTCACACACAGTCTACACCTTGCCCGGCGTTCCTGCGACGGAGAGGGTACAATGGGTTTCAACCACCGGCAGTGGCACAGGGGCCGAGCCCCGCGTCCGGAGCCGGCCTCATCTGAGATGCCCATGAAAAAACGCCCATCGCTGCGGCGGGTAGCGTTCGTCGGCACCTCACTGCCGCGGCAGTGTGGAATTGCCACGTTCACGACCGACCTCACCGACGCCCTTGCGGCCCTCCGCCCGCAGACGGACGTCCTGATCGTTCCCGTCAACGACCTCCCGGAGGGCTACGACTATCCCGACCGCGTGTGGTTCGAGATCGAGGAGAAGGAGACCGCGTCCTACCGGCGGGCGGCGGATTTCCTGAACATCAACAACGTCGACGTGGTGTGCCTGCAGCACGAGTTCGGCATCTACGGCGGGACGGCCGGGAGCCATGTCCTGATGCTGCTTCGGGCACTGCGCATGCCGATCGTGACGACACTGCACACGATCCTGGACGATCCCGATGCAGGCCAGCGGGCGGTCATGGCCGAGCTCATCGAGCTCTCCGACACGCTCGTCGTGATGACCCGTCTCAGCGCCGAGCTGCTGGGCGAGGTGTACGGGGTGGCCTCGGACCAGATCGAGATCATCCCCCACGGCATCCACGACGTGCCCTTCGTCGATCCGAGCTTTCACAAGGACAAGTTCGGCGTCGAGGGGCGCAAGGTCCTGCTCAGTTTCGGGCTGCTCGGCCCCGGCAAAGGCATCGAGCACGTCATCGAGGCACTTCCCGCGATCGTCGCCCGGCACCCCGACACGGTCTACATCATTCTGGGGGCGACGCACCCCGCACTGAAGCGCGAGCAGGGCGAGATCTACCGCCTCGGTCTTCAGCAGCTCGCCCGCGAGCGCGGCGTGGAGAGCCACGTGATCTTCCACAACCGCTTCGTGTCGGTCGCCGAGCTCACCGAGTTCCTCGGCGCCGCCGACATCTACCTGACGCCGTACCTGGGCATGGCCCAGGCCGTCTCCGGAACGCTCGCGTACGCCGCCGGTGCCGGCAAGGCGATCATCTCCACGCCGTACCGGCACGCCCGGGAGTTGCTCGCCGACGATCACGGCGTGCTCGTACCCGTCGCCGACCCCGACGCGATCGGCCGGTCGGTCATCGATCTGTTCGACCACCCCGTGCGCCGCGACGCGATCCGCAAGCGGGCATACGTGCAGGCCCGCGAGACGACGTGGGCGAAGGTCGCCCGCCGCTACCTGGAGTCCTTCGCGAAGGCTCGCGACGCCCGCGTGCACACGCCGCGGCCCGCCGCCGAGCCGACGACCATGGACAAGCAGCCGGGGGAGCTTCCCGTGCTGAAGCTCGATCACCTGTGGCGGATGACCGACGGAACCGGGATGATTCAACATGCGGTGCACTGTGTGCCCAACTATGACGAAGGGTACGCGACGGACGACAACGCCAGGGCCCTCACGTTCACGGTGCTCGCCGGCGAGTCGTCGGCCCTGCCCGCCGGTGAGCTCGGCCGGCTCGCGTTGCGCTACATGTCCTTCCTCCAGTACGCCTACAACCCCGCCAAGCACCGCTTCCGCAACTTCCTGTCCTTTGACCGTAGATGGCTGGAGGAGGTCGGTTCCGAGGACAGCCACGGCAGGACGCTGCGGTCACTGGGCATCCTTGTCGGTCGGGGGCCGCAGCCGGGGATCCGGGAGTGGGCCGGCAGGCTCTTCGAGCTGGCGCTGCCGCCGGCCCTGGACTTCACCAGCCCCCGGGCCTGGGCGTTCACACTGCACGGCATCCGCGAGTACCTCACGCGCTTCAGCGGAGATCGCATCGCCGAGGACGCCCAGGAAGAGCTCGCCGGGCGCCTGCTGAAGCTGCTTGGGACCAACCGCGCCGCGGACTGGGTCTGGTTCGAGCCCACGCTCACCTACAGCAACGCCAAGCTTCCGCACGCGATGCTCCTGGCAGGCCGATCGATGCGGCGCGACGACTTCCTGGAGGCCGGGCTGGAGACGCTCGACTGGCTCACCGGTATGCAGCGCTCCAAGAAGGGCCATTTCGTGCCGATCGGCAACGACGGGTTCCATCCCCGCGGAGGCCGCAGGGCCCGGTTCGATCAACAGCCGATCGAGGCCCACGCGACGGTCTCGGCGTGCCTGGAGGCGTTTCGGACGACCGGCGAGCAGCGGTGGAAGGTCGAGGCGCAGCGGGCGTTCGACTGGTTCATCGGCCGCAACGACCTGCGCGTGCCGATCTACGACCCCGTGACGGGCGGGTGCCACGACGGCCTCCAGCCCGATCACGTCAACAAGAACCAGGGCGCCGAATCGACGCTGGCGTTTCTCCTGTCCCTGGTGGAAATGCGCCTCGCCGAGAGCGCCATCGAGATCCCCGCGCGCGAGCCGGTCCTTGCCGGCACTCAAGGCGCGGTGACCCCGGCGTACACGTCCTCGTAGCCGCGGGCCATCGCGGCGTCGGAGAAGCGCGTCTCGACGTTGGCCCGGCACGCGTCGGGGCGGATGGCGTGCAGTTGCTTCACCGCCTCGACGGCCTCGTCCACGCTGTCGACGACGAAGCCGGTCCGGCCCTCGACGATGATCTCCGGCAGCGCGCCGCGCCGTGAGGCGATCAGCGGTGTGCCGCACGCCTGCGCCTCGACGGCCGACAGCCCGAAGGGCTCGTGCCACCGCCCCAGGAAGACGACCGCGGCGGCCTTGCGGAGATAGGGCACGAGCTCGGGCTGGGAGAGCAGCCCGACGAAATCGACCCGGCCGTCGTCGAGATGCGGCTTGATGCGCTCGTCGAAGAATCCCTGGTGCTGCGGCTCGACCATCCCCGCGAGCACGAGCCGGCGGCCGGCGCGGCGGGCGACCTCGATGGCGGTGTCCGGGCCCTTCTCCGGCGCGAGGCGTCCCGCGAAGAGCAGGAAGTCTTCCTTGAGCGCGGACATCGGAAAAGAATCGAGCCGGATGCCGTTGGGGACCGTCGCGACATAGTTCAGCTCGGGCAGGAACCTCCGCTCGGCGTCCGAGAGCGAGACGAAGGGCATGTGCCGGTAGGCCCGCAGGATCGGGTGGGTCGCCCGGTTCCACGCCGAGCCGTGAAGCGTGGTCACGATGGGGCAGTCCACCAGGCGACCGAAGACCAGCGCATGCACGTGCAGGTGCGAGTGCACCACGTCGAACTCGCCGGTGGCGGCGCGTTCCATGCACATCGCGATGTGCAGTTGCTCGAGCACCCGCGCGTCCGGCGGCCCCTCGAGCAGCCCCGATCCGGGATCGAACTCGCGCCGCCGGGTGCGCTCGGCCTCCGGCCACGTCGCCAGGGCGTGCGGGGTGGTGGCGACGAGGGTCGCGGCGGTCCGCGTGCCGCCGGCGGCGAAGAGCGTGACCTCGTGACCGAGCGCAACGAGCGCCTCGGTCAGGTTCGACGCCACCAGCTCCCACGGGCCGTAGCCGGCGGGGGGAAGCGGCCAGTTGATGGGGGCCAGCATGGCGATGCGCATCGGCTCACCTGCCCGGGTGCAGATCGTACATCGCCCGGCCGGTCAGGGGGTCCATGGGCAGGGCCCGGCAGAGGTCCGCCAGGACGTCCTCGTGGCTGAACGCGACGTTCATGACGGTGTCGTTGCCGCCGTAGTACAGAAGGATCGTGCCGTCGTCGCGGCGCAGGGCCCCGCACGTGAACACGACGTTGGGCACGTGGACGTAGTCGGTCTCGTCCACCCGGCAGTCGGCGCGGCTGGGCTGCAGGATCGGCACGGCGGCCGCCTCGACGCGGCGGGGGTCCTCCAGGTCGTGCAACGCCACGCCCAGACAGTACGGGTTGCCGTCCATCGTCGATCGGACCCCGTGAAAGATGTTGAGCCACCCGTGCCGGGTGCGGATCGGCGGCGCTCCGGGGCCGATCTTGTCGGAGAAGCAGGACGGGCCGCCACCGGTCCGCAGGATCGGCTCGTCGTCGAGGACCCAGTCGCCGCTCTCGATTCGATCCGTCGTGCCGAGGCGGATCTCGGCGAAGGTGCCGCCGACGTCGCCGGCCGCGCTGTTGTTGGGGCGGAAGAGCCCGACGAACCGGCCGCCGACGGGTTCGGGAAACAGCACGACGTTCCGCATGTCGCGATCGATCAGCGGGCCGTGGCGGACGAAACGGGAGAAGTCCGTCGTGGTGGCCAGCGAGACCCGCACGCGATCCTTGATCGACCCGTGGTAGGCGCTGTACGTGACGTACCAGGTGTCGCCGATGAGCGTGATGCGGGGGTCCTCGACGCCGCCGGCCTCGTCTTCGCAGAGGGCCTGCCGGTCGACGCCCTCGGCGAAGAGATCGTCGGCGCTGCACGGGAGCATGGCCGGGGCCGCGTCGACGCGCCACCCGCCGAGGCCGTCGGCGCTTCTGGCGAGCCCGAGCACCGAGACGCCGCTGCGCAGGTGGCTTCGGAAGAGCATGACCACCTCGCCGCCGTGCTCGGCGATCCCCGCGTTGTGGACGGTGGTGACCTGCAGCGCCGGTGACTTCCACACCCGGTTGACGTCGTGGCACGTCAGGATCGGGTTGCCGGCGTGGCGGCTGACGGGGCTGGCGAGGTCGACGTTCACCCGCCGGGTAGTCTACCGGGGCGATCGCGGGCCGTCGCGGCGGAACCGGCAGTTAAGGTTCGCCGCGTGATGTGCCGACAAGGCTCACGGGCACCGGCCGCCGGGCCGATGCGCCTGTGGGTGTGATGACGTACCGCAACCAGCATCACGAGATTCTTTTCCACCGTCACGAGCGGAACCCGATCCTGACCGCGGCGGCGTGGCCGTACCCGGCGAACACCGTCTTCAACCCCGGTGCCGTGCGCTGCTCCGACGGCAGCACTATCCTGCTGTGCAGGGTGGAGGACCGGCGCGGGCACTCCCACCTGACGGTGGCCCGGTCCGCCGACGGGATCACGGACTGGACGATCGATCCCGCGCCGACGTTTGCGCCGGACCCGGACAAGTACCCGGAGGAGCACTGGGGACTGGAGGATCCGCGGGTGACGTACCTGGAGGCGCTCGGCAAGTACGCGGTGGTGTACACCGCCTACTCGTGGGGCGGCCCGGGCGTCGGCCTCGCGTTGACCGAGGACTTTCGTCACTTCGAGCGAATCGGCATCATCATGCCGCCGGAGGACAAGGATGCGGCGCTGCTGCCGCGACAGATCGACGGGCGGTGGGCCATGATCCACCGTCCCGCGACACCGATGGGCGCGCACATCTGGATCTCGTACTCACCGGACCTGAAGCACTGGGGCGGTCACAAGCTCGTGCTGCGGGCGCGGCAGGGGGGGTGGTGGGACGCCAACAAGATCGGTCTCTCGCCGCCGCTGATCGAGACCGAGTGTGGCTGGCTGATGATCTACCACGGCGTGCGCGTGACCCCCGCCGGATGTCTCTACCGCATTGGTTTGGCGCTGTTCGACCTGGAGCACCCCGAGACCTGCCTTCGTCGCGGCGACAGCTGGATCTTCGGCCCCTTCGCCCCCTACGAGCGCGAGGGCGACGTCCAGAACGTCGTGTTCCCGTGCGGGTACACGATCGGCGACGACGGCGACACCGTGCTCATGTACTACGGAGCGGCCGACACCTCGATCTGCGTCGCCACCGGGAGCATCCGGGAGATGCTCGACTGGCTGGACCGCCACGGTCGCATCGACGTATAGGGAATACGCCTGCTTCGCCCTCCGTGCCACGCGTGCTTCGCCGCGCTCAGAACGCTACATCTGAACTGAAGATGCTCTATCCTGCGGCGGGTTCACCAGGAGAGCCACGGACCATGCGGGTGCTCATTCTCGGTGTCGGTGACGCCTTTACCCGGCGGTCGTTCGGCTCCAGCGCCTTGATCGAAGCGCCCGAGGGCTACGTTCTGCTGGATTGCCCGGATCTCATCCACAGGGCCGTGCACGAGGCGGCCGCGCGTGCCGGGTGGGATGTCGACACATCGAAGATCGACGACATCCTGCTGACGCATCTGCACGGCGACCATTGCAACGGGCTGGAGTCGTTCGGCTTCGCCCGCCGAATGCGTCCGGCGGACACGGGCACGGGCCGTGCCGCCGAGCGGCTCCGCCCGCGGATTCACACGAGCCGTCCCGCCGCCGAGCGCCTCTGGGAGCGGCTGGCTCCGGCGATGGACGCCGCGAACTCCGGCTCGCCGCGGGGCCTGGACGATTTCTACGACGTCCGGCTGCTCGAGCCCGGCACGACGGCCTCGGTCGCCGGGCTGACCGTGCAGTGCCGCGTCACCCGGCACTCGCTGCCCACCATCGGCCTGCTCATCAGCGACGGCGCGGCGACCCTCGGCTGGTCGAGCGACACGCCCTTCGAACAGGAGCACGTGCAGTGGCTCGACCGTGCCGACGTCATCGTCCACGAGTGCAACCAGCCGCCGATGCACACGTCGATCGAGTCGCTCAACGCCCTGCCGCCGGAGCTCACCGCCAGGATTCGCCTGATCCACCTGCCGGACGATTTCGACCGATCGTCCACGGCGATGGTGCCGCTGAGCGCGGGCGAGGTGCTGGACGTCCGGGCGTAGCGGGGGGGACGCCTCGCCTGGTACACGCTCTCTACGGGCAGCGAATCACCCGTCAGTCCCCGCCGCGCGGGCGCGGGCCTCGGCCAGGGCGATGTCGAGGATCTCGTTCTCGCCGATCTCCAGCCGTGCGAGCAGGCTCCGGTAGTCGGCGATGATCCGCTGGGCGGACCCGTCGACCGCCCTGCGCTCGCGGGCGGCCTTGACGCTTTCGAGGACGGACTCCTTGAGATCATCGTCCAGAAGGAGACCCTCCGCCTCGAAGCGGGCCCGGTGCTCTTCGAGCGTCGCCGAGAGAATGGCCAGGCCCGTGTGCTTGCCGTAGACGAAACGCACGCCGGTCCCCAGCAGGTCGCGGGGGATCGGCTCGTAGGTCCTTGGCTCGCGCAGCACGCCGTGGGCGTGAATCCCCGACTCGTGGGCGAAGACGTTCCGCCCCATCGCCGGTTCGCACGGGCCGACCGGAACGCCGGAACACGACTCGACGAGCTCCGACAGCGGCTTGAGAAGGTCGTATCGGAACCCCGGTATCGTGACGTCGTACAGCACCTTGAGCGGGACCACGACGTTGTGCAGCGCGGCGTTGCCCGCCCGCTCGCCGATCCCGTTGACGGTGACGCTGAACCCGTGCATCCCCTCCTGGAGGGCGATGATCGTGTTGACGGCGGCGAGGTCGAAGTCATTGTGAAAGTGGCACACCATCGGCAGGTCCGGGAAGGCAGCCAGAAGACGGCGCACGTAGAAACGCGTGGCCTCCGGCGTCAGCGACCCCGTCGTGTCGGGGAAGATGTACCTCGTCGCGCCGACCGCGACGGTCCGGCGCACGAGCTCGATGAGGTACTCGACGTCGCTTCGGCTGGCGTCCTCCGTGCCGAATTCGATCTCGCGGACGCCGTGGTCGCGGATGTACGAGCAGATGTCCTCCATCATGCGGACGTTGGCCTCGCGGAACCACGCCGGGTCCTTGCCCCTGTCCGACGCGCCCTCGCGCCGAAGGAGAGTGTCGCGGAGCTTGACCCTGATGTGGAGATCGCTCGCCGAGGTGAAGGTGAGAAAGGTGATCTCGTCCGGCGCCGCGCCGACCTCGTCGAGGGTCCGAAGGATCGCGTCAACGTCGGTGCGGACCGCGCGGCACATGACGAGGATCTCGAGATCGTCGCGGATGGTTCCCTCTCGCTTGCCGCGGATGATCCGGCGCAGCGCCTCCCGCTCGGAGGAGGCGACCGAGGGAAACCCCACGTCGATGATGTGCACGCCCGCATCGGAGAGCAGCCGGGCGATGGTGTACTTCTGTTCGGGGCTGAAGGCGACCCCCGGCGTCTGCTCGCCGTCCCGCAGGGTCGTGTCGTAGACCCGGATGAGCCGGGGATCGGGGAACGTGACGCCCTCGGTGAACCGCCGGGGATCGACGAGCAGCCCCTCCCCGGTTATGGGCCCCGGCGTGACACTCCGCGATGAGTGATCCTTCTCGTCAACCATTCACAGACCCGCGCCGCGCCTCGAACAGATGATAAGGTATTTCACTGCCGCCGCTTTCGGGCCATAATAGTGTGTGCGCGAAGTGCCGGGGCCGACCAATCCTTTTGTCAGGTTCGAGCCGCAGGACGTCGAGCAATCGATCCCGCAACGCTTCGAGCAGCAGGTGCGCAACGCGCCCGGCAGTCTCGCCGTCAAGTCCGGCACCCGTGAGCTGACGTACCACCAGCTGAGCACGGCCGCCGACCGGGTGGCCGGAGCGATCCTGGCTCGGCGCGGCGCACGCGCCGAAGCGGTCGCCCTGTTGCTGGAGCACGACGCGCCGGTGATCGGGGCGGTCCTCGGTGTCCTGAAGACCGGCAACTTCTACGTGCCGCTGGATCCTTCGTATCCCCCGGCCCGGAACCGCTTCATGCTGGAGGACTCCCAGGCCGGCCTCATCGTCACCAACGACCGGAACCTCGCCCTGGCCCGGGAGCTCTGCGACGGGATCGAGCTGGTCAACGTCGACGAACTGCAGGACGCGCCCGGCCCCGGCCCCGCCGGCGCCTCCATCTCACCGGACGCGATCGCCGCACTGTTCTATACCTCCGGCTCGACCGGGCGTCCCAAGGGGGTCGTTCAGAACCACCGGAACGTGCTTCACGAGATCATGAAGTACACCAACGATTTCCATATCTGCCGCGCCGATCGGCTCACCCACATCCGCTCCTTCAGCGGCGTCGGGGCCAGCATGGACATCTTCACGGCGCTGCTCACGGGGGCGGCCCTCTATCCGCTGGACATCAAGGCCGAGGGCCTTGCCCCGATGGCTCACTGGCTCCTGGAGAACGAGATCACCGTCTACCACTCCGTGCCCACGGTCTTCCGCCACTTCGGCCACACGCTGCACGGCGACGAGTCGTTTCCGAAGCTGCGGCTCGTCAGGCTGGGGGGCGAGATCGTCGATGCCCGGGACGTTCAGATCTACCAGCGGCACTTCTCGCGTCACGCCCTGTTCCTGAACGTCCTGGGAACGACCGAAGTGCTGACGTTCCGGTGGTGCTTCTTCGACGGCGAGACCCGGCTCTCCGGGAGCATCGTCCCCGTCGGCTACGAGGTCTCCGACGCGGGCGTGGTCCTGCTGGACGAGGACGGCAACGAGCTCGGCGAGGGCCTCGTCGGCGAGATCGCCATCGACAGCCGGTATCACTCGCCGGGCTACTGGCGGCTGCCGGAGCTGACCGCGACGGTCTTCGGACCCGTTCCGGCAGGCGGGGGCGAACGGCGCTACCTGACCGGAGATCTCGGCCGCATGCAGCCGGGAGGATGCCTGCTGCACCTGGGCCGAAAGGACTTCCAGGTGAAGATCAGGGGATTCCGGGTGGAGGCGTCCGAGGTCGAGTTGGCGCTGCTGGAGACCGGCCTCGTCAGGGAAGCGGTCGTCACGGCCCAGGACATCGGCCACGGCGACCGGAGACTCGTGGGCTACGTGGTGCCGCGGCAGGAGTCCTCGCCCACCGTCGCGGCGCTGCGGGAGGCCCTGGCGGGAACGCTTCCGGACTACATGGTCCCCTCCACCTTCGTTCTGCTGGAGGCGATGCCGCAGCTTCCCAACGGAAAGCTCGACCGCCGCGCGCTGCCGGCGCCGGATCCGGCACGGCCCGATCTGGAGCAGTCCTACGTCGCGCCGCGCACGGCCCCGCAGGAGATCCTGGCCGCGATCTGGGCGGAGGTCCTTCGTGTCGAGCGTGCAGGTGTCGAGGACGACTTCTTCGAGCTCGGCGGCAATTCACTGCTGGCCACCCAGGTTCTTTCGCGCGTGCGCGAGACGTTCAGGATCGAGCTGCCGCTGCGGGCAATGTTCGACAGCCCCACGATCGCGGGCATGATCGACGCGCTGCAGCGCCGGAGCGAGAGCACGCCACCCGGCGAGGTCCGGGCGACGGTGTCCGACAAGGCACGCGGCGATGGATGACGAGGCGATTCGCGGCGACCCGTCACCGGCGTCCTTCGCGCAACAACGCATGTGGCTTCTCGACCGGATCAGCCCGGGCAGTGCCGCCTACAACGTCGGAATCGCCTTTGATCTCGCCGGGCCGCTCGACATGGGCGCGCTGCGGCGTTCTCTCAACGATCTCGCCGCCCGCCACGAATCGCTGCGCACGGTCTTCGGCATGGTGGACGGTGAACCGGTCCAGGTGATCACCCCGCCCGGGCCGGTGGCGGTGAAGATGATCGACCTCCGCGCGATGGGGGACCACGAGCGCAACGCCGCCGCCGAGCGGGCAGTGGCCGAGGAAGCCCGCGTACCGTTCGACCTCGCCCGGGGGCCGCTGTTTCGTGCCGTGATCGTTCTCCGGTCGGAGCAGGAGCATTCCCTGCTCCTGGCGATGCACCACATCGTCTCGGACGGGTGGTCGATCGGCGTGCTGCTGCGCGAGCTGTCCGCGCTGTACGAGGCGCACCGTACCGGCGGGACGGCGCACCTCCCGGACCTTCCGGTGCAGTACGCCGACTACGCCCGCCGGCAGCGGCAGCGCCTGCGCGGCGACGAGCTCGAGTCGACGCGTCGATACTGGCAAGAGCACCTGGGCGGCGAGCTTCCCGTCATGGAGTTGCCGTCGGACCGGCCGCGGCCGAGGATCCAGTCCGGCGAGGGCGCCGTCGAGGTGCACGAACTGTCCCCGGCGCTGACGCAGGCCCTGGCGACCCTGGGCCGGCGCGAGCGGACCACGATGTTCATGACACTGCTCGCGGCCGTGCAGACGCTGCTGCACCGCTACACCGGGCTCGGGGACATCATCGTGGGCAGCCCGATCGCGAACCGCAACCGCACGGAGTTCGAGGGTCTCGTCGGGCTCTTCGTGAACACGCTCGCCTTCCGTACCGACCTGTCGGGCGACCCCGGTTTCCGGGAGCTGCTGGGGCGCGTCCGCGACACGGCCCTGGACGGCTATGCCCACCGGGACCTGCCGTTCGAACAGCTCGTCGAGGCGCTTCAGCCGCGGCGCGATCCCGGCAGGACGCCGTTCTTCGCCGTCATGTTCGCGTACCAGAACGCGCCGGCCGGAGAACTTGCGTTTCACCGGATCACCGTCCGGCCGATGGCGATCCACACGGGCACGTCGAAGTTCGATCTGACGCTGACGGTGCGGAACAGGCCGTCTGGACTGCTCGCGGAGTGGGAATACGACACTGCGCTCTTTGATGCAGAGACGATCCGGCGCACGCACGGCCACTTCCGGACGTTGCTGGAGGGGATCGTCGCCGACCCCGCGGCGCGCCTTTCGCAGCTTCCGCTGCTGACGGGAGCCGAGCGCCGGCAGGTGCTGGTGCAGTGGAACCGGACGAAGACGTCCTACCCGCGGGACGCCTGCGTCCACGGCCTGTTCGAGGCACAGGTCCGGCGCACTCCGGACGCCGTGGCGGTGAGCTTCGATGACGGGACGCTGACCTACCGGCAACTCAACGAGCAGGCGAATAGACTGGCCGGTTACCTGCGATCGCTGGGGGTCCGGCGGGGGGATCTCGTGGGCGTCCGCCTGGGCCGCTCCGCCGGCATGGTGACGGCGCAGCTGGCGATCCTCAAGGCCGGCGGCGCGTACGTGCCGCTGGACCCGGAGTACCCCGCGACGCGGCTCGCCTTCATGGTCGAGAACGCCGGGGCGAAGATCGTGCTGACCCCGGAACGCCTGGAGGCGCAGCGGTCCCGGATATCGGAGTTCAGCGCCGAGAACCCCGGCGGCGACGCGAGCCCGGACGATCTCGCCTACGTCGTCTACACGTCGGGTTCGACGGGCACGCCCACGGGCGTTGCAGTGCCGCACCGGGCGATCACCCGTCTCGTGATCAACACGGATTACATTGCGATCGAGCCCTCGGACCGCATCGCGCAGGCGTCGAACTCGTCGTTCGACGCGATCACCTTCGAACTCTGGGGGGCGCTGCTCAACGGCGCCCGGCTCATCGGCGTCGATCGCGAGCACACCCTGAGCCCGCGGGCGCTGGCGGCATTCCTGAAGGAGCAGGGCATCACGGTCCTGTTCGTGACCACGGCGCTGTTCAATACGGTGGCCCGCGAGGTGCCGGGGGCATTCGGCTCTCTGCGCCACCTGCTGTTCGGCGGCGAGGCGGTCGATCCGGGTTGCGTGCGCAGGGTTCTCGAGAACGATCCGCCGGAACGTCTCCTGCACGTCTACGGACCGACCGAGAGCACGACTTTCGCCAGCTGGTACCCGGTCACGGACGTGCCCCGGGACGCCCTGACGGTGCCGATCGGCCGGCCGATCGCGAACACGACGATGTACGTGCTCGACCGGCACCTGGAACCGGTTCCGGTGGGCGTGACGGGAGAGCTCCATATCGGCGGCGACGGGTTGGCGCGCGGCTACCGGGGACGGCCCGAGTTAACCGCGGAGAAGTTCATCGCCGATCCCTTCGGCGACGAGCCGGAGGCACGCCTCTACAGGACGGGCGACCTGGTGCGCCGCCTGGCGGACGGGAACGTCGAGTTCGTCGGCCGGATCGATCACCAGGTGAAGCTCCGCGGCTTCCGGATCGAGCTCGGCGAGATCGAGACGGTGCTCGGGCAGTTCCCGGCGCTGGGCCAGGCGGTCGTTCTCGTGCGCGAGGACGAGCCGGGCGACAGGAGGCTCGTGGCGTACGTCGTGTTCGACACGACGCCGCCGCCCACCGTGACGGAACTCCGCCGGTTCCTGCAGGATCGGCTGCCGCAGTACATGCTGCCCTCGGCGTTCGTGACGCTCGACGCGCTGCCGCTGACACCCAACGGCAAGATCGATCGCCGGAACCTGCCGCGGCCGGAGACGGCGCGCCCGGACCTTCAACGGGCGTACGCGGCGCCTCGCAACGACATCGAAGAATCCCTGGTGACGATCTGGCAGGACGTGCTGGGCGTCGATCGCATCGGGATCACGGACGACTTCTTCGAACTGGGTGGTCATTCGTTGATGGCCGTCGGGCTCTTCGACCGGATCGAGACGAGGTTCGGCCGGGCGCTGCCGCTGGCGAGCCTCTTTGCCGCGCCGACGATCGAGCAGCTCGCGGCGGTGGTCGAGCAGGACGCGGTACGCCTCGCGCCGGGCGGCGTGGTGACGCTGCGCGCCGGCACCGGGCCGGATGCCCTGTTCCTGGTACCGCCTCCGGGCGACCAGGTGTTCTGCTTCCGCGAGCTGGTGGACCGGCTCCCGCCGGAGGTGTCGTGCTACGGTCTGGAGGCACCCGGGCTCGACGGCGTCGGGGAGCCGCTGGCTCGACTGCAGGACATCGCGGCCGTGCTGGTCGAGCGGGTCTGCCGCGTCCAGCCCGCCGGCCCGTACCGGCTCTGCGGCTTCTGCCAGGGCGGTCTCCTGGCGTACGAGATCGCCAGGCAGTTGACCGCGCTGGACCGGCCGGTGGCGTTGCTCGCGCTGCTGAACACGTTGTCACCGGATGCAGCGCGCGGCGCCGATGCGTCCGCCGATGACACCCCGCCCATCGACTGGCGCCTGGCCGCCGCGGTCGCGAAGCGTTTCGCCTCGGGCGCCGGTGTCACGGAGATCATCCGGCGCGTCCGCCGCGCAGGAGCCAGGGCATCCGGCAGCTACGTCGCGCTGCCCTATCCGGGCCGTGTGGTCCTCTTCAAGACGACCGGCGACCCGGCGTGGAGCGCGCGGCCGGCCGATGGCGGGTGGAACGAGCTGGCCCGCGGCGGCGTTCAGACGCACACGTTCCCGTGCCGGCACCTGGAACTGCTCAAGGAGCCGCACGTGTGCGATGTGGCCCGTGCCATGCAGCGCTGTATCGGGAGCCGGGGCGCGGTTCGCGAGCAGGTCTGGGCCGACCCGCCGCGACTCCTGGAACTTGGTGCAACCGAAGCGCACGTCTGGCGGGTGCCGCTGGACGTTCATCCGGACGTCGTCGACCGCCTGGCAGGCGTGCTCTCGGACGACGAGCGCGCCCGGGCCGATCGCTACAGGTTCGCCCAGCACAGGCGCCGGTTCATCGTCCGGCGCGGCGTGCTGCGCACGATCCTGGCCCGTTACCTCGGCACCTCGCCCGAAGCTCTGCGGTTCCAATACACGAGTCACGGCAAGCCGTCGCTCGCCGGCGGGACCGGGCCCGCGGCAATCGAGTTCAACCTCGCCCACTCAGCCGAACTGGCCCTTGTCGCGGTGACGCGCGGGAAGCCGGTCGGCGTCGATCTCGAGCGAACCGACGCGCGTGACGACCGGGACCGCATCGCCGAGGAGTTCTTCTGTTCCGCGGAAGCCGAGGCGCTGCGGGCGCTTCCCCCGGAGGTACGGACTGACGCGTTCTTCAACTGCTGGACGCGCAAGGAGGCCTTTCTCAAGGCCCGGGGTACCGGCCTGTCGCTGCCGCTGAAGGACGTCGAGGTGTCGATCGCCCCTGGCAGGCCGGCACGACTGCTCTCGATCTGCGGTGACGCCCGCGCGGCATCCGGGTGGTGTCTGTACGATCTCTCACCCGGATCGGGCTGGGCAGCGGCACTTGCGGTCGAAGGCGGCGTGAAGGACATCGCGTGCTTCGACTGGCCGAGGGAGCAAGCGTGATGGCGAAGGATTCCAACGCGGCGGTGTGGAGCGCGGCCTTCGAGGCGCTCAAGGCGCAGCGCGACGCCGCGGCGATCCCCCAGGTCTCGAGTTCCTGGCCCGCCCCGCTGACGGACATCCAGGAAGCGCTCTGGCCCAACTACGCGCAAACTCCGCAGAAATCGTTCGCGGACTTCGCCCTCGTCCCGATCCACGGGCCGCTGGACGTCGACACGCTGCACGCGGCGTTTCTCGAGGTCGTCCGGGTGCAGCACGTGCTGCGGACCAAGTTTCCCGTCGTCGGCGGCGTTCCCAGGCAACTGGTCATGCCTGACCTCTCCAAGGCGTTCGACTTTCAGGACCTGAGAGACCGTCTGACCGCCGAACAGATCGAAAGACAGCTCGATCAATTCAAGAGCGCCTTCGTGAACCTCGTGGACGGGCCGCCCTATTGCGCGTCGCTGCTTCCCGTCTCGGACAGCAAGCACATGCTGCTGCTGGGATTCCACCATCTCTGTTTCGACGGCTGGTCGAGGCTGATCTTCGCCCGTGAGCTGTGCGACGCCTACGGCGCGATCTCCGACGGGACCCGACCGGGTCTGCCCGACCTGCCGATCCAGGTGACCGATCTGGGCCACTGGCAACAGGGCGATGCCTTCCGCGAGCTCGCCGAGGGGCAGGTGCAGTACTGGAGGGGCGCCCTCGACGGCCTGGGAGAGTCGCCGCGGCTCTTCGCCGGGAGCTATCGAGACGGTGAAGCGACCGCGGTCGCGCGGGCGTACACGATCCCGCAGACGACGGTCGAGGGACTGCGCAGCCTCCGGTCCGAGACAGGGGCGACGCTTTACATGATGCTGCTGGCGTCGTTCAAGATCCTGTTCCGCCAGGACGTTGCCGAGAGCGACGTGTGCGTCGAGGCCAGGATGGCCAACCGCGCCCGCCCGGAGATGCGCCGCCTGATCGGTCCGTGTGCGAACGTCGCGCTGCTGCGGACGGACCTCGGCGGCGATCCGACCTTCCGCGAACTCCTTCAGCGCGTGCGGGGCACGGTGCTCGGCGCCCTGGGCAACATCGACGTCTCGGCGAAGCGCGTCTACGACATCCTGTGCGGCGAGGGCAGGATCTCGACCATCCCGTCGAGGGTCCAGACGGACTGGCGCACCGGCTCCGGGCAACCGTTGAAGCTCGGGGCCGCCGCCTACGGCGAGCAGCGGCAACCGGTGAGCGAAGGTCCCCTGCTGGGTCGGACCGGAGAACCGGTCACGGCCAACTTCGCGGACTCGCTGGACCTGATCCTCCAGTTCCAGGAGTTCCCCGACGAGTTGGCGCTCACCGTCATCCACCGGCCCGAACACATCAGCGGGCAGGATCTCGACGCGCTCATCGCCCGGTACAAGGACATCACCCTGGCGATGCTCACGTCGCCTGATCGGCGCCTGTCAACGATCTGATGGCGTCCAGCAGCGTGGCCGCCGTGCGGAACGTCCCGGGGACCAGCATCTCGTCGGGAAACGAGATCGAGAAGGACTCCTGGACGTCCAGCAGCATGCCGATCGCGCCCGTCGAGTCGAGGCCGAGGTCGACCAGGTCGTCGGACATCCCGATCTCCCGATCGTCGCCGACGAACTGGAGGTGCCGGCGCAGGATCGAGACGAGTTGCGTCATGAGTTCGTCCGTCGTCATCGTAGAATCATAGTGCACTGTCGCCGCGACACCCACCTGTGCGCGCAGACGCCCACCTGTGCGCGCAGAGACCAGCCTGTGCGCGCAGAGACCAGCCTGTGCGCGCAGAGACCAGCCTGTGCGCGCAGAGACCAGCCTGTGCGCGCAGACGCCAACGTGTGCCGCTTGCATTTCGTCGGTCCGCTGACCGGCCCCCGTTCTATGTACCAGTGGTTATGAGAGTCGGGACAGGGTCCGGCGCATGTGAAGTTCAGAAAAGGGGTGATCTTTGACCCTGTTCCGAGCAGGTGGGCCCCAGGGGGGCGCGAGACTCCTCCCGGGGGCCGGCCGCACGGCGTGGTGGACGCCCAGGCCGGAATACTGGCGGCCAAATCTCACCACCGTGGCGGCTGATGCCGATGGAACACGGCGGCCTCGTTCGTTCCCGCGGGCGGCGCTGTGAGAGCACGCCGGGTTCCGGCACCGGTCCATCGCCACCCCCTTTGGCATCGCGAACATCCATGGCTGCAACGAAGTTTCCGGCGAACAGGCGCGCGTGGTTTTCGTGTCCGAGGCTCGTGGCGGCGGGGCTGGCACTGGTCGCCGCGGAGAGCCTCTTCTCGCAAACCTCGCAAATCTCGCAAGCCTCGCACGAGAGCTCGACTCCACGCGGCATCGTCGCCAAGGACGTTCACCTGGCGATCGTCCGTCATCACTGGCTGGCCAAGATCATGGAGAGCAATCACGCGGCGCTTCGGCCGGGCTCGGTCTACGACATGATCACGTACTTCGAGCAGAACTTCGGTCTTGCGAGACCGACGTTCAACTACCGCTTCCTGGACACGGGTCTCGGAACGGCGGATCCGCTGTATCCACTCTTCCAGGAAGGTTTCCAACGAAGCTGGAAACAACTGCTGCCCGCATTCCTGTCCAAGAAGAACCGGCACCTGGATCACTTCTCGTCGGTCGTGACGCCGGAGGGATGCCGTGTCGATTCGGTCTACCTCGTGAGGCACATCGATGACTTTCCCGACCGGTACCACGAGGAGCGCGCGGCAGGGTATACGCTCGTCGACATCGCGTTCAACCATTACACGAGGCTCACGCCCGACGCGCAGTGCGGTCGTCACGTGTCGCACGAGCCCGATCCCGACTTCAACGCCCAGCAAGCCATTCAGCCCTTCATCGACTCCTTCAAGACTCTCGAGGACATCCCGCCCGACCTGCTGAGCAGGTACGAGGCGAAGATCGCACTCCTGAAGCCCGTCAGCGAAGAGTTCAGTCGAACGGCCTGGCCGCGGTACAGGGAGACCTACTCGCTTCAGAAGAACTCCCTGTGGTACTACCCCGAAGCGTACGAGACGGCGTACGGACTCCGCGAGCCTCGACCGCAACCCGACCTGGAGAGCCTGAAGCTCCCCGAACATTGCGTGATCCCGGTCTCCAGCGCACTCCGGGATGCGTTCCCGCTCACACGTCTCCTGGATGACGACGCGTTCGCGGCGTACCTCGCCGTCATGAAGGGGAGTCCGCGTCCCGACTTCGACCCGGCACGCGAGCCGGGCAACGACGCCTTCAGCGTGGAGCAGGTCACCGACCGGAACTTCTACACGTCGGGTCTCCAGGTCATCCCGATGCAGCATGTGCTCGACGACATCTCCAACCCCGATCACTACGCGCTGGTGTGCGTCGTCGTACGCCCCTACGAGCCCGTCACGGACATGCGATGGCAGGGGACGAGGATCATCCCGCAGATCAAGTTCGTCTACCAGTTGATGGATCCCGCGGACCACGATCACCCTCTCGAGCAGGTGTTTCTCCACCTCGCCTGGGACGCGGTCGACCGCTACGCGCCGAAGCCGGAACGCGACAGGGAGCACAGGGCCTTTCTTCAGGCGCTGGATCACCGTACGTCGGTTTACGAGAAGACTCCGGAGTTGGCGGATCGCGTGACTGAACAGTGGATCGTCGATTACACGCGCCGACCGATCGAGACCCTCGCGATGAGCTCTTCGTTGACGGGAATCTGGGTGTTCGCGAACCTGAGCCGATCCTTCGACGCCGATCGGGAACTGAGCGCGGAGCGGATCGTTCGTGAGGGGATCGACGTGGGGTTCTATTCGACCGCGTTCGACAACGAGCTCTTCAGGGCCGAAATGAAACGGAGCTCGGGCTCGCGCAGGGACGTGCTCGCACGGCACCTGGATGACCTGACCCCGCGGTTCTACCGGGATCCCCGGCGCATGGACCCCGACGTCATCGGGTTCAACCGCATGACCTGTGCCCAATGCCATCAGATGGCGGCTCGCGACGGCGTCCACATGGCGATCAATGACCGGTTGGACCGGAGGATCACCGGCCGGGCCCGGGCATCCGAGTACAGCTACAGGGAAATCGATCGCCAGCTGCGCGGCGGCCGGGACTACTGGAAGTAGACGCCTCGCCACGCGTGGGACCGGCGGCCTTGCTCAGTCTCCACGCAGGTCGCCCGCGTGCAGCAGAGGCTTCGCCGGCCAGAGGTCGTTGATGATCTGCACGAACCGGTTCCAGAGTTCCTCGTCCTGGGTCGAGGGGGTGCTCCACAGGATGAACTCCTGGACGCCTTTCTCCTTGAGCAGGGCGAGCATGTCGCGCATGAAGCTCTCGGTGACGACCACGGTCCGGTCCTTGTGTTGGCTGATGTTGCCGAGCGCCTGCACCCACGGGGTGATGTTGTGGTGGGGGCCGCCGAACGAGTTGATGTTGGCGTCGATCCTGACGGCAACCCGCCGGAGCGTTTCCTCTTCGAGCGTCGTCCCCGGCGGGACGCTGGCGGGCTCCACCCAGTAACAGACGGGAGCCTGGAGATCGCCGGAGGCATTCTGACGGAAGCGCAGCCAGTCGTCCCGGCGGGTGAAGTTGAGCCGCGGCGGGTCGCCCTCACCGTCGTACCGGTCGGAGGTGGCGTAATTGCTGCTCAGGCACTTCGGCCACGCCGCTCGAATCAACTGGTACGCGGCCTCGTCCATCGCACCGTCCGCCGCTTGCCGGCCGACACCTGCATACCAGTTGGTCCATTTCCGGTTCGCCTTGACGTAGAATCTCTTGTTCGGGTCGTACGAAGGCTCGCCCGCTTCTTCATAGAGTTCGGCGAGGGTCTTCCCGTCGTGACCGGGAATGGCTTCAGTCTCCCACCGCGAATCACGCCGCATGGCGTCGAAGGTCGCCGGCGCTGTGCCGTGGAAGCTGGAGATGCCCTCCGAGTCGAAGTGAAATCGATGCGGATCCGGAATACGGTGATCCATCGCCTGGCGGACCTTGTACCGGGCGATGAAACGAGTCATCCAGAGCTGACACTCCGCGATGCCGTGGCGATGCCATGTCGTCCGCCACCAATCCTTGACGACGACGCCGGGCCCGGGCATGCCGCGCAACCCGCCGGAGTCGGCCACTGTCCTGTGTTTCACCCCGTCGGACCAATGCCTGAAAAGAGCGGGGAACACTACCGTCGCGGCCTTCGGGTCGCCGTCGCCCATCCCGAAGCCTTGCAGAAGAATGGCGACGCGGCCCGCGCCCAGCTCTCGAGCCAGGATCCGGTCGCACATCGCGTCGGCGACGGTCTCCGGAGCCATGTGCGTGAAGTGCCGGACGAACTCGGTGATGTCGGGATGTTCGGCCGCCTCGCCCAGGGGCGGTTGCCACGACCAGAATATCGGCACGGGCGAAACGGGCACTCGCCGTTCCCGCGGCACCCGGACCGGCTTTTCTTCGTGGCCGTCGCTCACGAAGCGTGGGGGACGGCCCGCGGCGGACTGTGCTGACAGCAGGACGCAAAGCACCGCCACCAAGAGCGCCGGCCTGCTGAGAATCGGACGTTGGTTCACAGTGCGGACTCCCCGGCCTCCTCGCCAGTCTGAGCCAAGGTCATACTATGCAATACCCGGCTCGGCTCTCGCACAGAGTCTACGCACAAGGTCCGGCAAGGCGACCGGTTTCCGCCTCTGGGCGAACCCTGCTGACTGTGCCGGTGGGGCAGGAATCAAGGGGACGGATTCAGTCCCGCACGGCGATCTTCACCAGTTGCCCGCCGGTGAAGGTGTCGTCGACGGCGATGCCGTTCATGACGGCGGTCTGCTCGGTGCTCCAGAGGTTGTTCGTGCGGGCGCTCAGTGCTCGGATGCTCTCACCGGGCCGTGCCTCGGCCAGGTGCAGCCGGTTGACGCGGATCGAGCTGCGCTGAAGCTCCGTCAGTGGCCGGAAGCTGCTGATCGTGGCGCGGATCGCCCCGATGAGTTCCGGGTTCGCGACCGGGGCGACACCGGTGAACCGGTAGATTCGCCCGTCGTGCGCGAGCCAGGCGAATTCCAGATCGAAGGCGTCGTCGCCGTTGCCGAGCCGCGCCGTGATCTCGTAGCCGGGCATGCCCGCGACCTGGGTGACGTGGGAGCGCTCGATGTGCACCTTCGACGACGCCAGGACGTCCCTCACGAACGCGTCCGCCGCCTGCTGCGGGTCGGTGCCGCGTGCCGGCGGCTGGAGGACGAGAATCGCGTCGCCTTCGGGCGACATGGCTCCGAACGCCCCGCGCGACGACGCGACGGCCCAGCCCGCGGGGATCCGTGCCGAACAGTCCAGCAGGGCGTGCAGTAAACGGACGCCGACGAAGATGCCGTGCCGCGGATCGCGCCCGACCGCAAGCCCCTCGAGTCGTCGAAGATACGCGGCGCGATCGGGCTCGGTCCCGGCGGTGCGCGACCAGGCCAGGGTTGCGGCACGGCGCGCGGTCGTGGCGGCCCGTTCGGGGGTCGGCGGGTGCGTGTCCAGGAAACCCGGTGTGGGCGAGTCGCCCTGGCGAAGGTCCTCCTCGCGGCCGAGCGCGTCCAGCAGGTCGCTCATGCCGCGCGGGTCGTAGCCGGCCCGGGCGGTCGTCTCCTGTGCGAACCGGTCTGCCTCGCGCTCCTGGCTGCGGCCGTAGCCGGCGAGGTAGACTGCGCCGACCTGGCGGAACGGTGACGCCAGCACGTCGCCGAGCGCCGGGCTGACGATGGCGCTGACGATCGTGCCCGGCAGCGTGAAGAACCCGGGCAACGTCGCGGCGGCCTGCTGCCGCGCGGCGTGACGTTGCTCGACGTGGCCCATCTCGTGCGCGAGGACGTTGGCCAGTTCGTCCTCGGAGTTGGTCAACGCCAGGATCCCTCGCGACACGTAGACGTAGCCGCCGGGTAGCGCGAAGGCGTTGGGGACCTCCTGGTCGACGATCCGGAAGCTGAAGTCGAAGCGCCTGTCCGGAACATGGCTCGCGATCCGCTGACCGATCGAGGCGACGTACCGCTCCAGGGCAGGATCCTCGACCAGTCCCATCTCGTCGGCGACCATGCGGGAGTACGTCGCCCCGGTACGCCGGTCCCACTCCGGGCCGGGTGTGCAGCCGGCCAGGGCGACGCCGATGGCAGTGAGCAACGTGAGGCGTGCTGTGCGAACTGACACCATCCGTGAATTGTACGACCGTGGGTTCCGCCGGCACCGCGAGTGCGTACAATGGCCGACCTCATACGCCCGCGGGGATTCACGTCGACGGACAACGAGGACACCCAGCCATGTCGTCATTCTGCCGTTTCCCGTTTCAACGGTCCGTCCCGTCTCTGGTCGCGGTCACCGTGGTCGTGGCGGCCGTGTCGCTCGTGTCACCTGTCATGGCGGGCCCGCCGGGAGCGGTCCGGCCGGGTCCGTCGGCGCTGCCGGTGCTGCTGGCGTCACCCGATGCCGAGCGCGCCGGCTCGGATGCGGTGCTCCGCAGTCGTGTCGCGGCGATCGACGGCGACGGCCTGGCAGCGATGGCGGCCGGCCGGCGGCTGGAGCTCAACCTCTTCGAGGACGTCTCGTTCGTCGCCTCCGTGAAACCGACGGCGAAGTCCGACGCGTGGACTGGTTCCGTCGTCGGTGACGCGCACGGCTTCATCACGATCGTGAAGCGCGGAGGCCTCGTCGCGGCGAGTATCCGGGTGCCGGGCGTGGGGACGTATCGAATCCGGCCCATCGAGAACGGCCGGCACGTCGTGGAGGAAATCGACGAGGCGGCCGAGCTGCCATGCGGGTTCGCGGCCAGGCACGCGGTCCTCGCCGCCGAGGACCATGACCAGCTGGATGAGGAGCCCCCGGCCGTGGCCGCCGGCGCTGCGGGCCCGGTCGTGATCGACGTCATGGTGGTCTACACGCCCAATACGCGGGCCGCAGCGGGTGGTACCGCCGCCATCCTGACGCTGATCGACCTGTTCATGGCCGACAGCAACAGTGCCTACCAGAACAGTCTCGTCGACATGCAGATCAACCTGGTCTACGCCGGCGAAACCGACTACGACGACACCGGCGGTCAGAACCACCTCACCATGCTGACGAACTCCGGCAGCGGTGCCCTGGACGAGGTCCACGGGCTTCGCTACACCCATCTGGCCGACATGGTCGTGTTGCTGGTCGACACCGCACCGTATTGCGGCGTGGCATGGCTGATGCCCAGTAACTCGGTCAGTTCGGAGAACCTCGCTTTCAGCGTCACCAAGTGGGACTGCAGCGGGATGGTGTTCGCCCACGAGCTGGGTCACAACATGGGTTGCTGCCACGCCCCCGGCGACGGCGGCGGCTGTTTCAACGGAGGGCTGTTCTCGTACTCGATCGGGTACCGTTTCTTCGGCCAGAGCGGCCAGCAGTGGCGCACGGTGATGGCGTACGCCCCGGGGGTCCTTATCCCCAACTTCTCCAACCCGGACGTCATGTTCGACAACAGCGCCGTGGGAATACCGGCTGAGCAGCCGGGTTCGACCCTCAACGCGCTGACGATCAACCAGACCTCGCCGACGATCGCTCAGTTCCGCACTCACCTGCCGTACTGCGAGACCGACAAGTATGTCCCGGCGAGCGCCGACGCAAACGATTCCTTCGGCTTGTCATCGGCCAGGGACGGCAACGTGCTGATCGTGGGCGCTCCCGTGGATGACGAGAACGGGTATGCCTCCGGCTCGGCGTACGTCTACGAGTTCGATCCCGTCGGGCTGGTGTGGACCGAGCAGCAGAATCTGCTCGCCGGGAACCTCCAGCCGCTGGACCTATTCGGATGGCGGGTGGCCCTCGACGGCGACATCGCGGTCATCAGTGCCCCCGGCGACAATGAGAACGGCGAAGGGTCCGGCGCAGCCTATGTCTGGCGGTACGACACGAACACCTCCCAATGGCTCGAAGAGGCCAAGCTCACGGCCTCCGACGGTGCCCTCAGCGATCGATTCGGCAGCTCCGTGGCGGTGAGCGGAGACGTCATCGTCGTCGGCGCATGGTTTGACGATGACAGCGGCGATCAGTCGGGATCGGCGTACATCTTCCGGTACGACGCCGGGAGCGACCAGTGGTTGGAACAGACCAAGGTGTTGGCCTCGAACGGCCAGGCCGGCGACCGCTTCGGCAGCTCCGCCGTCGCCCGCGGCGACACCGTCATCGTCGGCGCGCAATCCGAGAGCCCCGGCGGTCAGGCCGGCGCGGCGTACGTGTACCGGTTCGATGGTGTCTCATGGAATGCGGACGGCGCCATCGCGGCATTTCCGGCTGCCGCGGGCGATCTCTTCGGCACGTCCATGTCGATCGACGGTGACACGCTGATCGTGGGCGCCGAAGCAGGCACCGGCGCGGCGTTCGTCTTCAGGGAGATCGGCTCGACCTGGGTGCAGGAGGCGAAGCTCGTTGCCTCCGATGGAGCGAACCAGGACGATTTCGGCGCCAGCGTCGACATCTCCGGCGACATGGCGATCGTCGGGGCACCGTTCCATGACGACTACGGCAGCGGATCAGGATCGGCGTACGTGTACCGGTACGACGGCTTCAACTGGACGCAGGCGTCCAAGCTCCTCGCGCCGATCGGCGCTCCGTTCGACTTCGTGGGCGACTCCGTCAGCATCGAGGGGAACATGGCCCTCGTCGGCGCCAGCGGTGACGGTGAGTTCGGCTCCAACTCCGGCGCGTTGCACTCCTTCACGGGCTTCGACGGCACCGACTGCAACGGCAACGGAACGCCCGACGATTGCGAGATTCTCTCCGGAGACGTGAACGATCTCAACGGCAACGGCATCCCCGATACGTGCGACGTGCCCGGCGACCTCGACGGCGACGGCACGGTTGGTATCACGGACTTCCTGCTGCTGCTGGGCGCGTGGGGTCCGTGTGGTGAGTGCGGCGCATGCCTCGCCGATATCGACGGCGATTGCCAGGTCGGAATCAATGACATGCTGATCCTGCTTGGAGCATGGGGTTGACAAGGAGAACAGTCGTGATACGGCTGAACGTCATCGGGTTGGCGGCGGGGATCGCGATCGCGGCGGAGGTCTCCGGCGCAGGGTGCAACCCTCCGTCCAACGAGACATGCGACGGGCAGATTCTCTTTGACACCGGCGACCTCCCATTTGACGACGTCGGCCTCATCGGGTGCGTCAACAACATCGTCGACAAGCCGTACTGGGACATCTTTTACCGGTACGACTGCACGACGACCGCCGAGCACACCTTCGAGATGTGTGACAGCGAAGGTGACACCTACATCCGGATCTACACCGGCGGCTGCGGCTGGGCGGACGGCGAGGAGTTCGCGGTCGGTGACGACGAGTGTCCTGGCTCGCCGCCGAACGCCGATCCGAGAATCACCGTCTCGCTGGAGGCCGGCACGCCGTACTGGATCGAGCTGGGAACCTGGCGGCCCGATGCGCCGTGGGGCGCACCGAACCTCCCGTTCCGGTTCCACGTCACGATCGAGACGTGCGACGGCGACGGCAACGGCGACATGAGGGTCGACATCGTCGACTTCCTCGCCCTGCTGGCCGCCTGGGGCTCGAACGACCCGGTCTTCGATTTCGACGGCGACGGCACCGTGGGGATCACGGACTTCCTGGCACTGCTGGCGGCGTGGGGGCCCTGCCCGTAAGACCGGCCGGTCCGGCCGCCTTCCGGACGTCTCATGATCAGGGCACTGACCATTGCGACGTCGGGCCGGGGGCTCAAACTCGTCACCGACGAGATCGAGGCCGTGGTGGGCGAGTCCGGCGTCACGGAGGGCCTGTGCACGGTCATGGTCCGACACACCTCGGCGAGCCTGACGATCCAGGAGAACGCCGACCCTTCGGCGCGGAACGACCTGCAAAGCTGGCTCGACCGGCTCGTGGCTGAAAACGATCCGCTGTATACCCACACCGCCGAGGGGCCCGACGACATGCCCGCCCACATCAAGGCCGCGCTCACTGCGACGACGCTGAGCATCCCGATCCTTGACGGCCGGCTGACGCTGGGCCGCTGGCAGGGGATTTACCTGTGGGAGCACCGCCGTCGCGGTCACACCCGGGAGTTGGTCGTTCACGTCGCCTAGCGCACCCACAGTCCACACGTCGCGTCCCGAGCGGGCTGGTCCCTCGCGTGGCTTTGTCAGGCTGCGCAGTCCGCGTAACAAGAGAGACCGGGTCTCTCTTCCTGCGTTAACCGGGCTCGTTGCCCGGTTTCCACTTGATGTTGCAGCCCATGCTCGGCTTCTGCTCGGACAACGGAGGGCGGCCCTCGATCAAGGCATCCAGGGCTGCCCGCAGGTCGGCGCCGGTGACAGGGACGTCGTTGCCGGGCCGGCTGTCATCCAGCTGTCCGCGGTACACGAGCCGGTGGTCACCGTCATAGACGAAGAAATCCGGCGTGCAGGCGGCGCCGTACGCCTTGGCGACATCCTGGCTCTCGTCGAACAGATACGGGAAGCTGTATCCGCGGGCCTTGGCCTCGTCTGCCATCTGCTCCGGGCCGTCCTGGGCATACTTTTCGGCGTCGTTGGAGTTGATCGCCACGATTCTCAAGCCCCGGGCCTGGTACTCGTGGCCCAGGTCCGCCAGCTCGGCCGCAATGTGCTTGACGAACGGGCAGTGGTTGCAGATGAACATGACCAGCAGCGGAACGTCGCTGAAGTCCGAAAGGGAGACGGTTCTGCCGGCGGTGTCCGGAAGGCTGAACTCGGGGGCCTGCAGGCCCAGCTGGATCATCGTCGAACCTGTAGCGACCATGGGGTGTTCTCCGGTGGTGACTGTTTCAGGATAGGGGCGCAGGCCGATAGGATGGGTGGAGGCTGGCATGCACTGTCCGAAATGCCGCAAAGAGTCGCTCCAGGAGATCCAGGTCGGGGAGGTCAAGACCCGGGTGGACCACTGTCGAACCTGCGGCGGGATCTGGTTCGACCAGCGGGAGCTGGAGACGATCATGACCGTGGCGGTCAAGGACCTGGTGGTCCCCTCCGGCGCCGTGGAGACCGACCGGATGTGCCCGCGCGACTTCGAGGCGATGTACGCGTTCAAGTATCCGCAGACCGAGGTCACAGTGGACCTGTGCAGAAAGTGCAGCGGCCTCTGGCTCGATGGGGGTGAGCTCACCGAGATCAAGAAAGTCCGTGCCCAACTGGCCGGTTGCGGCGAGCTTGACCGGCGGGCGCCGGAGACGGGTCTTGTCGGCGGCCTGGGACGCCTGTTCGAATGGGTGGTCGACGAGGTCAGCGACCTCGAGCTCGATTCGCTGCGCTAGATAATCGCGTCAACATCGGGCAACGGCTCGACACCGCGCAGCCCGACCCGGCGGGCCACCAGCAGGATCGTTTCGAACACGACCCAGCACTCCAGTGCGAACGGGGCAAAACCCGCGAAGCCCGCCAGCGGCATCTCGAAGAGCCGGTACGCCTCGAACCGACCGAGAAACGGCAGGTCGTACGTCCACTTCGCCGCGGCCCAGTAGTTCCAGAACTCCCAGAAGAACCCGCACGTCAACCCGGCCGCCATGAGCGAGATCGTCCGGCCCCAGCGACCGTCGCGCCAGTCCCGGATCAACGAGGGCGTGGCGGCCGTGCCCAGACGGTAATTGAAGGGCTCGAGCACCAGCACCAGGCTCACCCACAGTGTCAGGCAGCCGATCGGTCTCTGCACGACGAACGGAAACAGCAGCGCCGGCACGCCGAGAACGACCATCGCGCCGCGAGCGCGCGGCCCGAGGGCGACTCGCGGCCCGCGGAGGTGCCGCAGGCCGAGTTGCCGGTACAGTTCGGCCGTCATGAACATCGCCGGGCTGATCGCGCCGAAGGCGACGATCCTGGCGATCCACGCGTGCGCGGGGCCGATCGCCTCCAGGCCGTGGTAGCTCCATGCGTGGATGAACGAGAAGTTCACCCAGTCGAACACCAGCCACACGCCGACACTGCTCACGAAGCAGAGAGTGAATCGCCTCGGCCGCAGCCGGGCCGGCGAGACCGTGCCCGCGCCGCGACGCCATGCCAGCAGGCCCTCCACGACCAGCAGGTACCCGACCCACGCCAGCGGGGTCATGTTGATCGCGACCCAGCGGGCGAGCATGTCGACGACGCCCTCCGGCGCGGCCGCGCCGCGGCGGGCGACGTCGACGCCTAGCAGAACCTCGCAGGCGATGATGAGCGCCGACCCCAGCAACAGGGTCACCGGCGGGCGACGGGGCTGTTCCCGGCGTTTCATACACCGTGTTGTACGGTCACCGGACCTCTTTGGCGCCGCCGCGGGCCTCGGCGGGGTTCTCGACGCCCTCCGGCAGGTCGATGGGTTGCCACAGGATCTTGCCGTAGCCCAGCAGCGTGCCGGTTCCGAAGGCGATGTCCACGCGGGCGATCTGGTAGTCCGCCAGCGCCGTCACCTCGCTGGAACGCGCGTCGGCGAGCCGCGCCGCGGCATCGAGCACGTCGGTGCTGGTGCGAACGCCCACCTCGAACTGGCGCTTCTCGCCCTCGTACGTGCGCCCGGCCAGGATCACCGCCTGGCGGGCGGCGAGGATCCTCTGCCATTCCTGGTTGAGCAGGTCCACCGCGTCGTACACTTCCTGGAGGATCGCCTGGCGGCGCTGCCGTTTCGTCGACAGCCGCTGCAGCCGCGTCAGGATCGACCTGTGCACCCGCGCCTTGGCGGCCTCGTTGCCGATGGGAATCTCCGCGTTGAGCCCCACCCTCCAGCCCGAGAAAGTCCGTTTCTCGATCTGCCGGCGGGCGCCTCCGAACGTCGAGTCCCGCCCCTGGACCGCGTAGCTGTAGTCGACGGTGAACAGCGGCAGGGCGGAGTTTTTCTCCAGGTCGATCGTGACCGCGTCGATTGCCAGTTGCAGCTCCAGCTCCAGCATTTCCATCCGGTTGGCGACGGCGTGCTCGCCCAGCGCGACGGGGTCCAGGTCGAGGAACACCGGCTCGGGCAGGGTGGTCGTGATGATCGCCGTGGGATCGGACATCGGCATGTCGGGGCGGTTCATGATCCGTTTCAGGTCGCGCTGGCGGCGCTTGAGGATCGTCTCGGTGACGATGATGTCTTCGAGGCTTGCCGCGACCCCGGACTGGGCCCGGGTCACGTCCAGTTCCGGGGCGTCCCCGGCGTTGAACTTGCGGCGTGCCTGCTCGAGCTGCTCCACCGCGAGTTCGTACTGCTGGAGACGCACGTCGAGCTGCCGCCGGGCCGCGTAGACGAGCCAGTAGCCCTTGTCGGCGTTGGCGAGTATCCGGATCGCCTCGAGCTTGGTCCGGGCGTCGGTGATCTTGCGCTGGTAGCGCGCGACCTTGATTGAGAAGGTGTTGGCCTCGACGCCCGCTCCCCGCAACAGCTCGTGGGTGAGCGAGAAACGAAGGGCCGCATCGAACGACGGGTTGATGACGCTGAAAGGATTGTCCACATCGGACCGGCCGAAGGGGAGGTCGACGCTGATCCGGCCCCCCGTACGGAGCGGGATGTCGACGCCGAGGTTGAACCGGGCCGTATCCGATCCCGATGACTGCGTGGCGAACTCGACCGGATCGTCGCTCTTGGCCAGGCTGGCCGAGCCGCGGAAGGTCGCCTCGAACTTTGCCTGCTCCTCATCGACGGATGTCTGCGAGATGGAGGGGTTCACCAGCTCGACATCGAGATCGAGGTTGTTCGCCAGCGCCGCCGCCCGCACCTCGGCGAGACTGAGCTCGGTGGACTCCTTCGGCATGGATCGCTCGATGAGTTCCTCGATCGCTTCGTCGGCGGCCTCCTCCACGGTCTGCGGAACGGCGCCGGACTGGCTCGCGAGGTCGACGGTGTCGATCTCGTGCAGCCGCCTCAGCGACGGGCCGATGAGGTCGTCCTCCGGATGACCGAACGGGCTGGAGCATCCGGCGCACGCCAGCAGACCAAGGATGACGGCGATCCGGCACGAGCCGGCCGAGGAGACGATTCGCAAGTGGCGCATGGGAGCTACTCGTGACGGAGCGCTTCGATCGGATCGAGTCGGGCGGCCTTGATGGCGGGGAACATGCCGAACACCACGCCGATGACGGCGCAGAAGGAGAACGACATGACGATCGCCCACCACGGCACCGCGGCCTGGGAGAGACCGATACCGGGTATCACGGAGAGGGCGAACGAGGTCGCTTCACCGGCGGCGATGCCGATCAGTCCGCCGGCGATGCACAGCGTCACCGCCTCCAGCAGGAACTGCATGAGGACCGCCGCCGGGGTCGCGCCGACCGCCTTGCGCAGGCCGATCTCGCGGGTGCGCTCCGACACCGAGACCAGCATGATGTTCATGATGCCGATCCCGCCGACGAGCAGCGACACCGCGACGACGCAGGCGCCGCCGACGGTCATGATGCCGGCCACTTTCTGGATGCCCTCGATGAACTCGTCGGCGGCGAAGATCTCGAAGGTGTTCGGGTCGTCGGGGCCGAGCTTTCTCGCCTGCCGCAGGACGAACTTCGCTTCTGCCTTGGCCTCCTCGACGACCTCGGGCCCCTTGAGCTTCATGGTGATCATGAAGAAGAACTCGGGGCTCTGGAGCTTGACGGCGGTCGCGAAGGGAATGAAGACCTCGGTGCCTGTGGTGTCCCGGTCGAAGATCGACTCCTGCTTGTTCTCGACGACGCCGATGACCAGGAACCGCCGCGTGTTGATGAGGATGTGCTCGCCGGTCGGATCGGTGTCCAGCCCCAGCTCGCTGATGGCAGCCTCGTTGACCAGGCACACCTGGCGGGCGTTGTCCTCGTCGATGCCGGCGAAGGGCCGTCCTATGAGCGTCGTGCGGCGCTCGATATCGTGCCAGTCCGGCCAGATCCCCGTGACGCTCACGCCGTCGCGCTGCCGCTCGCCGTGCTGAATCGACGCCCCGAAGGTCGTCTGGGGCGTGATCCCGATGACGGACGGGCAGTGCGTGGCCAGCGCGACGAGTTCTTCGGGCTTGAGGCGGATCATCTCCCAGGGGTACTTGTTGCGCGGCGCGTCGTCCGGGCGGTCGGGGAAGATGAACATCTTGCTGCCGCCGAGCGACTCGAACTCGGCGAGCACCATCGTGGTCACGCCGCTGATCGCGGCCACGACCGTGGTGACCGCCCACACGCCGAAGATGATGCCGAGCGTGGTCAGGATGGAGCGCAGCTTGTTCGCCCAGATCTGGCTGAGCGCCAGGTAGATCGCCTGGAGGTAGAACAGGGGGTTAAGCACGGGCCTGCTCCGCCCGGGCCGCGCCGTGGCCGTTGGCAGTCCCGCTGTCGGAGGCGATCAGCCCGTCGGCGAGCACGATGATGCGGTTGCAGTGGCTCGCGACGTCCGGCTCGTGGGTCACGACGAGGATCGTCTGGCCGTCGTCGTGCAGTTGCTCGAACAACTGCATGATCTCCCTGGTAGTGCCGGAATCGAGGTTGCCCGTCGGCTCGTCGGCGAGCAGCACGGCCGGGTTGTTCAGTATGGCCCGGGCAATGGCGACGCGCTGCTTCTGGCCGCCGGACAACTGGCTGGGCCGGTGGGTCATCCTGTCTCCGAGCCCCACGCGCTCCAGGGCGGCCTTCGCCTTGCGGCGCCTGTCCCGCCAGCGCCCCTTGGCGTAGATCAGCGGAAGTTCGACGTTGTGCAGCGCGCTCATGCGTGGCAATAGCTCGAACGACTGGAAGACGAAACCGACGCGCTGGTTGCGGGCGAGCGCCAGTTCGTTGACGCTTATGCGGCTCGTGTCGCGGCCGTCAAGCTCGTACGTGCCGGCGGTGGGCCGGTCGAGGCAGCCGATGATGTTCATGAGCGTGCTCTTGCCGGAGCCGGAACTGCCCATGATCGCGACGAACTCGTTGGCTTCGATCTCGAGGTCGATGCCGCGCAGGGCGTGGATGCGCTCCACCCCGACCCGGTAGACCTTCCGCAGTTGTCGCGTCCGGATGATCATCGGGACGTGACTCGATCGGGCTCGTCATCGGGCTCGTCCCCGGCGGGCGTGTCGTCCTCGTGCTTGACGAGCTGCTCGTGCTTGAGGCTCTCGAGCACCTTGTAGGGACCGACGATGATCTCGTCGCCCTCGTCGATACCCTGCAGCACCAGCGTGTGGGTGAGATCGCTCGGGCCGGGCTTCACCGGCGTGCACATCGCCTTGCCGTCGACGATCCGGTACAGCACGTTGGTGACGCGCTTGCGGCGATCCACCAGCGGGCTCCTGCGGATCTCCGGAGGCAGGTCTTCGACGAGCCGTTCGACGATCGCCTGGCTCTCCACCACGAGCCCTTCGTGCCGGGCGATCTCGATGTCCACGTTGGCCACCAGCCCGGAGTAGATGCGCTGGCCCTGGAGGTCCAGCTCGATCTCCGTCTCGAAGTATCCGGTGCCGGCGAGCTCCGTCGTGCGCTGCAGCGCGATCGTTCGCACCACGCCGTTGTACACCCGGTCGCGATAGGCGTTGATGTGGATCCTGGCGTTCTGCGCCGCGGCGATCTTCGCCACGTCCGTTTCGGCGACGCGGGCGTTGAGGATCATCCGGGTCAGGTCGGCGATCGTCATGATCACCGTACCGGGGTTGTTCATCGTCCCCATCAGCACGACCTCGCCGACCTCCGCGTTGAGCTGCGTGACGATGCCGTCGATCGGGCTCCGGATGACGGTCTTGGTGAGCGCGTCTTCGGCGCTGTCGATATTGGCGTCCGCGACGGCGAGGGAGCTCTCGATCACCGACAGCGAGTGGGTGATTGACTCGACCTGTGCTTCGAGATCGGCAACCCGGTCCTGCGCGTCATCGAGGTTGCTGCGGCTGACGTCGCCGGAGTCGTAGAGCGTGGCCTGCCTCTGGAGGTTCCTGCGGGCGAACTCCAGGTGCTGCATGATCCCGACGCGCCGGGCCTGCTCGCTCTGCAGCCGGAACCGCTCCGCCTCCCGCTGGGCTTTCGCCGACTTGAGGGATGCCGAAAGCGTGCGGTCGTCGAGTCTTACGATCACGTCGTCGCGGTGGATCTCGTCGCCCGCCCGGAAGGGCAACTGCTCGATGCGCGACGCCACCTCGGCCGAGATCTCGACCTTGGTCAGCGGCTCGATCTCGCCCGGGGCCGAGACCGTCTCGATGAGCCGCTCAGTCGTCACCGTCGCGGAGCGGACCTCGGTGCGCGCCGGTTGGGGAGTGAGTGACTTGAGCAACTCCGCAGGCCCGTAGCTGATGATCATGACACCGCCGATAACGGCGAGGGTGACGAACAGCCCCAGGATAATCAGCACGATTTTCACGGACGGCTCCTTGGGACAACGACCCACCGGGTTCTTGGGGCTTGCTGCGGTCTGGTTGCAGGGAAAAGTCGCCCCGGCTTCAGGCCGTCGGGTACGGTCCCGACCCGTTCCGGAACAGTACGCAGTTGAAACGCGTCGAGGTTGTTCATGGTGCGGCGCGTCCCAGGTCCGTGATACCCGGACATGCCGGCATCGGCCATGCGAGCGCCGGGGCCGCTACAGTGCTGTATTCGAGGGCTGACGCACAGGGAGGTCCGTACCATGATCACGATTGCCTGCGATAATTGCGAACGAGAGTTCTTCGTGGAGACCGCCGAAGCCGGCGGCAAGGTGAAGTGCCCTGACTGCGGCGACGTCAACCGCGTCCCCGAGCCCGGGCCTGCCCAAGACGCGGCAGCCGACGCGGACGCCCCTCAGCCAGGCGACGCCAACCGCCCCGCCGGCAAAGGCCTGCCGCCGGACCACGGGCCGGAGCAGGACATCTGTGTGATCCGTCCCGCCATGTTCCGGGCGCATCCCTTCCGGGGCCTGCTGCTGTTGTCGCTGCTGGTCGGTGGCGGTGTCCTGGTCATACTGGCGATGATGCCCGAAGCCGTCCCTCCGCAGCTTGCCGGGCTGGGAGTCGTCATGATGCTCGCCGCGGCGGTGTGGTGGGTTGTCTGGTTCGTGTCGGCGCACCTGTGGGTCAAGCTGCGGATCTCCAACAAGCGGACGATCCGCCGCGACGGGATCATCCGGCGCCACACCTCCGAGGTCCTGCACGACCACGTCCGCAACGTCGAGATCAGACAGACCATCATCCAGCGGGTCTTCAACGTCGGTTACCTGGGCATCTCCAGTTCCGGCCAGGACGGGATCGAGATCGAGATCCTGGACATTCCAGAACCGTACAAGGTCAAGGCGCTGATCGACGAGTACCGGGACATGTGATCGTCGCCGGCAGTATGATCGGTCCCTCATGAAGATTCACGAATACCAGGGGCGGGAGCTGCTCGCCGGGGCGGGGATTCCCGTTCCGGCCGGCGCGATGGTCCGGAGCGTGGACGACGCCGTCGCCAGGGCGGCGGAACTCTTCGAGGCCGGCAGCGCCCGTGTCGTCATCAAGGCCCAGGTGCATGCGGGCGGGCGCGGCAAGGCGGGGTTCGTCACCCTGGTGAGCTCCACGGGCGAGGCGCGCGATGCCGCCAAGTTCATGCTCTCCAACCGCATGGTCTCGCCGCAGACACCGCCCGAAGGGCTCGACGTGAAGCGACTCCTGGTGGCCGCGGCGGTTGACATCGCGGCGGAGTATTACCTGGCGATCACCGTCGACCGGTCCCGGAATACCAACACCATGATCGCGTCGGCCGAGGGCGGCGTCGAGATCGAAGCCGTGGCCGAGCGGTCGCCCGACGCGATAAAGAAGGTGCCGATGCACCCGCTGCTGGGGCTGCAGCCGCACCAGGCGCGGTCGCTGGCCTTCGCGCTGGGATTCACCGGCAAACAGGTGGGCCAGGCGGTGAAGATCATGCTCAAGCTCGCGACGCTCTTTCTCGAGACCGATGCGAGCCTCGCCGAGATCAACCCGCTCATCGTCACGCCGCCGGGCGACGGCGCGCCGGACGGGCGGGTGCTGGCGATCGACGCCAAGTTCAGCTTCGACGACAACGCGCTGTTCCGGCACGCCCGGATCGGCGAGATGTTCGACCCCTCGGAGGAAAACGCCGCGGAGCTGCGGGCGAAGAACTTCGGGCTCAGCTACATCGCGCTGGACGGCAACATCGGGTGCCTGGTCAACGGGGCGGGGCTGGCCATGAGCACCATGGACATCATCAAGCTGCACGGCGGCGAGCCGGCGAACTTCCTCGATGTCGGCGGCAGCGCGACCGACGAAGCCGTGGCCGAAGCGTTCCGGATCATTCTCGGCGACGACGTCCAGGCCATCCTCGTCAACATCTTCGGCGGCATCATGCAGTGCGACAAGATCGCCCGGGCCATCGTCGCCGCGGCCAAGGAGGTCGGCTTCACCGTACCGCTGGTCGTACGGCTGGAGGGGACCAACGTCGCCGAGGCACGCCGCGTGCTCGACGAGGCCCGCGCCGAGATCCCCACCATGGTCGTCGCCACGGACCTCGCCGACGCGGCGAAGAAGGTCTGCGCCGCGGCGTCCGTGACGGCGTAGCCCGGACTCATCCCGTCCCCGATCCGAGGAGCTGACATGAAGACTCTCCTGTTCGTCGCACTGGCCGCCGTAACGATTGCGTGGACCCAGCCCGCGAGTGCACCAGACAACCATCACGCCGCGATCGCCGCGGTGCTCGACGACTTCCACGACGCCGCGTCACAGGGCGACGGGCAACGGTATTTCTCGCACTTCGCGCCGGACGCCGTGTTCCTGGGCACCGACGCCTCGGAACGGTGGACGCTGGCGGAGTTCCGCGCGTATGCCATGACGCGGTTCGAGCAGGGGCTGTCCTGGACGTATCATCCGCGCGGCCGCCACGTCTTCATCGGGGCCGGCAGCCATACTGCGTGGTTCGACGAGGTCGCCGTCAACGCCAAGTACGGCGAGTGCCGGGGAACCGGCGTGCTGGTTCACCTGGACGGCGCGTGGCGGATCGCCCAGTACAACCTCTCGATCCCGATCCCCAACGAGATCGCACTGGAGGTCGTCGGGATGATCCGGGGGCTCGAATGATGCTCGTTCTGTTCGACATCGACGGCACACTGTTACTGTCGCAGCACGCCGGGGCGCAGTGCATGCACGATGCCACCCGCGAGTTGTACGGCGACGCGTTCACCTTCGACGGGGTGGAGATCGCCGGGCGCATCGACCCGCAGATCTGGCACGACGTGGCACTGGCCAACGGGATCGACAACCCCCACGAGCACCACGACCGGTTCCGCGAGGTCTATACGCGGCACCTGGCCCGGCGGCTGGCGGGCGCGAACACCGTGCGGGTGCTGCCGGGCGTCACGGCGCTGCTGGAGGCACTGGGGGCCGTTGAAGGATTGACGCGAGGATTGCTCACCGGGAATTACCCGGAGACCGGCCGACTCAAGATCGAGGCGGCCGGGCTCGATCCGGAGATCTTCGAGGTTGCCGCGTGGGGTTGCGACGGCCGGTCGCGACGCGACCTTCCGGGCGTGGCGATGGACCGGCACGCGGCCGCCACCGGGGCTCGCATCGCTCCCGAAGAGGTCGTCATCATCGGGGACACGCCGCACGACGTGGACTGCGCCCGGGCCCACGGGTGCCGGTCGCTTGCCGTCGCCACCGGGCCGAGCTCTCGTGACGAACTCGTCGCGTGCGAACCGGACCTGCTGGCCGACGACCTTTCGCAGACGAAGGAGATCATCTCGTGGATCCTGGATTGCAGCCGGTAGGGCCGATCACGGGGTCCCAACGGATCCTGAGCCTGGATGTACTTCGCGGCGTCGCCGTGCTGGGCATCCTGATCATGAACATCCAGGGCTTCGCGATGATCATGGCCGCGTACATGAACCCGACGGCGTACGGCGATCTCGAAGGCGTCAACTGGTGGGTCTGGTACTTCGGCCACCTGCTGGCGGACATGAAGTTCATCACGATCTTCTCGATGCTGTTCGGGGCCGGGCTCGTGATCATGACGTCGCGCCGCGAGGCGGCCGGGCAGGGATCCGCCGGCGCGTACTACCGGCGGATGGGGTGGCTGCTGCTGTTCGGCGTGCTGCACGCGCACCTGCTGTGGTACGGCGATATTCTGTACAGCTACGCGATGTGCGGCTTCGTGCTGTACCTGTTCCGCAAGGCGCCGCCGTGGCTGCTGATCGGCCTCGGAGTCGCAGTGGCGTCGGTGGCGTGGCTGCTGGGAGTGTTCTTCGGGATCTCGCTGGCCAACGGCTGGGTGCCCGTCGAGGCCGTCGCCGCCGACTGGGCACCTCCGCCGGAGGTATTCGAGAAGGAGATTGCCGCGTACCGCGGCAGCTGGCTCGACCAGATGAGGCCTCGCATCAAGGCCGCCCTGTTCCTGGAGACCTTCATTTTTGCCATCGGCATTGCCTGGCGGGTCGGCGGCATGATGCTCATCGGGATGGCGCTCGGCAAGCTCGGCGTCTTCACTGCCGCCCGATCGAGGCGTTTTTATTGGGGGCTGGTCGCGGTCGCGGCACTGATCGGCCTGCCGACCATCATGTACGGCGTCCACCGCAACGTCGAGGCGGGCTGGTCCCTGAAGTACTCGTTCTTCTTCGGGCCGCAGTTCAACTACTGGGGAAGCATGCTGGTGGCGCTGGGGTGGGTCGGTGTCGTCATGCTCGTCTGCAAGAGCGACTCGCTGCGCCCGTTCACACGGCCGTTCGCCGCGGTCGGCCGGATGGCGCTGACCAACTACCTCATGCAGACGGTGCTGTGCACGTTTATCTTCTACGGCCACGGCCTCGGACAATTCGGCATGTTTGAGCGCTGGCAACAGGGACTCGTCGTCGTCGTGATCTGGGTCCTGCAACTGGTGGTCTCGCCGATCTGGTTGCGGCACTTCCGCTTTGGCCCCGCGGAGTGGCTGTGGCGGTCACTGACGTACATGGAGCTCCAGCCGATGCGACGGTCATGAGCGAGGCTCACGAAACTCCCTCGCTCGGACCCGTCGGGGAGCGCGAGCGCATCGCGGCACTGGACGTGCTGCGCGGCGCGGCCATCTTCGGCATTTTCATGGTGAACATGCAGTTCTTCGCGATGTCGATCGTGGATCTCGTGGTTCCCGCGCCGCCGGCCGGCGGCGATGCGGCCGAGACGGCGTGCTGGTGGGTCGTCAAGGTCCTCTTCGAGTACAAGTTCGTCTCGATCTTCTCGCTGCTTTTCGGAATGGGCATGGTCGTGCAGCGTCGCCGTGCCGCCGCGCGCGGCCGGCCGTTCACGCCGCTGTACCTCCGGCGGACCTTCGTGCTGATGGGCATCGGCCTGGCCCACGCCCTGCTTTTGTGGTACGGCGACATCCTCTTCGTTTACTCAGTCGCCTCGCTGCTGGTGTTGCCGCTGCTGAGATTGCGGCCGAAGATCCTGGTGATCCTCGCGGCGTCGTGGTTCGGTCTGTCCCTGGGGATCGTGGGCTGCTTCGGCGCGATTGACGTCATCACCGGTTCGACGTTCCAGCCACCGGTCGCGATCGAGGTCATGCCGGACGAGTCGGGCGAACCCGGCGAGCCGGACGAGACCGACGGTGTCGATCGCTGGACGAGGTTCACCGATGCGCTCGGTCGCGTCACCACCGGTGACCGGAAGGACGACCTGTCGGCGTGGCGTGAGGTCGAGGTCATGGCGTACAAGGATGGACCGATGGCCGCCACACTGATCGTGCGCGCCGGCACGTTCGTGATCGTCCTGGCATACATCACCCTCGGCGGCTTCGGTTTCCGTGTCGTCGGGATGTTCCTGCTGGGGGCGGCACTGATGAAGCTGGACTTCTTCGACGCCCGCCGCCGACGGTGGCACCTGCTCATGTGCGCCGTCGGTCTGCCGCTGGGCGTGGCGGTCGATGCGCTGGCGGCGGGGCTGATCGCCACCGGCGGACCCGACACCGCGTGGCGGCTGGCAATGGCGGACCCGGTGCACCAGGTCGGCAGCGTGCTGTTGTGCGGCGGGTATGTGGGTGCCGTGACGCTGCTGGTTGCCGGCGGCGCGCTGCGGCCGCTGACACGCGCGCTCGCCTGCGTCGGCCGTACGGCGCTGAGCAATTACCTTCTCCAGACCGTCGTGACGACGTTTCTCATGTACTGGTGGGGGCTCGGCTGGTTCGGCGACGTCACCCGGATGCAGCAGATCGCGCTGGTTGCCGGCATCTTCGCGGGCCAGGTCGTTCTGAGCGTACTGTGGCTGCGATTCTTTACGATGGGCCCGCTGGAATGGGCGTGGCGATCGATGACCTACGACGGCCTCCAGCCCATACGGAGATGACCTCACGCCCGTGGGTAGCGCGGTCCTGCAGTGGTTGCCCTGGTGCCTCGCGGCCTTCGCGGGAGCCGCGGTTCTTCACCCGGCCCGCCTCCGGCGGAGAGCGAGTGGTTGGGCGATCCACCGTTTGACGCGTTATATAAGTAGGTATATACTGCCCAAGTGGCGCAGAAACCGATTCGCTGGGTCACCTCCGCTCTGGAGGATCTACGCAAGTTCACGGCCAACGCCAGGCGTGAGGCCGGGTACCAGCTCTATAGGGTTCAGAGTGGGCTGACCCCAACGGACTGGAAGCCAATGAGCAGTGTTGGCCGGGGCGTGTACGAGATTCGGGTACGGGGCGGGCGTGACTATCGGGTGTTCTACGTCGCCGTATTCGAGGAGGCCGTGTATGTCTTGCACGCGTTCGAGAAGCGGACCCAGAAGACAAGGGCGGCGGATATTGAACTCGGGAAGAAGAGACTGGCCGCGGTACAGCGAGTTCGGAAACGATAGGAGACAACGATGGCAAGACAGATTCGCCGCTCGAGCGGCAACGTATTCCACGACCTTGGCTTCGACACCGAGGAGGCAGAGAACCTGCGCGTGCGGTCGGAGCTGATGATGGAACTCTCAAAGCTCGTAAAAAGGCGCCGTCTGACACAAGCGAAGGCCGCAACGCTGCTCGATGTGACGCAACCAAGAGTCAGTGACCTGATTCGTGGAAAGATCCATCGTTTTAGCGTGGATTCACTGATCGAGATGCTGGGGCGCGCGGGTATGCGCGTGGACGTCACTACGAGCCGGTCCCGCCGGGTTGCCTGACGGTCGAACTCAACTGCGGGCCGGCGACGCCGGGCCGCACGAAACTAAGACATTGTACGTCCTGGTGAAGGCGTCGGTCGCGCGGCGGGTGGCCCGTTCCGCCTCCGGCGGACAGCGATTGGTTAGCCGCCGTGTGGCTTGGCCAACAGAGGGTACCGTTCTGGATGCTCAATCGAATCCAAATGGAGGTCCACGTCGAGATCAGGCCAGTAGAGATGATGAGGCTGAGGACGTTCGACGTTCGCAATGGCGCCTACAGCTGCGTTCTTGAACCAGGGGAATCTGTCGAACGGCATGAAAAGCTCGCAGCCGTCAACGAGGAGCCAGAGGCCATGTGTAGAAATATTCGTGACCTCAGCTCCCGAAGTGTCGGTTCCAGGCTTCTCGGATTTCATCGACGCGTTCCTCGATAATGCGCCTCATTGTACGCAAGTCGTGATCTGGAAGGCCGTGATTTACTGCCAGCTCGATCTCCGGTTCCATCCAGAACTTCGCTTCGCCCTCCTGGGCGTGCACGTGAATGTGCATCCTCGGCTCCTCTCGCGAGAAGAAGAAGAAACGGAAACCATGTTCGCGGAAGACCGTCGGACTCATTTGGTCGTGGAGAGGCGGCTAACGGTTGAACTCAGCTGCGGGCCGGCGACGCCGGTCCGCACGACACCGGCATTGTATGTCCTGCTGATGGCGTCGATCGCGCGGCGGGTGGCCCGGTCCGCCTCCGGCGGACAGCGATTGGTTAGGCCGCGCCCTCCGTCTTGGAATCGGACCCGAACGACGGGGGTTTGGACGGCAACGTTTCGTACTTGCGCCCGCTCTTCGCCTGCTTCTCACGGAGACTACGAACGATCGCTCGCATATCAAAGTCGTGCTGTTCGGCGAGCTTTTCGCGAACGCGATGGATTTCGTCGACGATCGAATCAGGACTGGTTTCAGCCATCGAGAAGTTCCTGCGGCGTACACATGATAGGGGGCTCGTAGCCAGCCAGTCGGCTGAGACGCTCAATGGACGGACGCATAGCTGCGTTGGCGATATGCTTGCAATTCCAGGTCAAGAGATAGTCGACCCCGTGGATCGCAGAAACCGCGATATGCAAGGCGTCGTACTGGGCTCGGGATGGTAAGGGGCCTTCAGAAAGCAGGCGCTCCGCCAGCAGGCCAGCCGCTTCGGTCACGTCCAGCAGGCGAAGCCCCGCGAGGATCTCAAGCCGGTCTTTCACAGCGCCGGGATCTCCCGCAGCGATCTCTTCCCGGACCACCTCGGAGGAGACAAGATCGAATGCCGCACGACGCGTCTCCCACCAATCCCGCGTAACCGCTTGCGCCGCAGCCGTCACAAGATCGTGACTAAGCCGCATCGTGAGGTAGCCGATGACGCTCGTCTCAATATACACCCTGGGAGGCACGCAAGCAGTCCTTTGCTACCGATACTTCCTTGAAGCGGCCTCACGGTTTGAGCTCAGCTGCGGGCCGGCGACGTCGGCCCGCGGCGACAAACAACATTGTAACCACCCGAGAGGGTCGGCCGCGCAGCGGGCGGCCCGTCCGCTGAAGCGATTGGTTAGGCGGCTCGCCGACTCACAGATCGTGGATCCCAAACAGGAGAGCAACAAGGCTTTCAATTTGATCGATGGACTTGAAGCTACCCTTTGGAACCACTCGAATCATGGGCCGTTCTGCTTTGACGCCTTTGGCATCACCTTTAGTATGGCGCGCAGTCTTGAATCCTGCCAAGCTTGGGAGAGCTACTCCTGGTTTGTCCCCGTAAAAGAGATACGGACCAAGTTGTAGAGTCTCGGGATCGAAGAGAATCCACACGACGCAGCCACTTGGTTTTTTGGTCAAGTGTAAATGGACCTTCTGCGATCGGGTAGTTGAGCCAATGAAGGACGCCTTGATTTGCACGTGGCGGGTGACACCGTTGCATTCGACCACCAAGTCGTAGCCGGCATCATCAACCTGCGGCTTCATGATCTCGGCGCGAATTGGACCATGGCGCCAAAGAACGCGCATTAGATCGCCGACGAACAAGTGCTCGATTAGGGTTTCGCGATACGAAGACAACAGATTGTGCGCGCTTGACGTCATCCGAAGTCTTCCTGCCGCCTAACGGTTGAGCTCAGCTGCGGGCCGGCGACGCCAGTCCGCACGAACAGCAGACATTGTACCGGGCTGACGAACTCGGCCGCGCAGCGGGCGGCCCGGCAGCTGCAGCGAGTGGTTAGCGGGCGTCCTCCAGTTGCTATGGAGTGACATGAGCGATGCGGAGAAGTTTCTCGTCGGCGAGTTGTTCCACGAAGAGACGCTCGGTTTCGGCGACCCAGAAACAGCCGAATGGGTAGTCGTGAAACCCAAACAGCGGAGTGTCATTGCAAGATAGCGAAAAGTCGATGGTCTTCTTGAGGTTGCGGTTGGTGCACCACGACTTCAGGAGATCCGGGATGTCGGACTCTTTGTAATGGCGACCGTCGATACTAATTTGAACGTCCTTGTTGTAACGATCGAGGATACGACGAACAACAGTCGAATAGCGCCGCGTCTCAATGGCGAACATCGGAATCGCCGGCTCACGACGCAGGCGGAACGCACGGAGGATGTGCTTGAGTCGATCGTAGATGGCGATCATGCGAGTCCCGCTAACAGTAAGTGGACAGTGTAGGGGGCTGTTGTTCCGGGGGGACGTTGCATGGCTATTCTAGGGTGGATCGGGCCTGATGACCCGGATAACAACCGATCGTGGCGGGCGAACTGCCATTTCGCAGTTGTTCCGAGAAATGGAACAACAGCGAAGGGGAAGGAGAAACCGGGAGTGTGTTTCGGTCGCCGAAAAACACTCCCGGTCTGTTTTTCCCCGCCCTACGGCCGTCTCAGCATTTCGATCACCTTGTCGGGAGTCTCGGGGCCGCCGGTGCGGGCGCTGAGGCGCGCGGCCTCGCAGAGTACGAGGAGCCGTGCCGTGTCCGGCGGCGGATCGGTGCCGTGCTGGGCCGTCAGCATGCGGCGGACCTGGTCGGCCACGAGTTTTCCCGGCGACAGCGCCCGGTTCTCCCGGTGCGTGTCGATTTCGCGGCCGTCGGGCGCGATCCACTGGAAGCCCCCGTCGTCGATATGCAGGCATCCCTTGGTGCCCAGCAGGACGATCCGTCGGAGCCACGCGCCGGCGCAGTCGCTGACGGTCACGGCGGCGCAGTGGTTGAACCGGAATCGCAGGTTCGCCGTCAGCGTTCCGGTCAGTCCGTCCAGTGTTTCGGGCACGCCGCCGAGCGGTCGCCACAAGGCGGCGTGGACCTGCTCGATGCGGCCACACAATGCTTCGGCAAGATCCATGGCGTCGAAGAGCCGGGCGAACAACGTCCCCTGACCGGGCCCGCACCCGAGGACAATGTTCGCCGCGCAGCGCTCGCCGAAGGTCTCGAAGACGTCGGCGGCCGCTCGGTAGCCGGGGCTCTGCCGCATCAGCGGGACGAAGCGCGCGGTCGCCGCCTCGTCCGGGTCGGCGAGCACGTCGGCAGCCGACGCCGGCAGCGGCTCGGTCGTGATCGCATTTGCCCGTCCCGCCCGAAGCAGTCGCCGCTCGTCGGTATCGATTCTCTGGGGCGAGGCGAGCCAGAGCAGGTCCACGTCGTCACGCAGGATCGCCTCGCGCAGCGTGGTCGCCCGGTCGACCGCGAGGGCTTCACTGAGCCGCGTGCCTGCCGCGGTGTCGGGCGATCCCACCGCCGCCAGGTGCAGGGGGCCATCCTCGATCGCCTCCCGGACGAGTGCCGCCTGGCCCGGTTCCGCCCAGACAATGAGCCGGATTCTGGACGACATCGCCCGTGACTATACATGAACGTTCTATACTCACCCGTGGACAGGCGATCGCCGTTCCGTTCGCGGGGCGGAGGAAAGTCCGAACACGACAGGACACGGTGGTGGGTAACGCCCACCGGCCCCGGTCGCGGGGTCAGGGAAAGTGCCACAGAAAATACACCGCCTCCGGCGCCTCCGGGTTCCGGCGGTAAGGGTGAAATGGTGCGGTAAGAGCGCACCGCCCGGCTGGTGACAGCCGGGGCACGGCAAACCCCACCGCGTGCAAGCGCAAGCAGTCCTCGG
>JADFOJ010000120.1 GCA_022562915.1 Planctomycetota bacterium | reverse complement strand
GCCCCGCCGGCGCCCGCCCCGGCCCCGGCCGCGCCCGTCCCGGCGGCGACGCCCCCGAAGGCCGCGCCGGCCAGGGTGGCCCAACAGAAGGCGGCGCCTCCCAAGCCGGCACCCGCAAAGCCGTCCGGTCCGGGTGGCTGGCTGTCGGACCATGTCTCGACCGTGCCCCGGCCGTCAACGCCGGTGCCTGCCGCAGCGGCGCCACGCGCAGCCCGCCCGTCGCCGGCAGCGGCAACGCCATCGCCGGCAGCGGCAACGCCATCGCCGGCAGCACAGCCGTCGAGGTCCCATGCCGGGTCGACGTCACTGGGCGCGGGACTGCTGGGCAAGGTTCGCGTTCTGCTTCACCTGCTGCTGCTGTGCACCACCGGCTGGGTGGTGTACACCGAGGTGTCGATCATGGTTGCCGATTCCGGCGACCGCGGCACGGCGATGCTCGCCGGCGGCGTCGGCCTGGCGGCGTTGCTGGGGCTCACGTCGTTGGTGTCGCTGTTCACGGGCCGCGTGATACACAGGGTGACGAGCACGCTGTTCTTCGGTGTGACCGGGCTCATGGCCATGCTGGCGATCTTCGCCGACCTGCTCGCCGATGGCTGGTCGGTCTGGACGACCGAGGAACCCCTGCGGTGCGCCGTGATGCTGACGATGCTCTTCGGCAGTGGCCTGGCGCTGATCGTCGAGGTCTTCTGCCGTCGTATGGGCGTGGTGACGCGATGGCAGTTGCCGTGGTCGGGCGACTGAACTGCACTCCGAAACCTGCCGATAACGCACCATGACCACATGAGTTACCGGGGGTCCGTCGATGCCGCTCCTGAAGAAACTGACTGCCATGGCGATTCTCGGGGCCGTCGGCGCCCTCGTCGGTGCGGTCCTCGGAGAAATGCTCTTTCTCGGTGAGGCGGTGCCGACACGGGAGCCTCGCAGAATATGCCTGCTGTTTGACGTCAGCGGGTCGATGGGCGATCGCATCTCGCGCGAGAGCGGCCGCTCGGTCTCGCAGCTGCACGCCCTCAAGGACGCGGCGGGCGATTTTCTTGACCGGCAGGACCTCGCGACGGATCCCATAGGGCTGGCGGTGTTCTCGTCCAACTCGCGGGTGGTCAGCGAGCTGAGCAACGACGCCACCGCGCTGCGCCGCGCCATCAGGGGCCTGCACGCCAACGGCGGGACGAACCTCGGCCGCGGCCTCGACGTGGCGGCGTCCATGCTGCTGCGCGAGACCGGCGAGCGGTGGATACTGGTCTTCACCGACGGCAAGCCCGAGACGAGTTCCTCGCCCGGCGAGACGCCGGAGCAGGCGGCCCTCAGCGCGGCACGCCGTGCCCGTGACGCCGGCATCAAGATCGTCGCCATCGGGACCGGCCTCGCCGACGCGGACCTCCTGGCCAGGGCGACCGGCTCGCCCGACAACGTCATTATCTCCGACCCCCGCAAACTGAACGACGCGTTTCGCCGATCCGAAGAGCTGATCAACCGTCAGATGCTGGCCAGCACGGCAACGGCCCGCGGGTTCGAGGCGAGCGTCCTGCTTGCCGGGGCGTGGGTGGCGCTGATTGCGATCGGTACCGCCGTCGGTCTCGTGATCGGCCAGAACAGGCACCTGCGTCGCCGTCCGATCGGCACGAGGGAAATGGCAGTGATCTTCGTCGGCGGCATCGTTGCCGGTCTCGCCGCCGGCGCCGCGAGCCAGAGCCTCTTCTACGTGCTCTCGGGCATGAAAGAGATCGTGGCAATCGGCCGGGTCGTCTCCTGGACCGTGCTGGGCTGCGGCATCGGCTTCGGCATCGGGTCCTTCGTACCCAACCTCAACCGTCATCGCGCGACGATCGCCGGTGCGGTCGGCGGAGTCTTTGCGGCGTTCTGTTTTCTCACACTGGTCCCGGTCGTCGGCGACACCATCGGTCGATTGCTGTCGGCGACGATCCTCGGCCTGGCCACCGGCCTGATGGTGGTCCTCGTCGAAGCGACCTCGCGGGCGGCGTTCGTCATGGTCCACTGGAGCGAGAATGAAAGCTCATCGCTTACTCTCGGCACACAGCCGATCCTGGTGGGCAGTTCGCCCGAAGCCCACGTCCTGCTGGGCGATGAGGACAGCCCGTCACCGATCATGGCCCGGATCTCCCTCTCAGACGGCGTCGTCGGGCTCCAGGACCACACCGGCGCCACCCGGACGCTTGCCGTGGGCGAGATCCTGACCTACGGGCGGATCCGCATCGAGGTGTGCGGCACCGCTGCGCAGGCCACCGCGCCGGCAGTAGCGCCACCGAAGACCGGGGACGTTCCCGACACCGTCACCCGCGCACGCGACCGCGAGTCGAAGTGGTACGAGACCGCCGGTACCGGTCGCCGCGAGCGGTAGCGTCACAGAAGCACTTCGTCGACGTCTCTTTTTCTGGGTGGCACGGTCGAGCTTGCTCGCCCGTGTCTTCGGCACGCATCGCACGCCCACACGGGCGAGCAAGCTCGACCGTGCCACCGCGCGCGCGGTCATTGAAGCGCCGGGTCAACTTTTCCCGCCAGCTCCTTCACGCGTTCCGCCTCGGAAACCGGGCACACCAGCGTGGCGTCGGACGTGTGCACGATGATGAGGTTCGTGCAGCCGATGGTGGTGATCGTGTGTTCGGGATCATCCGATACCGTGATCACGCCTCGCGAGTCGAGGTGAGTGGTCGGGGCGTTGCTGCGGTTGCCGTTGCCGTCCTCGCTGAGCGTCTCGCCGTAGCTCGGCCAGTTGCCGACGTCCATCCACCAGATGCCCAGCGTGATCGTGCACACCGTGATCTCGTCGTCGCGTGCCGCGGGCTCCATCACCGCGTAGTCGACGCTGATCTTCGGGAGCGTCGGGTAGACCTCCCGGAGCACCGCATCCTGCCGCGGAGTGCCCCACGCTTCGCCGATGCGCGAGATCCCCTCCCACGCCGTCGGCTTGAAGCGGCCCAGCGCCTCCAGGAAGTGCGCCGCCGAGAAGACGAACATCCCGCTGTTCCACCCGAAGGTGCCCGCGTCCACGTACCCGCGGGCGGTGGCGGCGTCGGGCTTCTCCACGAAGCGCTTCGCAAGGTACGCCGACTGGAAACCCGGCAGCGGGTCGCCGCGCTCGACGTAGCCATACGCAGTTGCCGGGTAGGTCGGCATGATGGAGAACGTCGTGAACCGCGTCGGGTCGTCCTCCACGAGCTGGAAGCCCAGATCGACCTTGCGGCGGAACTCGTCCTGCGGCTCGATGATGTGGTCCGCCGTGAGCACGGCGAAGATCGCGGCGGGATCGCGCTTGGCCAGGACGACGGCCGTCAGCGCGACCGCGTTGACCGTATCGCGACCGACGGGCTCGCCGAGGATCTGCTCGTCCGAGAAGTGCGGCAGCGCCTTGCGCAGTGCCTGGCGATGGCTCTCGCTCGTGCAGATGAGCCGGCGCTCCGGCGGGACGATGCCCTCCATGCGCGTGCTGGCCAGCTCCAGCAGTGACGTGCCGTCGATCAGCGGCAGCAGTTGCTTGGGGCGCTGCTTCCGGCTCATCGGCCACAGCCTCGTGCCGGCGCCGCCGGCCATGATCATCGCGTACCGCACGAGAGTCACTCCGTTGAGACGGGTTCGTCGCCCGCGCGAACCCGGTACGCCGCGGCGACCAGGGCATCGGCCGAGTCGAGCGAGGGATCGCCGGCCAGGGCCAGCTCGACGAGTTGCCGCGCGTGCAGCTTCGGCTCGCCGAGCTGTGTCAGCGCCGCCACGGCGTCCCTCAAGACGCCGGAGCCGCCGCGCGACGTCTCTGCACCGTCGGCGGATCCTGGCGCCGGGCCGAGGAACCGGTCAACTTTGCCGTGGAGCTCGGCCACGATCGTCGCGGCAGTCCGCGCGCCGATCTCCGGCAGGCTCCTGAGCAGATCGACGTCGCGGCAGGCGATCGCCTCGGCGATCGACGTGTACGGAAGCCGAAGTGCCCGAAGCACCTTGCGGGCGCCGAGGCCCTTGACGGTGGTCAGGAGCTCGAAGAACGCCCGCGCCTCCGTGGACGCGAAGCCGATGAGCCTCGGCACGAAGCTCGTGCCCTGGCCCTGGCCCTCCAGGTAGTGCAGCACGTGGATCTCGATGCGGTCACCCACCCGCTCGGCCATGGCGTCCTCGTCCGCGGCGGGAATGAGCAGCGTGTACGTCAGGTGGCCGCAGCGGAGCTCTGCCCGGCCGTCCTGCACCCCGACCAGCTCACCCTCGATCCGGCTGATCATGGGCGGCATCCTAACACACCGTCAAAAAAAAACGGCAAGGCGCGCAGGATCCACCCGGAACGTGCATATCTACAGGTAGACGCGTTATTCCCGCCGCCGGCCCGGCCAGGTTCAAGGAGCGACCCATGAACAGCGTACGACAGCCTCACGGCTTCACGATCGTCGAACTTGCGGTCGTGATCGTCGTGATCGTGATTCTCGTGACCACGGCGGTCCCGGTGATCGCCGGAGCCGGCGGCAACGCGGGGGTGCAACAGTCGATGACGAACCTGGTCGCGCAGAGCGCGGCGCACCTGCTCTACGCCGCCGACTGGAACGGCCGACAGGTCACCCACAACCCCGATGACCTGGGTGTCTACGGGGGCGATGTCCTGGTCTACAACCAGGCCCACGGATGCACGGGCGGCTTCGATCCGAACTGCCATCCGCCGATTATCGCCGGCCTCGCACCGACCCAGGGCGGCTCCTGGGTGATCTGGGCGTACTGGCCGACGACCGGCAACAACGCCTTCCTGCAGCCCATGAACTTTCCCGGCCCGCCCAACGAGTCGGCCAGCGTCGACGGATTTGGATATTTCCGGTTCCCGCAGGCCAGGCCGATCCACGACTACCTCACCGGCCGGTGGCACGACCCGGTCTTCTTCGCGCCCAACGACACGTCGGTCCTGGGCCCCCTCGAGGACTGCTTCGGCGACCCGGCCGAGTTCGTGCCGTACCCGACCGAATGCAACCCGGCGTGGTCGAGCTACGCCCGCTCACCGGCGGCGATGTTCCATCCCGACGTGATGCGCTCCAACGCCGCCGGCGGCTGGCAGTCGCCGGCGGAACTCGACCAGGCCTACGAGTCGCCGGGGCTCTTCCAGGCGACGTACCCGGACCTCAAGACGCACATCCTGGAGCACAGTTGGGTGCAGAACCCGCCGGCGCCGTGCAACCCGGTCTTCTCAGACTGCGAGCCGTACTACTTCAACATGGGCATCGACTCGTCGCCGGTGACGCTGTTCTACGACGGCCACGTCCGGCTGCTGCCCAACAGCGAGGTGCTCTTCGCCGACTTCCAGGTGCTCGCCCAGACCAGGCAGGTCGACGGCCTGTGGCACCGGGGGACGCCCTTCGGGGCCGGCGGCTATTACATCGCCGACGGCTTCGATGGCGTCCCATTGAGCCACCACGTGCTTACTACCGATGGCATCCTGGGCCGCGACACGCTCGGCGAGACTTCGCCGATGTCATCGTTGGGCCCGCGGCGGCCGTGGGCGGGCGTTGGGAACCGACGGGTGCAGGCCGCGGGGTCGGCACGCTCAGTTCCCGTGGTTGCCTTCGAACCGGAGGAGGACCTGCCATGAGACGACACATCGCGATGCTCGGCGCCGTCCTGGTCGCAGTCGCTGCGGCACACGCGGGGCCCATCGAGAGCTTCTGGTTGCAACGGGGGAGTGACTTCGAGGACCCGGCGAACTGGAGCGGCCCCGTTCCGGACGAGACCGTTACGGCGATCTTTGACCTCGAGCCGCCGGGTCCATTTGTGTTCTTCAACGCCGAGGAGATCGCCAGCCGCGTGATCGTCCGCAACGGCGAACTCGACTTTCTTCTGTGGGACAATGACCCCGAGAAGGGGTTCATCTCGCGCAGCTTCGACGTTGTGAACCCCAGCTTCAACACGCCGTCGATAGTCGTCGCCGAGAACCCACAGGAGAGCGCGAGCCTGACGATCCGCGAAGGGTTCCTCAACGCCCATTCCGTGGTGCTGGGCATGGGCGCGGGATCGTTCGGCGCGATGGAGTTCCACACGGGGCTGTTCGGTCTCACGGCGGGCCTGTCGTGCGTGTTCGAGCTTCACGTCGGCGGCTCGGGCCAGGGGCTGCTGACGATCGACGGCGAGGTGGTTGTCACCGCCGCTGAGACGGTGCTCGGTGTCGGGACCGGCTCGTTCGGCGAGATCATCGTGACGGAACCGGGCTCGCTTCTCGACGTTGCGGGCCCGCTCACCGTCGGCAAACAGGGCCACGGCATCCTCTCCATCAGCGACCAGGCCGACGTGACCAACACCGACGCACTGATCGGCCTGCAGCCCGGCTCGCTGGGCGAGGTCATCGTCACGGGCCAGGGCGCGAGCTGGACGAACAACGGCTCGCTGGACGTCGGCTTCCAGGGCGAGGGGTCGCTCACCGTCACAGGCGGCGCCGCGGTGTTCACACACGGGTTCGCCGCGATCGGATCGTTCCCGGAGCCCGTGTTCCCGCCTGTGTCCGGCGGTGTCGGCGACGTCACGATCAGCGGGCCGTCGTCAGTGTGGCTCGTGGACGGCGACCTGTTCGTGGGGCTTCAGTGGTTCGGAACCCTCGACATTCTCGCCGGCGCCACGGTGACGAGCCAGGCCGGCATCGTGGGGCTGTCGGGTCTCGACGGCATCGTTGCGAACGTCGAGGGCCCCGGCTCGGTGTGGAGCACCATCGAGGGCATCACGGTCTTCTCCGGTGCGATGCTGCGTATCGCCGACGGGGCGATCGTGCTCGCGTCGGTAGTGGATGTCCTGCAGTCGGGAGCCGAGCTCGAGGCCGACGGGACGATCGTGGGAGACCTTGACAGCAACGGTACGCTCCGGATCGGCGACGCCGTTGGGACACTGAACGTCGACGGCGACTTCACGACGACGGGGCAATTGCTGCTGGACCTTGGTGGGTCCGCCCCCGGCAGCTTCGATACGGTCGCCGTCACTGGCGACGCGTTGGTCGCCAACTCGTTGACGGTCTCGCTCGTGGACGGCTATGTGCCCCAGTTCGGTGACGCCTTCCAGGTCCTCACGGCCGCCTCGATCAGCGGCGCGTTTTTCTCGGTGACACTGCCCGCTCTCGATGCCGGGCTGATTTGGCACTTCAACCAGGATGCCGATTCGATCGACCTGCTGGTCACGACCATC
>JADFOJ010000119.1 GCA_022562915.1 Planctomycetota bacterium | reverse complement strand
TCGGTGCCTGCGTCGGCGCCGGGCAATTACGTGGTCGCACTGAGCCCGCGCCGCGGATCGCGCCGGCTGGCGCCCGTCATCGGCGGCGCAAGCCAGTCCTCCAGCGCCGAGTTCCGCCGGTTTCACTCCAATACCGCGTTGCTTGCCGGGATCGCGGAGTTGACCGGCGGCAGGACCCTGTCCCTGGTGCAGCCCGAGGCCGCTGAGCTGTTCGACCGAAGCGGCATGCCGGCGAGCCGGGCGGCGCTACCCGCCTGGAGATCGTTGCTGTGGATGGCGCTGGCGCTGTTCATGCTGGACGTGGCGGCCCGGCGGCTGGCGTGGGATGCGCTGCTGGTCCGCCGGAGCGTGCGGCGGGCGACGGCCCGCGTCGAGGCCCCGGCAGTTCGAGGACGACTGGCGGCGGCGACGCTGGCGTCGCTGCGGCAGGTCGGCGACCAGCCCCGACGCCGCCGGCCCACCGAAGCGGCCGCGCCAGTCGCACCCGTCGCCGGTTCGCCGCGCACGGTCCCGGCCGTGCACACGACCCCGGACGGCCCCGATCCGGCGAAGATCACCGCCGCGCTCGATGCGCTGCTGGAAAGAGGCTCCGCGACGACGCCCGAAGCCGAGCCCTCGGAGCCCCCCGAGCCGGCACCGGATCAACCACCACCGAGCGAGACCACCGGCAGTCTGCTGGCGGCGAGACGGCGAGCGCGGCGGAAACTCGATGGGTAGGGTGGCACGGTCGAGCGAGCGCTAGCGAGCTCGCCCGTGGAGCGACGCCCAATCACGGGCGAGTCCGTCCGCCTCCGGCGGACGACCTCGACCGTGCCACAACTATTTTAGTACGCCTTCACCAGTTCGACACCGGGGTAGTACCACTGGAGAATCTCCGGGTACTCCGCCCCCGCCCTCGCCATCGTCTCCGCCCCGTACTGGCACATGCCGACACCGTGGCCGAAGCCCCGCCCGGCAAAGGTGGCGGTTCCGTCGCGGATACTGACCGACAGGTGCGACGACAGCACGGGCTGCCGGGGTCCATCCAGCCCATCGCCGGAGAAGTTCACTGCGTTGCGGAGGTCCTCGGCGGACAGAACGACCCGGTGCCCAAGGGTATCGGTGACGGCATAGCGCGTCGGGCGCCCGTGCTCGTTGCGCCGGAGAACATCGATCGCCGCAACCTCGGCACCATCGGCCATCAACGGGCGGTCGCGGTCCCGACCCCACGCGGCGAGGCGGCGCGTCAGCCGCGGGACGAGCCGGTCGATCGTCCACCTCGCGACGGCGGCGCCGGTGCACACGTCCTGACCGCTCCGCCCGGCAAGCGGCGGCAGGCTGTTGACGGGGTTGTCGCCGATCGCGTCCACGGCGCACGCGGCGGTCCCACCGCAGCAACTGGAGTAATACCCCGCAACGAGGTTCCCGTGGAAGCCCAGCATGACGCCGCGCGTCGCCTCGACGGCATCGAGCGTCTCGCGGTGATCGATGCGGCCTTGGTAGACCTGGGAGTGCGCGGTACCGGTCACATCCCAGCCACGGCGGTCGCGGAACCACTCGTGCTCGCTGGCGGCGAAGCTGCGGGCGGCGACCGCTTGCGCCGCACGTGTCTGGGCCAGCCAGTGGGAGAACAGCTCGCCCGCGACGACGCCCGGCAGATACGCCTCCATGGCGATGATGTTGACCACGTCGAAACCGCGATCGCCCATGTCACCGCGGATCAGCAGGCGGAGCCTGCCCGGATAGGCCCGCTGTTGGACGGTGAGTTCCGGCTCGGCCTCGGACAACGCCACCAGTTCAAGCGGCTCGAACGCTTCGACGCCGGCCTGCACGCCGCCGGCGTCGGTCACCGACCACCGCTTCCCGCCGACCCGGACAACGACCGGCCCGCGAAGGACGATCCCGGTTCCCTCGGTCGATGCGGATTCCAGCGCCAGCCACTGCGAAGCCCGCCCGATGAGCACCTGCGCCGACGGCCCGTCGGCCCGAAGCACGCGCACCCGCATCAGCGGCTCGGCCGTCGGCAGCAGTGGCAGGCCGCGTGACGGCCCGGGGCTGTCGGACCCGCCCGGGGTGTCGATGACCGGTGTGTCGGAGTCGGCGTCGCATCGGGCCAATGCCGGCACGGCCGCCACGGCGGCCAGCCGGGCCAGGAAGGCCCGTCGCGTCTGCGCCGCGTTGGGAATACCTTCGGCAAACAGCATCGATGACGGGTTCACCGGGTCAAGAAGGACATCCGGCTAGTCGAGCGTCCGCAGAAGAAGACTGAACTCCGTGAGCTTCTCCCTGACCTCGGTGAGGCTCGTCGCGCCGAAGTTCTTGACGCCCATCAACTCCGCTTCGGTCCGGGTGGCCAGGTCACCGAGGCTCTGGATGCCGAGGAACTGCAGGGCCTTGCGGGCGCGGACGGACAGATCGAGCACCGAGATCGGCTTGTTGAGCACGGCGTCGGTGGCCTTGCCTCGCAGCTGGTCGTAGATCTGCCGGCGAGCCCATGTGTACTGGCCCTCCAGCCCCTGACCGAGGCGCAGCCCCTTGGAGGCCAGCATGGTCTTGATCTCGGTCAGCGACGTCTCCCCGAAATTCTTGTAGCTCAGCAACTCGGCTTCGCTGATCCGCAGCAGGTCACCCAGCGTCCGGATCTGCATTTTCTTCAGGCAGTTGCGGGCGCGGACGGACAGTTCGAAATCCGTCACCGGCGTGTCGAGCAACGCGTTTCGTTTGGCGAGATCGCGGGCATGTTCCTCGTCGTAGTACATGTTGCGGGATGCCTGGACGTCCTTCATGAACATCCGGGCCCGCCAGTGGTTCGGCGAGGTGTCCAGGATCTGCCGGAGGCACTTCTCCGCCTCGCCGATCTCGCCGCGGTCCTCGTGAAGGACGGCCAGGTTCAGCAGAGCGTTCATGTGCGGGCGATCGCCGGAGCAGATCTGCTCGTAGATGGCGGTGGCCTCGTCTTCCTCGCCCACGAGGTCCAGCAGGTAGGCGAGCTTGAATTGATGGTTGGCGGTGTCGTCGCAGTCAACGGCCTTGCGAAGCAGTTCGATGGCCTGCTCGCGCTCACCATCGGCTTCCAGTTCCACGGCGGACTTGTAGTGTTCCGCGGCGGCGCTCGGGTCGCTGGCTGCTGTCTCGCCGATCACGGTGTCGAGGATGCTTGGGCTCACGGCAGGCTCCGGTTCGGACTGTTCGTGGACGGCAACGGGGTACTCTCGCCGAATCGGTCACTGTATAGGCGGGCCGGGGCCCGGACAAGTGGCCGGCCTAAACCGGTAGTGTCCTAATCTCAGAACTCCTGACATAGGGCTATCCGATTGTGACCGGTTCGGCAACCGCCAGCGACAGGCGAAGGGTGGTCCCTGGGAAGTTCACGCCCATCTCGGTGAGCTTCCGGCAGAGCTTGGCGATCGCCCGGGTCCGATGCGGTGAGGACTGCGGGACCAGCGTGACGCGAAGCTCGCCGTCCCTGACCTCAAGATCCCCGGCCGATCGGAACGCGGCATGGAGCAGCGTCCTGCCCTCGTCGGCACACCGTGCGTAACCCTCCGCCAACATGCCAACGAGGTCGCTTTCCATCTGGTACGCCGCGATCTTGATCGCGTCGGCGATCACTTTTCGATCTTTCTTCAGCGACACGAGGTCCGATGTCGGCACCCGCTTTGGCAGCTTGTGCCTCCGCGCTTCCAGCTGCGCGATCTTCTGCCTCGCCTGCTCGGCCTCCTGTAACAGCGCTGCATGGGCGATCTTGAAGCCGCGAACGCTTCGACGCCGCGATTCCTTGTTCGCGTGAAGCTCTTGACCGATGGATCGCTCGATCTCCGCCAGTTCCGCCCGCGCTGCTCGCAGCTGCTTGTTGATCTTCCGCACCTTCGGGTTCGGGTGGTCTGCCTGCTCGGTCACCGGCTCCGTGCAATATTCCACCAGTGCGTCCAGAGCGAATTCCTCCCGCATGTACTTGAAGAAGTTCTCCTGCCGCCACCGGTTGAACATGTAGAAGAGAATGTTCTCCGGCGGAAGATCATCTCGTGTCGAGATCACCGGCGTCTGGTGGCCGCCCTCGCACAGCCGTGTCACCTGGCGCATCCACACGTACTGCGGACCTTGCCCTTTCTTGTTCCCCGTTTTCCCGATGCGGACGCGCGGTTGGTCGTGGAGCGTGTACTCGTACTCGATGCCGCCTTCAACGCGCGTCCGATCCTCGAACTGCTGCACGGGAATCTCCGGATCGTGGCCCTTCCGATAGGTGATGATGTCGAAGCCGGACGTGTCCAACCGGCGAAAGAGCCTGGTGCTCCAGCCGCCACGATCAAACACCACCGTAATCCTTCGGTCGTCGCCCACGATCTGCCGAACCTCCGCAAGGATCGGCTCCAGGGTCTTGGTCAGGCCCGCGTTGAAGTCGCTGGACACCACGAACACAGGGTCGCCGTCTGCGTCGTTGACCCACGTGTCCGTCGCCGCCGACGCCGTACAACAGAAGCAGCCTGCGAAGACGATCGGCACGCTGGCCACGGTCCACCCCGCCATCGGCGGCTGCCACGCCCAGCTGAGCCGCGACCCAACTCCACAGCGGCGCCAACAGTTGGCGTTGCCAACGATCGAGCGTCTTCCATCCACGCGTACGTGTCGACCCTGCCAGTCTGCGGCGGACTTCCTGGGCGGGGACCCCCAGCAGGAGCGATAACGTGAGTGCGAGCAGGATGACGCCACCCGCGTACCGATGTCGCGGCAAGAGCACCTCTGGAAGCACACTGATGGTGGTTCGACAGCCACGGCAGAGGTACCGCCGAACACGGATGACCAGCGCCCGCCCGGGTCCCACCAAACCCAGCACCCGACGCTTGTACGAGCCGTGACCCACGAGCCCCAGCTGCTTTCCAACCGGCCGTGACGACTGTTTGCACAGCGGGCAGGCAGACGGCCGAAGGTCATCGACCGACGGCAAGTGGGTCAGATCAGCAAGATCCTCAACATCGACGGAGAGCGTGCGCAGGACGGCAACCATACGTTTTGCGAGAACGCGGGGCGCGCGGAATACGACCTCCACGCCCTCGTGCTCGCTCCTTATCTTTGACGAGCAACCAAGCCGTGGTGCACCGCGCACTACGTGGAACGTGGCAGTCTATCTACTCTACAGCCGCGATCCGGTTGCCGATTCCAATCGCGATCTGCCAGGTCGTTTGCACCTCGACCGTTTCAAAACCCTGGGGAAACGCGATCGGAAGGAGGCTGCTCCGCCTGGATCAAAGTGCGGCGGAACAATCGGCGTGATGACCGCTGGCGCGCCAGAAAAACCGGTCATGAATTCCTTCGAACGCCGTGGCCCGCGACGCGCCAAGAACGCCGAATGCGGCGGCTATGTCAGGAGTTCTGAGGTTAGGCCATTCGCATACGCCGCCGTCCGGACGATGTAGCAATGCGTTCGATCAATGTGCCCTGCTAAGGTTTCCTCGGAGCCCAGCTATTAGTCCTCCTCGAGATTCCATGGCATCCAGATGATATCTAGCAGTGGGTCTCGTGAGAAGGATCAGCACTCGAAGTGCTTCGGCTTCAGACACCCGGCCAGCCGCCATGTCGATTTCATACCGAAGCATGAGGACGTCTGTCTGATAGACCAGCCAGAGACCTTCAACATCTCCGTCCAGGATAGTAAGGTCTGCTATATCTGAGTCGGAGTGAACCAGCCGTGCCAGCAGGAGGTGATACTGCATCTGGCGCTGGGCCAACTCACTCAGTTTGTCAATCTGAATCCCGCTCAAGATCTCATCAGCATGAGTGACAAATGATCGCCATACAGATCCACGCGGCACGAGACCGTAGACCCGATCCAGTAGCTTTCGTTCTTCTGGGTTGGGCTCAACCAATGTGATGGACTTCTGCTCTGAGTCCACAGTGACACTCATGCCCGGTACGTCTACAACGATCTGATACTCGCCGGCTTGCAGTTGGTCCGGGCTGACCGCCGTCCGTATGCCTTTAGCAATACGGACGTTGATCTCCAGGTTGCTCAAGTCAAGTACGAACGAATTCGCCTCGTCTGGAGAGATCTTAACCTTCGGCACTGGGAGAATAAGATTGTCCCGCTCTGGGTTGAATGCGGGAACAGTCGGCGGGACCTCGACAGTTAGTCTTGCGTGAAACCTGTACTCTTCGTTGGCAGAAGACAGGAGCTGGATATCAGAGGGATTGAAGTTCTCGAGAATGCCGACGGCCACAAACCTGCCTTCGCCTTCGACACGCAGTTCGAGCGGCATCGGCAGGCCAGCCACGAGAGTTGGAGGATGGCCGATACTAAGAGACAGTCGAGCGGACCCACCTGCAGCAGAGAAGTATATCAGGCCACTCAAGCCGATCGCCACGGTATGTACTATGCAACGCATCAGTGATCCTCCCTACCAGCCCAGCTCGGAGTAGGTCTCAAGGTTTTGCTTCCTAATCGCGATGATGTGTTCTTCGCAGAGGCGCGACCCATCTGGGCCATGAGTCCAGAGATCGAGGACGCCGGGTTGAGTGGTGGAAAGCATGAAATGATTCCAATGATAGTGCATGGCACATGCCTGGCACATGCCTGGCCCGTGACGTCATTGCTCTGGTAATCCCAAAGGCCGCACTTGTGCGCGAATCCCACTCTATGCCCGAATTCGTGGACCATTGTGCTTGTATCGCCCTGTTCGGCAGTGAAGACTATCACCCTGCCCTCAAACTGGCCTTCCCCCGTGTTTCATACCAGGACAGATGTTAGTTCAAACGCGTTTCCAAGGTGCAGTTCCGCCGGCTGGAGCGCAGCGGAAGCCGGTGGAACTGCTGCGATCGCTTCGGGGGCCGGGGGTCGATAGCCCAGCGAGCTGTGTGGGCGCTCCCGGTTGTAGTACAGCCGCCAACGCTCGATGAGTACCTTCGCCTCGCGCAGCGTGTAGAAGATCTCGCCGTTGAGCAGCTCGTCGCGAAGTTTGCTGTTGAAGCTTTCCACGTAGCCGTTCTCCCAGGGACTTCCCGGTTGAATGAAGAGCGTCTTGACCTGTACGCGGGCGAGCCAGCTGCGGACGACGTTCGCGGTGAACTCCGGCCCATTGTCAGAGCGGATGTGTTCCGGCACGCCACGCGTCGCAAAGAGCCAGGCCAACCGCTCCAGCACATCATCTGAACGAAGTCGCCTGGCGACGTCAATGGCCAGGCACTCGCGAGTGTACTCGTCCACCAACGTCAGCATGCGGAACGGTCGGC
>JADFOJ010000049.1 GCA_022562915.1 Planctomycetota bacterium | reverse complement strand
TGCGGGGCGGGCGTACACCCGGGCCGTCGCGCTCGAGCCGGACGACGGCCCGGCGCAGTTCGGGCTGGGTGTGGCATTTCGACGGCGTTTCGATTCGGAGTATCGACATCCCGGTGACTTCCAGTCCGCCGTGGACCACTGGGGCAGGGCGCTTTCGATCGACCCCAACCAGTACATCCGGCGGCGGCGCATCCAGCAGTACGGGCCGCGGCTGGACAAGCCCTACCCGTTCTACGACTGGGTGCCGCGGGCCCGCGCCGACATCGTCTCTCGCGGCGAGACGCCGTGGCCGCTGCCGGTCGAGCCCTCGGGCGCCGAGTTCGCCCGGCCCGCGCGCACCTTCAGCGCCGGTGACCCCGACGCGCCGGAACCGGACCGCGACGACCGCATTCGCCATGACGCCCGCGGTTTCATCCTGGCACGGACGACCGTCGTTCCATCGGAGGCGAAACCGGGAGCGACCGTCAGAGTGCACCTGGACTTCCGACCCAACGGCGCGATCGGGGCGCACTGGAACAACGAGGCCGAACCAATGCAGGTGTGGGTGAGTCCGCCGGTGGGCCTTGCGGTCGATCGGCGATCGCACACGGTTGAGAACGCGCCTGCCGCGACCTCCCTGGAGACCCGCACGGTCGAGTTCGAGGTGCAGGTGCCCCCCGGTGCCGCCCCCGGCACGATCACGCTGCCCGCGTACGCCCTGTACAACGTGTGCGAGGGTCTCGACGGGACGTGCCTGTATCGTCGCGGCGACTTCGAAATCGAGATCCGCGTCTCCGGCGAACACTGAATGACCCGGCGACCGCCGATCTATCTCGACAACGCCGCCAGCACGCCGTGCGATCCGCGCGTGGTCGAGGCGATGACGCCGTTCTTCACGACCAGCTTCGGCAACCCCGCGTGCCGTCACGGGTGGGGGACCGAGGCAGCCGAGGCGGTCGAGTCTGCGCGGGCAGACGCGGCGAACCTCATCGGCGCCGCGCCCGGAGAGATCATCTGGACCGCCGGCGCGACGGAGTCGAACAATCTGGCGATCAAGGGTGTGGCCCGCGCGGCTCCGGGGGGCCACTGCCACATCGTGACCAGTGCCATCGAGCACAAGGCGGTCCTCCAGCCGTGTACACGCATGCAGGCCGAGGGCTTCGAGGTGACGTTCGTCGCGCCGGAGCACGACGGCGTCATCACCGCCGAGCAGGTCGCCGCGGCGTTGCGGGACGACACCCTGCTCGTGTCGATCATCGCCGTGAACAACGAGATCGGTACGCTCAGCGAAGTGCGCGAGATCGGCGCGCTGTGTCGTGACCGCGGCGTGCTCTTTCACACCGACGCGACGCAGATGGTGGGCCTCTTGCCGGTAGACGTGCGGCGCGACACTATCGACCTGTTGAGCTTCTCCGGGCACAAGATCTCCGGCCCCAAGGGCGTCGGCGCCCTGTACGTGCGGGACCGCGACCCGCCGATCGCGATTCAGCCCGTGATCGAGGGCGGCGGCCACGAACGCGGCCTGCGGGCCGGGACGCTGAACGTGCCGGGGATCGTCGGTCTCGGCCGGGCGTGCGAGCTGTGCGCGGTGAACCTTGGGGACGAAGGACCACGGCTGCTCGCACTGCGCCGGCGTCTCGAGGACGGGCTCCGGCAGCGGCTCGGCGACGTGGCGATCAACGGCGATCCCGTCAGGCGGGCGCCGCACATCACCAACCTCTGCCTGCCGTCGCCGGCGGGCACCGCGATCGTCGAACACCTCCGCGAGGTGGCGTGCAGCAGCGGCTCGGCAATCGGCGCCGCCGGCCGCACCTCGAGTCACGTGCTCGCGGCGATCGGCGTACCTGACGAGCTGGCGATGACGTCGCTTCGGCTGAGCCTCGGCCGGACGACGACGGCCGAGCAGATCGATCTCGCCATCGACCACCTTGTCGAGACGGTCGAGAATCTCCGGCGGACCGCGAGCCGGCTCACCTAGAGTGAACCCGCTCTAGCCGGCTGTTCGCCGAGATAGTCGCGGCCGCGCCGCCGATCCCATTGCTCCCTGGAGGGCTTCATCCACGGCTCGTCGTCAACGCCCAGGCCGTCGGCGACGCGGTTGATGTAATTGAAGTAGCCGATCACCTGCACGGCGATGGTGATCGCCGCGTCGTCGAAGCCGTGCCCGCGGAGATCGTCCACGTCCCGTTCGGTCATCGCGCCCGGGGCCAGGGTGAGTTTGACCGCGTAGTCGCACAACGCGCGGTCCGCCGGACTCAGCTCGGCCCGGCGATAGTCATCGATCAACTGCTCGGCAATCGCGTGGTTCCCGGACTCCTGACCGAAGCCCCGTGCATGCTGCAGCGTTCAGTAATAGCACTCGTTGACGTTGCTCACCACCGTGGCGAGCATTTCCCGCCTGGCGGCGTCCAGGGCGTTGGGGCTCTTCATCAGGCTCACGTAGAACTGCATCGAGGCCTGGACCGATCGGCCGTCGAGGCTCATGACCTTGATGATGTTGGCGACGGTGCCGGCGCGGGACTGCGCGGCCGCGTAGACGCGTTGCAGGACGCCGGTTGCGTCGGCCTCGCCGACCTGTGAGACGAATGCCACGGGAATACAATAGCGGCCGGAGTCGTTTCAGGAGAATCATGAACATTGCACTACGCCGTCGTGTCTTTTCCTCGCGTGTCGCGCTCGTGGCCGCCCTGGCCGTCCTGGCGGCGACGGGCGAGTTTGTGTCGGGACAGTCGACCAGACCCAAGACGCGCACCGTCAAGGCATTCGTCCAGCCGCGGCCGGGCATGACGGCGTGGGCCCGGGACTCCGCGGGAGTATTGCTGCCGGCCATTCTGTCGTACCAGTCCGGGTGGATGGAGTTCAACCCGGACGCGACGGTCTTCCGCGCGCCAACGCCTCCTTGAGCGGACCGAGGTGCTTCTCGTAGCGGCGGTAGCGCCCGACCGCCGACGTGTAGATCGGCTTGTTCACCTGCGCGTAGCTCAGCGTCAGGACCGTGCGGCCTGACTCGTAGTACCGCAGGCACCGCTCGTCCCAGTCCAGGCCGAGGAAGTCGATCATGCGGCGGCTGGTGCCCTCCAGGTCTGCGACCAGGTCCTCGTAGACGATCTCCAGCATCGGTGTGTCGAGCACCCGCTGCCAGTGCCGCATGAGACGTTCGTACTGCCGGTAGACGAGTCCGAGGTTGCCCAGGTCCGTCACGTACGGCGCCCGGGCCGGCAGGATTCCGCCCATATAGCAGGAAAAGCACGTGTCCAGCGGGTGGCGGCGGCAGTGGATGATGCGCGCACCCGGAAAGAGCAGCGCGATCAGACCGAGGTGCAGGTAGTTCTCCAGGCTCTTGTTGACGACGCGCGAGGCATCGCCGCCGAGATCGCCGAGCCGCGCCAGGTACCGTGCCGCCAGGGCATCGGCGGTGGTCCCGGAGAGCTCCGAGACGCAGTGCGGGTACGGGTCGTATGCGTCGAGCTGCACCTGCAGCCGGCGCGCCAACTCCGGGATGTCCTCAAGTTCGCCGGCACCGTGCGCGGCGGGGTGGGCGTCGATGATCTGCTCTACCAGCGTGGTCCCCGAGCGTGGCATGCCCGCGATGAAGACGGGCCGTTGCGAGTGGTCACCGGCCCGGGCCAGGCCCCGTAGTTCCGTCTCCGAGAATGCCTCGATGAGGTCGTCCACGAACCGCAGGTGCGCGACGGCGTCGAAGGTCCTGCCGGTCGATGCTTCGTTCGCCCTGCGGAACGCCTCGAACGAGCGGTCGTGTTCGCCGAGCTTCTCCAGCGCGCGACCGGTCACCTGGTGAAGCAGGACCGCCGTCGCCGGCCCGGTGTCGGGCCGATCAAGGTGCCGCGCGGCCGTGGCAACGGCGGACTCGTAGTTTCCCCGGTGGACCTCGACGCGGGCGAGCAGTTCCGCCATATCGGCGTCCTCCGTGCCCGCGTCCACGAACGGCTGCAGCACCTCGCGCGCGGCGTCGTAGTCGCCGAGCCGTTCGAATGCCCCGGCCTTCCAGCTGCAGCAGAGGCGGTCGCCCGGCTTCAATCGAAGCCCCTCGTCGAAACAGGCGATCGCCTCGTCGTACCGTCCCAGCATGCTGCACGCCTTGCCGTACAGGAACCGCAGCCCCGCGATGCGCGGGCTGAGCCGGACGCACGTGCGGAACTGACCGGCGGCGTCCTCGTACTTTCCGCGGGCCAACGCGACCGACCCGAGCACCTGGGCGGCATTGACATCCTTCTTGTTGCGCTTGAGCAACCGCCGGCAGATGCGCTCGGCCTCGTCAAGATTGCCGGCCTGGAGACACCGCGCGGCGTGGGACGCGTCCGGTGATGTCTGGGAGCGCGCCATCATCGGGTCCGCTCTACCAGGCGGCCGTTGGTTCCAGCCGGAAGACCTCGCACATTTCGTCGAGCAGCGGTGCCAGGTGCTCGCTGTGCCGGCCGCGCCGGCCACCGGTGTCACTGGCGGGCGGCGCTGTCAGGGTCAGCGTCAGGCCCGCGGCGTCGGTGACCGCGTGCAGCGCGGCCGACCATGCCTCGAACATGTCCGTTTCCGGCCGCGGGTAGATCCCCGCCGACTCGAGCTCGTCGTAGCCTTCAAAGGGCTCGTGCAGCATCGGCGCAACGGGCGCCAGCCGGTCGAGGGCGGCCTGGATCCGCGTCCTGGAATCTTCAGTTCCGGTGCCCAGCCTCGTGATCCAGGCGTCGGCGTGGTCCACGTGGACCTGCTCCTCCGCGGCGAGCCGGGCGGCGATGGCCGCCAGCGGCGCGTAGGACGAGCGTGCCATTCTCCCCAGGCGAAGTGCGTCGTAGTGATCGCAGAAGAACTGCCGGCACAGGGCGAAGGCCCAGTCAAAGTCGTCCGGCAACTCGACGATTTCGGCGCAGCGGAATTCGGTCGGATCGCGGCCGAACGCAAGCACGTCGGTCGACCGGCCGTCGAATTCCGACGCCAGCTCGTAGAGTATCTGCGCATGGGCGATCTCATCCTGGGCCAGCGACGAGAACGCGATGTCCTCCTCGAGAATCGGGCCGAGGCCCGTCCAGTCGCTGTTGCGGTGACCGAGCATGAGCTTGTCGTCGGCGACTGACAGCAGCAACTCGACCAGCGGCGCCTTGAGGTTCTCGGCGAGCTGTGTCATCTAGAACATCTCCTCGATGTCGTCCCGCTCGTACTCCGTGAGGTCCTTCTCGGCGCGGATCTTCTGCCACTTCTCGCGGACGCTGGCGGAGTAACCGCGGGCCATGCGGTAGTCCTGGCTGGTGTACCGCCAGATGACGTCGCCCTTCTTCGTGGCGACGATCCGATCGCGGGGCGCGACCCAGATGCTGTGTGCGCCGGAGTCGCCGAACTGTTGCCTGGCGCGCAGCAGTGCGTCGGCGCTGGTGGCGGCCTCCACGGAACCGACGTTGATGTGCTGGCCGCCGGCCTTGGACTGGGCGAAGACCTCGAAGGGCCTCACCGCGCCTTCAACGTCGGACGTAGGGAATGCCGTTTCGGTCCCGGAGAGTGCCGGTTGCGGGATCGCCCAGATGTTGACGCACTCCTGGTCCTGGCCGTAGTGCTCGCGGGCGAACTGCAGCGCCATGGCGTCGTCGACGGCATCGACCCAGCCGGCGTAGATGTGCGGGCCGTTGTCGGTGAGCCGCGTGAAGATGACGTACGGCGCGAAGTCGCCCTCGGCGGGCGACTCGATCTCCCCTTCCACCAATTCGACGTCCTGGCGAAGCTTGGACATGGGTTCAGCGGCCCCCGCCGTTCGGCAACGCCGTGCTTCCGTGGACGATTGCGTTGCGCACCCACCGGCCCTGCACGTAGGAGAGTCTGCGCAGTGCCAGGCGCTTCTTGTTGCATGGCCCGTTGCCGCGGATCACCCGGAAGAACTCCTCCCAGTCCGGCTCGGTGAACTCCCAGTCGCCCGAATCGGGGTTGAGCCGCAGCTTCTCGTCGGGTTTCCTGCTCGTCACCATGCCGTCGGCGTCTTTCGTCACGACGTGGATCTTCAGGCCCAGGTCCAACGCCGCGGGCGCGAAGCGGTTCACGAAACGCCGCCGCAGGGAGTCGTTGGTCTCCGTTTTCATGCGCCAGCGCATCGCCGGGGATTGCAGGGTATTGGGCTTGTCCGGCGGACCGTGGAACATGATGGACGGGTACCACCACCGGTCGAACGCCTCCTGGCCCATGGCACGTTGACTGGATGTACCGGTCATGAGCGTCAGGACCATGTCCTCGCCGCTCTTGAAGTGGAAGGCCTCCTCCATGTTGATCCGCTTCATCGTCCGGACGTACGGGCCGTACGCGCCGTCGGCGAGCGTCTTCTGGTTCATGATCGCGGCGCCGTCGATGAGCCACTGGATCATGGCGATGTCGCCCCACGTCGGGGCGGGGTAGTTGAAGACGTTGTGGTACTTGGTCCGGCCGGTGATCAGGTCGCGCAGCATCTGGTCGCGCGACTTGCCGAGGTCCTGCGAGACGCGGTACAGCATCTGGCCGTGGCCGATCTCGTCCTGGACCTTCGCCGTCAACGCGAGCTTGCGGCGCAGGCTGGGTGCGCGCGTGATCCACTCGCCCTCCGGCAGCGCACCGATGATCTCCGAGTTGGCGTGGTGCTCCGCCATCCTGAGCATGCCGGTGCGGTACGCCGCCGGCATCCAGTCGTCCGGCTCGATGAGCGTGCGGGCGTCGATGGTCGCCTGGAACTCGGCGAGCTTCTCCGGGTCTTCCTCGATGCCGTGGTCGACGTGCATGCCCAGGTTCGAACTGCCGCTCATGGATCGACTCCTTCGATGATCATCGCGACGCCCTGGCCGACGCCGACGCACAGTGTAGCGAGGCCGCGGCGGGCGCCGGTGCGGGCGATCTCGTGGGCGAGCGTCCCGACCAGCCGCGCCCCGGTACAGCCCAGCGGATGACCGATGGCGATCGCGCCGCCGTTGGGGTTCACTTTCGATTCATCGAGGCCGAGCTCCCTGATGCACGCGAGGCTCTGGGCGGCGAATGCCTCGTTGAGCTCGATGACGTCGATGTCGTCGAGGTCCAGGCCGCCCCTGGCCAGGACCTTTCGAGTGGCGGGGACCGGCCCGATGCCCATGCACGCCGGATCGACGCCGGCGGCCGCGGAGGGGCCGACGAGGGCAAGCGGTTTCAGGCCCATGGAGACCGCGGTCTCGACCTCCACCAGTAACAGGGCGGCCGCCCCGTCGTTGATGCCCGACGAGTTGCCCGCGGTGACGGTGCCTTGATCGAGGGAGGCGAAGACCGGCTTGAGCCCGGCGAGTTTTTCCAGTGTCGTGTCGGGCCGGGGGTGCTCGTCGGTGTCGACGACGAGCGGGTCGCCCTTCTTCCGGGGAACCTCCACGGCAACGATCTCGGCCTCGAAACGGCAGGCGGCCCTGGCCGCCGCCCACTTCTGCTGGCTGGCCACGGCGAAGGCATCCTGGTCGGCCCGCGAGATGCCGTACTTCCGGGCGACGTTCTCGGCGGTCTCGCCCATCGAGTACGGGTGGTACATCGCGGCCAGCGACGGATTGGTGAAACGCCAGCCGATCGTGGTGTCGTGGATCTGCGGCGCTCGCGCGAACGCATGCTCGCTCTTGGCCATGACGAACGGTGCGCGGCTCATGCTCTCGGTGCCGCCGGCGATGAAGACGTCGCCGTGGCCGGACTCGATCATGCGGGCCGCGATGTTCACTGCGTCGAGGCCCGACGCGCACAGCCGGTTGACCGTGCAGCCGGGCACGCTGTCCGGCAGCCCGGCCAGCAGCGCCGCCATCCGGGCGACGTTGCGGTTGTCCTCCCCCGCCTGGTTGGCGCAGCCGAAGTAGACGTCCTCGATGACCGCGGGATCGATCCCGGACCGCTCGACGATTGCCCGGATCACCAGTGAAGCCAGGTCGTCGGGCCGCACCGTGGCCAGGGCGCCGCCGTAACGACCGATCGGCGTTCGCAGGGCCGTCACGATCGCTGCTCGTCGCATGGGGAGATCTTAGGGCGACGGCGGCCGGGCAGCGATCGTGCCCGGCTGATTCAAAGTCTGACTTTGAACCAGCCGATATCTTCCGACACCATTGTCCCAGTGATCATCGACCGCGACCTCACACCCCGGCTCCGCAGGGCCGATCGGCCGTCCTGCACCTGCTGCCCCTGGCGCGCAGCGAGGTCATCCGTTTCAAGCGTCATCCGAAGACTCTCGACGAGACCATCCTCGCCGGCGGGTACCCCCGCATCTTCGACCGGAAGCTGGACCCCAGCGACTGGCTGCGTTCCTACGTGGCGACGTACATCGAGCGCGACGTGCGCACGATCAGCAACATCGGCGACCTCGCGACCTTTCAGCGGTTCGTCCAACTGTGCGCCGGGCGCACATCACAACTGCTCAACTATTCAGCCCTGGCCGCCGACTGTGGCGTATCGCAACCGACTGCAAAAGCATGGATCAGCGTGCTCGAAACGAGCTTCATCGTCTTCCGCCTGCCCGCGTTCCACACGAACCTCCGCACGCGCCTTGTGAAAATGCCCAAGCTGCACTTCTACGACACCGGCCTTGTCTGCTGGCTGCTCGGCATCCGCAGCACCGACCAGCTCCGCACGCACCCGCTGCGCGGCGCGATCTTCGAGACATGGGTCGTCTCCGAAATCCTCAAGCACCGGACCAACCGCGGCGAAACTGCCGGCCTGTCGTTCTACCGCGACCGCGACACTGTCGAGACCGACCTGATCATCGAGCACGCGAATCACCTCACGCTGGTGGACGCCAGGGCCGCCCAGACCGCCTCGGCCCGCCTCTTCGACGGCGCCCGCCGCGTGCGAGATCACCTGGTGGAGCCGTTACGCCCGTGCGACGTGGTCATCGCCTACGGCGGCCACGACGTCCAGATCCGCTCAAACGCGAAACTGGTGCCGTGGGCGCGGCTGCACGAGGAAAAGTGGACTCGATGAAGTCCGGGGTGGATTCCCTATTTATCCTACACTGCCGGCCTGTTACAACTGCCGTTGAAACTCAATCGCAATGACCTGCCGAACGCCGGCGGGCACCAAGGGAGGATGGAGCCGTGACTCGCATGACTCGCATGACTCGATCGAGCGTACTGCTCGTGACAATCCTGGCCGGGACCGCCGTATCTGCGAATCCCGACACCGGCATACTGGTCATGGCCCACGGGGGCGACGCCGCGTGGAACAGGGACGTCGAGGCGACCGTCGCGCCGCTGCGGGAGAAATACGCCGTCGAGATCGCCTACGGCATGGCGCGGACCTCGACGCTGCGCGAGGCCGTGCAGCGGCTCGAATCGCGGGGTGTCGAGCGGATCGCCGTGGTGCGGATGTTTATCTCCGGCGAGAGCTTTCTCGCGCCGACGCAGTACATTCTCGGGCTTCGCCCGGAACTGGACGGTGCCATGGGGCACCACATGGAGGGGGGTGACCACGCAGCCCCGAGCGGGACCATGCACATGGAGAAGCCGGAACCGATCGACACCCGGGCGATGTTCCTGCTGAGCAAATCCGGCGTCGGCGAGTCACCGCTCATCGATCGGATCCTGGCGGACCGCGTCAAGGCACTGAGCACGGACCCGGCCCGGGAAATGGTGCTCATCATCGCCCACGGGCCCGGCGATGACACGGAGAACGAAGCGTGGCTGCGGCACATGGACGCCCGGGCCAGGGCGATCGAGGCGCTGGGGCCCTTCCGAAGCGTCCATGTCGAGACGCTGCGCGAGGACTGGCCGCACCGGCGGGCCGAGGCCGAGCAGCGCATCCAGCGGCATGTCGAGCAGGCGACTGACAGCGGCGTGCGCGTGATCATCGTGCCGTTCCGCGTGGCGGGCTTCGGGCCCTATCGCGAGGTGCTCGACGGGCTGGAGTACGTCGCCGACGGGAAGGGATTCTGCCCGCACCCGCTCATGACCGAGTGGATCGAGCAGACCGCCCTCGCGTGCTTCAGCCGCCAGGCGCCCTGATCGGCCCTGTTTCGGCGCATGAGATCGGCCCTGTTTCGGCGCATGAAATAGACGGCCCCGCGCCTGCCGGGCCGGGCTATGCTGTGTGTGCTCTGGACGGGAGGCAGCATGAAAGCCGGTACATTGCAGCGGTCGGCCGCGTTGTTCGTCGCCCTGGTCGCGGCGACGGCGGTGGGGCAGGACGCCACCACGCGGCCTGCCGTGCCGATGAACGTGGGCTTTCTCGTCCTGGAGGGCGTCTACAACTCCGAACTCATGGCGCCGTGGGACATCTTCCACCACACGGTGTTTCACACCACGCCCGGCATGCGGGTGTTCACCGTGGGCAGAGAGGCGGGGCCGGTGACCTCGTTCGAGGGGCTGCGCCTGGACGTCGAATTCGCGCTGGAGGAGGCGCCGCGGATCGACGTCCTGGTCGTCCCCAGCGCCCGGCACAACATGGACTCGGATCTCCAGGACCGGCGACTCATCGAATGGGTGCGTGCGCGCGGGCGCGCGGCGAAGTACGTCGTGTCGCTCTGCGACGGCGCGTTCGTGCTCGCCGAGGCGGGCCTGCTCGATGGCCGTCGTTGTACGACGTTCCCCGGAGACATCGCGGCGTTCCGGAAACGCTACACCGGGCTCAACGTCGTTGAAGGGGTCAGCTTCGTCGCCGACGGCGCGGCGATCACGGGCGCCGGTGGCGCTCTGTCATATGATCCGGCGCTGTACCTGGTCCAGACGCTCTACGGCGATGCAGTTGCCCGGGGCATCGGTCGCGGCATGGTGCTCCAGTGGGACCTCGACAAGGTCAGGCATCTCGCGGTCGCTCCGGAAGCCGTGACATGTTACCTGCCGGGTGACAGGATCGGCCCCGAGGTGACTGCCGAGGCCGCCGACGGTACGCGGGTGCGACTCGTCGACATGGTCGGTGCCCGCGACGGCGTCAAGGCAGTAGTGCTCACGATCCTCGCCGGCGCCGAAGCCGTGGACGAAGCGAAGCGAGGGGGCTTCTGGTGCGAGGATTCATTCAGCGAGATCGCCGGCCTGCGCCATCTTCGGCTGACGTACGGCCCGAAAGGCGTGCTGTTCGTCGGCGTGCTCTGCCCGCCGGTGCGACACGAGGTGCTGTTCGGCTACGACGAGGGAGCGTTCGGCCGCCGGCCCGACGACGACCCGGTGTACCGGCGCAACCGCGACCGCTTCGTCGAGGCATCCCTGAAGCTCGTCGAGCGGGCCGACTTGCCTTTTGACGTCGTGCTGTTTGATCCCCGCTTCGAGATGCTGGACGGCCGCTTCAAGTGGTTCCAGGACGACCAGATCTACGGGACGCCGACGACGTGGGTCCTCACGGCGGACATGGAGGTCGCCGGTCCGCCGTTCTACATGAACGTCTACGAGACGGAGGGCCGCAAGCTCCGGTACGGCCCCGACGACATCGCCGGGCTGATCGATCGCGTGTTGCGTTGGTAGGACCAATCGTGCCGGAACCCGACGACGCCGACCGCCCGGTGATCTTCTACGACGGTGTGTGCGCCCTGTGCCACTTCGCCGTGAGATTCCTCATCGCCCGGGACCGCGCCGGCGTGCTGCGATTCGCGCCGCTGCAGGGTGAGACCTTCGCGGCATTCCGGGCGGCGACGCCCGGGCAGGACGGCCTGGACAGCGTCATCTACGTGCGGGGGTACGGGTCAGGCGATGCGCGGGTCTTCGTCCGGTCCGAGGCGGTGCTCCAGGCCCTGCGCGACATCGGCGGCGTCTGGCGCGTCGTGTCGTGGGCGCGGATCATCCCGCGGTTCATACGCGACGGTCTGTACGACCTCGTCGCCCGCCGCCGGTACGGATGGTTCGGCCGCTACGACGAGTGCCGGCTGCCGACGCCGCGGCAGCGCGACCAGCTCCTGCCGTGATTGGGTGGCACGGTTGATCCGCCGCACGGCGGATCCGCCGTCGGCCGTGTCTTCGGACATCGCTCCACGGCCGATCCGCCGCAGGCGGACCTGCGGCGGACTCAACCGTGCCACACTACTCTCGCAGCAACGCCGGAACGGCGAAGCGATTGTCGGACACGGTTGCATTGAGGGTGTCCAGCAGGCGAACGCAGACGCCGTGGCCGATCTGCCGCGCCCACTCGAACGGACCCTTCGGATAATTGGTCCCGTACCTCAACGCGGTATCGATGTCCGCCGTCTCGGCTACGCCCCGTTCGTGCGCCAGTGCTGCCTGGACGATGATCGCCACGAGGATCCGGCTGAAGACGAGCATGTCCAGCTCGGTTCCGGAGACATCCGTTGCGGCAGCCGAGAACTCACTCACGGCGCGGCTCAGCGTCTCATTCAATTGCAACGGCGATCGCTCGACCTCGACGGCGGGCACCGGCGACTCGCCTTCATACGAGTACACGCCGCGGCCGGTCTTGCGGCCCAGGTGCCCGTCCGCGACGAGTTGCTCCTGGAGGCCGCTGGGCTTGAGCAAGGCCGGACGGTCCAGCGCCTCCCACACGCTGCGCGAGGTCGCCGTGTTCACGTCCTGGCCGATGAGGTCGGTCAGCTCCAGCGGCCCCATTCTGAAGCCGCCGATCTCGCGCATCGCGTAGTCGATCTCGCCGGGGCCCGCGAGCCCCTCTTCGAGGATGCGCAGGGCCTCGAGGTAATACGGTCGTGCGACGTGGTTCACGATGAAGCCGGGGACGTCCGCGGCCCTCGCGACGACCTTGCCCCATCCTTCGGCGATTCCCGCGGTGCGATCGACGACCTCTGGTTCCGTCTCGTCGCCCGCGACGACCTCCACGAGCTTCATGAGCGGCGCCGGGTTGAAGAAGTGCATGCCGACCGTGCGCCCCGGCCGGCCGATCGCCTCGCCGAGGCGAGTCACCGACAGAGACGACGTGTTGGTGGCGATGATCGCGTTGTCGGGCAGTCGTTCGATGACGCCCCGAAGCACCGCTGTCTTGACGTCGATATCCTCGACGACCGCCTCGATGACGAGTTCACAGCCGCCGAAACACCGCGGCGACCCGGCCGTGTGCAGCCTGGTTACCGCGGCGTCGCGCTGCCCGGCCTGCATGCGGCCCTTCTCGACGAGCCGATCGAGCCGCCGATGAATCCCCTCGATCGCAGTGCGAACCGTCAGCTGATCGACATCGAGTAGCTCGACGGTCCAGCCGGACATCGCGGCCACCTGGGCGATCCCCGCCCCCATGGTGCCGGCGCCGAGTATCCCGACGGTGTTCGCCGAGGCCGTCACGCGCCCTTGAATTCCGGCTTGCGCTTCTCGATGAACGCCACGACGCCTTCGTAGTGGTCCTCGGTGAGCGCGGCCGTTTCCTGGGCGAATGCCTCGGCTTCCAGTTGGGCGCCGAGGTCGTTGTCGAACGACTGGTTGAGCAGGCGCTTGGTCAGCGCGATCCCGCGTGCGGGAAGCGCCGCGATCCTGCCGGCCAGCGCGTTGACCTCGGTCACCAGGTCGTCTGCGGGCACCACGCGGTTCACGAGGCCGATCCGAAGGGCCTCGGCGGCATCGATCTTGTCGCCGGTGAAGCACAGCTCCATCGCCTTGCCCAGCCCGACGAGTCGCGGCAGCGTCCAGGTGCTGCCCGAATCCGGGACGAGCCCCACGTTGATGAAGACCTCGATGAACGAAGCACGCTCCGAGGCGATCCGGATGTCGCACGCCAGCGCGAAGCTCAGCCCCGCGCCGGCCGCGACGCCGTTGACGGCCGCGATTGTCGGCTTGTCCATCTCGCGAAGACGCCTGGTGACCGGGTTGTAGCGCTTGCGCAGATCTTCGCCGAGGTGCGGCACGTACCCGGGGACGTACTTCTCCTTGAGGTCGCCGAGATCCTGGCCGGAGCAGAACGCCTTGCCGGCGCCGGTGAGCACGACCACCGAGACATTCTTGTCGCGCGCGGCGTGTTTCAGGGCATCCTGAAGCTCATAGGTGAGGGCGTCGTTCAGTGCGTTGTAGACCTCCGGCCGGTTCATCGTGATCGTGCAGATCCCATCGATGGTCGCGACGTCGAGGGTCTCGAAGGTGGTGGCGGTGGCGGGCATGGGAAATGGTCCTCTTATTTTCCGGTGAACCGCGGCGGGCGCTTCTCGACGAATGCCCGCATGCCTTCTTTCTGGTCCTCGGTGGCGAAGAGCATGTAGAAGAGTTTGCGCTCGTACTCGAGCCCTTCGGTCAACGTGGTCTCGGCGGCCTTGAGCACCGACTCCTTGGCGAGCCGCAGGGCGATGGGGCCCTTGGCGGCCATCTCGTGCGCAATGCGCAGGGCCTCGGTGAAGTAATGCTCCTTCGGGACGACCCGGCTCACCAGCCCGGCGGCCAGCGCCTCGGTAGCACTCAGGAACCGCCCCGTGAGAATGACGTCCATCGCCGTCGCCTTGCCGACGGCGCGGGTGAGCCGTTGCGTGCCGCCGGCGCCGGGCATGACGCCGATATTGATCTCGGGCTGGCCGATCTTCGCCGTCTCCGACGCGATCACCACGTCGCAGAGCATCATGAGTTCGCAGCCGCCGCCGAGGGCGAAACCGCTGACCGCGGCGACGATCGGTTTCTTGGTGCGCCTGATCCGGTCCCACGTGGCGAACTGGTCGCGCGTGTACATCTCCAGCATTGTCCGCTCGGCCATGTCGCCGATATCCGCCCCGGCCGCCCACGCCCGCTCGCTGCCGGCGAGCACGATGACGATGATGGCGTCATCCCGGTCGAACGCCTCCATCTGCTCGGCGAGCTGTGTCATGAGCTCAGGGTTCAGCGCGTTGAGCACCTTCGGCCGGTTCAGACGCACGATGCCGACGGGGCCGTCGGTCTCGGCGAGGATCAGTTGCTCGTCTGCCATGGGTTTTGTCTCGACAGTCGTCATTGGCGTGCTCTTTCAATCAGGGCCTCGAGCGTGCGCCTGGGCAGCACCCGCTGGACCTGCCGCCCCCGGCCCACGAGGCGGTCGCCATCATACGCGGTCAGGTCGCAGACGACCGTGGTGTCGTTCACCTCGGTCGCAGTGGCCTTAACGCGAACCGTGTGACCGACGGGTGTCGGTGCCACGTGCTCAATGGACAGCGACGCACCGATCCCCTCTTCGTCGTCGTCCAGGTGCGGCGCGAGCACCTTCCGCGCCGCCAGCTCCATGTGGTGCGCCATCGACCACGTCGAGTACACCCGGTGCACGATGACGCCGTCAAAGGCGGGACACATGTCCTCGGTAACCTCCGCGGTTATCTCGGCCGTGGTACCAACCGTCAGCGACCTCTTCATGCGCCGCAGTGTACGCAATCATTATGCCACATGATTCCGCTAACTCTGCTCTGCGTCTGGGTGGCACGGTCGAGCTTGCTCGCCCGTGTCTTTGCACGTCGCTCCACGGCCGACGCCGAAGTCCGCCTGCGGCGGATCAACCGTGCCACCCGGAGCCCATGGAACACGCGCTGCAACCAGGGAACACGCGCTGCAACCAGGGAACAGGCGCTACATCCCTGGGCACAGGTGGGTTGAGGATGCTTTAGACTCCGCGTCATGGGCGAATTCACCGGCCTGCTCCTGCTGCTGTCCATCGGCGCGATCGCGACCATACTGGTCCTCTCCGCCGTGATCGCCCACGATGCCATACACCCCTCGCGCCACACCGCCGGCTACGCAGTCGCCCACGGCCTGCCGACCGATCCCGCAGACAAGGCATTGCCGTTCGAGCAATGGACGCTCGACCTGCCCGGCGGCGCAGCGCTACCCGTCTGGGAGATCACCGCAAGCGGATCCGGCCCCACGGCAGTCTTCGTGCACGGCTGGGGGCAGTCGCGGATCGACATGCTCGCTCACGTCGATCCCTGGCTCGAGAAATGTGCACGGCTCGTCCTCTACGACCGCCGCGGCCACGGCGACGCCTCCGGCAGCACCGCGCGCCTCGGCACCAACGAGCACATCGACCTGCGAGCATTGCTCGACCGCCTCGGCAACGGCCCGTACATCCTCGTCGGCCACGGCAGCGGCGCTGTAGTCACGATCGCAACGGCGGTCGACGCCGGGCCGGACCTCGCCATCACAGCCGTCGCAATTTACGACCTCGCCGATGACGTGCACGTCTCGATCTGCGATCGCCTCGAAGCCCGCGGCCTGCCCACGAGGCCGCTCACCGACCTTGCCATGCTCTGGCTCAGGCTCATCGGAATCCGCCAGAGCGATACGGTCGGCGCCGCGAAGGACCTTCAATGCCCGCTGCTGATGGATCGCGGCCCGGAAGCGATTCCAGGTGAGAATTATTGAGAATCTACCGGGCGTCCGGCGCGGCGGCGGGCGCGGTGTCATCGTCGGTGGCCGCGCGGCGACCCACTGCACACACACGCCGGCCCAAGTCCTGTTCGCGAAAGTGCTTGCGCCTTATCTGAACGGCATTCGCCCGTAACAGGAGTCAGTATTCGTCCTGGACCTGGGCCGCCTCCCACAGCTCCAGGTACTTCCTGCGGACGTACGGATCGAGCTTCTCGGCGTACGCGCGGTCCAGGCCGTTCTCGCGGACGAGCTGGATGACGTCGTCCAGGTCACGGGGCCGGTGCGGAGCGGTCATCCCGCTGGCGAGCTTGAGTGCCAGCAGGGCAGGGAGGGTCAGGACGGGGATGCCTTGCGGATCCGGTTCGTTGACGTCCGCCGGAGGCGGGAACGCGACGGGCTTGGGCTGCCCGTCCCCCGGGTAATCACCCGTGAGCCTCACGTCCACGTTCACCCCATGGACGGCATCGCGCAGCCTCCTGGAACCGGGGAACTGCTCCACCCAGCCGCGGCCGAGCCAGCGGCTCTTGAAACGCTCCAGCCCATTCGGAGTCAGCAGAATGTCGACATCCTCGGTCGTGCGCATGTGACCGTGGACATTGACCGCGAGCGCTCCGGCAATACAGAAGGGAACGTCCATCTCCGAGAGAGCCTTCGCGATGCGCGCGGCAGCGGCATGGATGGGCGATTGTCCCATGAAGAACTCCCCGGCTCGTTGTAACACGTCGGACAGTGAGGCTTTCACGATCTCATCCTATCCAGCCGCTCGTCGAAGCGCCGGCGGCCCGCGGGAGGATGCTTGCTGCTTGAGGGAAAGGGAAGTTGATCTAGCCGAGCGCTTCAAGCAGCGGGGCGATGTGTTGCTCGAAGCCCTTGTAGCGGCCGATCGAGGAGCGGTAGATGGGCTGGCGGACCTGCTCGTAACTGGCGGTTCTGACCGTGCGCCCTGATGCGTGGAATTGCAGGCAGCGGTCGTCCCACGGGAGTCCGCAGAAGTCGATGATGCGGCGGGTCTCGCCGTCGAGGTCGTCGACGAGCGTCTCGTAGCGGACGTCGAGGATCTTTATGGGCAGGGCCTGTTTCCAGTGGGCCATGAGGCGTTCGTATTGGCCGTATGCGAAACCGAGGTCGCCCAGGTCACATATATATGGATGCGGCCTGGGGAGGATGCCGCTGGTGTAACACGAGATGCAGGTGTCGCGCGGGTCGCGGTGGCAGTGAATGATCGTCGCGCGGGGGAAGAGCACGGCGACCAGTCCAAGCGTTCGGTAGTTCTCCAGGCTCTTGTTGACGACGCGTTTTGCGTTGCGGGCTATGCGGCGGGCGGCGTCGAGGTACTGACCGGCGAGGCGGGTGACGTCCTGCGGATCGAGGTCCAGCGCGCTGCGCGGCCACGGCTCGCTCGAGTCGATCACGCGCTGCAGCTTCGCGGCGGTCTCCTCGATCTCGCGGAGTTCGCCGGCGCCGTGGGCGTTGGGGTGCGCGTCGATGATCTGCTCGACGAGCGTCGTGCCTGATCGCGGCATGCCCGCGATGAACACCGGCAGCTCCGAGCGGTTGCCGTGGCGTGACTTCTCGGCGATGAACTTCTTCGAGAAGACGTCGATGAGGCCGTCGATCAGGTTCGTGTACTCGCCGCGATCGAAGGGGATCGCGACTGCCTGGTTGGCACGCGTGTGCGCTTCGAAGGACTTGGCGTACTCACCGAGCTTCTCCCAGGCACTTCCCGCGACGTGGCCGAGCAGGTGGCGGGTTTCGGGATCGAGCTCTTTGCCGGCGAGGTGGCGCTCGGCGATCCCGGCGGCTTCGCGGTAGCGCCCGGCGTGGATGTCGACGCGCGCCTGCACCTCGCCCATACCAGCCGTCTCACGGCCGGCGCTCACGTACGGCGCCAGCACGGCCGCGGCGGCGTCGTAATCGCCCTCCCACTGGTGGACGAGCGCCTTGTATTCCGCGGCGTGCATGTTTTGCGGCTGCAGCGCCAGCGCCTTGTCGAGCTTCTTGAGCGCCTCTGCGTACCGTCCGTCGAGCGCGAGCACCTTTCCGACCAGGAACAGGAAGTGCGGTTCCGCCGGGCGGATCGCAAGGCATCGCTGGTAGTGCTTGAGCGCGTCGGCGTAGTCCCGTTTCTTCAGGGCGATCGCCCCGCGAAGCTGGATCGCGTTTACGTCGCGCGTGTCGCGCTTGAGCAGGTGCCGGCAGATCGACTCCGCGTCGTCCAGCTCGCCGGCACGCAGGAGCCTCGTCGCGTGCTCGATGGTGAGGTGCTGCTGAAGGAACGCCATCGCGGGCTCTTACCCCGGCTCGGTCATCGATCGCGGGTCGAGCAACTTGTCGAGCAGGTCCTTCTCGACAAGCTGGTGCTGCAGGACGTACTCGCGCACCGTCTGGCCCGTCTCGAAGGCGGCCTTGGCGGCCTTGGCCGCCTGGTCGTAGCCGATCTCGGGCGCAAGGGCCGTGATCGTCATCAGGGACTTCTCCACCATCCCGGTGGCGACCTCCTTGTTCACCGCGAGACCCTGGAGGCAGTTCTCGTCGAAGGTGCTCACCACGTTGGCCATGAGCATGATGGAGTCGATCAGGTTCGTGGCCATCATCGGCATCGCGACGTTCAACTCCAGCAGCGAACCGATTCCGCCGGCGGCGCCCATGGTGATTGCGGCGTCGTTGCCGACGACCTGGCAGGCAACCTGCATCACCGCCTCGCACATGACCGGGTTGACCTTGCCGGGCATGATGGACGACCCCGGCTGGGTGGCGGGCAGCGAGAGCTCGAACAGCCCGCACCGCGGGCCCGACCCCAGCCAGCGGATGTCGTTGGCGATCTTGGTCAACGCGATCGCGATCGTCTTGAGCTCTCCGGACGCCTCGACCACGCAGTCGCGCGTCGCCTGCGCCTCGAAGTGGTTCAGCGCTTCGGAGAACTTCACGCCCGTCGCCGCGGTGAGTCGGCGCACGACCAGCTTCGCGAAACGCGGGTGGGTATTGATGCCCGTGCCCACCGCGGTGCCGCCGATCGGCAGGTTCTCGGCCAGCCGCACCATGGCCCGCTCCGCCCGCCGAACGCAGTACTCCGACTGGGCCGCGTAGCCGGAGAACTCCTGGCCCAGCCGGATCGGCGTCGCGTCCATCAGGTGGGTGCGGCCGATCTTGACGATCGAGTCCCATTTCCGGGCCTTGGCCTTGAGTGTCCTGGTCATGGCCTTGAGGGCGGGGACCAGCGAATGGTGGATCCCGATTGCGGCAGCAACCTGCATCGCGGTCGGGAAAGTGTCGTTGGATGATTGGCCCATGTTGACGTGGTCGTTGGGGTGTATCGGGTCCTTGGCGCCGATCGGCCGGCCCGCGGTCCGCGCGGCGAGGTTGGCGATCACCTCGTTGGCGTTCATGTTGGTCGAGGTGCCCGACCCCGTCTGGAAGATGTCGATGGGGAAGTGCTCCATCGCCTCGCCCGGACTTGCCCCGATCTCGGAGTCCTCGCCCTGGGTGGCGGCGATGATCTCGTCACACGCGCCGGCAATCAGGGCGCACCGCTTCTTGTCGAGCTTCTTGAGTTCCTGGTTGCTCTGGGCGCACGCCTTCTTGAGCAGTGCGAAGGCGTGGATGACTTCCGGCGGGACCGTGCGTCCGGAGACGGGGAAGTTCAGGACCGCCCGCTGTGTGCTCGCCCCGTACAGGACGTGGGCAGGTACGGTCATCTCGCCCATGGAGTCACGTTCCCTGCGCGTCCTCGATCTGTTGGCCATGCGGAGCATTCTACAGAAAGTGTGTTCAGCGAGTGAAGCGAGCGCCAGGATAGTGGGTGGCACGGTCGACGGAGTCCGCCGGAGGCGGACGACGTCGCCCGTGGGGACGCGTGTTGCATGCCGAAGACACGGGCGAACTCGCTGCGCTCGCTCGACCGTGCCACCCACTATCCTTGGCGCTCGCTGAAGACACTATTCTTGGGCAAGTAACTGCGGAACGATCTCGCCCGCCGGACCGAGAAGCTCCACGTCCGCGAGCGGGCTCGCCTCGCTGGGTTGCGTGTTGACGACGATGATCCGGGCGCCGGCGGCTTTCGCAACGCCGATCAGCCCGGCGGCCGGGTAGACCACCGCGCTGGTGCCGATCACAATCAGGACGTCGCAATCGCGGCACGCCTGTTCGGCGGCGTCCCACGCGTCCGGGGGTAGCGGCTCACCGAACCACACGACGGCGGGGCGCAGCGGCGAGTTGCACCTGGGGCAGTCGCGCAGGCCCGGCGGGTCCGCCATGTCAACATGCTCGGCGTACCCGCAGTCGCCATGGCAGCGGTCGGCGTCGATGCGCCCGTGCAACTGGATGACCTGTCGAGCCCCTGCCCGATGCAGCAGGTCGTCGACGTTCTGGGTGACGTGGACGATGTCGAGCCGGCCCGCCAGCGCGACGTGGGCCGGGTTCGGCTCGGCGTTGCCGACCGTGCGACGGCGCGCGGCGTACCAGTCGATCACGAGCCCGGGGTCCGCCGCGAAACCCTCCGGTGACGCGAGCCTCATCGGGTCGTAGTTCGACCACATGCCTTGCGGCGCGTCGCGGAACGTGCCCACGCCGGATTCGGCGCTGAGCCCGGCGCCGGAAAAGGAGACCACCTGCCGCGCGTCAGCCAGGATCCGCCGGGCGGTGTCGATCACCCCGGCGACCCGGTGTCCACCCCGGCCGAGCCTGTGATCTGGTTGAGTCGTTGTTGTGCCGCCCGAAAGACCTCGCCGGCGTCGAACTGGAGTTCGTTGGGAAAGCGGTGGCCGATCTCGGCCTCAACCGTGGCGGCGGCGGGGGAGTGTCGCTCGATGAGCACGTCCAGCAGTTCCAGCCATGCCATGACGTCATCGTTGATGGCGGCCGCCTCGTCGTACCGGCCCGAAAGCACCGTCGCCAGGAACTTGATCTCCAGCAGTGCCGTCGTCGTCGGTGCGCCGATGGGCCACGCGAGGGCCTCGTACGCGCCCTGGTACTCGCCCAGATCGATGCGAAGCCGGGCGAGGCGGACCAGTAACTCGGTGCGCTGATCGATCGAGATCGCGTCGCTCGGCAGGCCCGGCACCCGCGCGAGCACGTCCGCGCGGAGTGCCCGGTCCACGTGGGCGTACGATGACAGCGCGTCGTCCGTGGCGAGCAGGTCCGTGGCCCGGAGGGTGTCCGCCGTCGCCTTGAGCGTCTGGGTCCACTCCTGTCGATGCTCGTCCGGCGGCGCAAGCGCGGCCAGTGCCCGCATGGTGTCGACCTCGGCCGGACCGTCGGCCAGGAGGCGAAGCACGAACGGATAGATGATCGTGTCGGACGCTCGCCGCAGTAACGGATCGATGCGTCGAGCCTGCGCCAGTCCCTCGGCCGCCGCGCGCCGCAGGAGCTGGTCCTTCCCGTCGAGCAACTCCTCCACGCGCGCCCGGTCATCATCGTCCCCGATCGCGCCGAGGACGCGGATGAGTTGCGGCGTCGTCCGCCACTGGAGCGCCTGCCGCACGCTGCGCCGGACGGTCTTGTCGTCCGAGACGATCATCTCGCCGGCGATCATCGTCCACAACGCCGAGGCCGCGGCGTCGCCGGCGGTGGAGTCGTTGATCCAGAGCAGCGCCGGGGCCAGCGCCGCCGGCGCGGGTCGCTTGGCGAGGAGCTCCAGGTAGCCACCGGCAACGACGGCTGTCTTCTCGGACAGGAGTGCCTCGGCCACCAGGTACGACGTCCCCTGGTAGTTGAGCTCGTTGAGCAACCGCCCGGCGAGCAGTCTGGACGAAGGTCTTTCGTTGACATCCGTAAGCCGCTCGGCGAGTTCGTCCTGGACGGCATCGGGAATCCGAACACTGTCGCGCAGCCGCAGTTCGACCCGGCCCAGGGCGAACTCGCGGACGTAGGGCAGGTCGTCGCCCAGCAGCGCGGGCAGGCGCTCGATCTGCTCATCCGTCGTCAGGCTCAGGAACAGCTCGCGCAGTGCCTCGATCAGTCGCAGCGCGATCTCCTCGTTCTCGCGTGTCTTGTGGTGGCTCTCCCGCTCGAGTTCTGCCGTGCGCGTACTCAGGTGAAGCACCATCACCCGCAGCCAGTTCTCGATGGGCTCGTTCTTGAGCTTCTCCCACCACTTCCGCCACTGATCGGCATCCGCCCCGTAGGGCAGGCCGGTGAGCTTTTCGAGGCTTGCGCCCGTGGCCGCGATGATTTCCGGCGGCTGCGGCTCCTGCTCCTGAAGCAGGGCCATCAGGCGTATGGCGGCTTCGCGGCTGCGAAACGAGGCCAGCGCCTGGATCGGCCCGACGCGCCTCGCCGGCGGTTCGTTGCGGTCCCGCGCCGCCGCGGACACCAGCACGAGCGCTTCCTCGCCGTACCGGGGCAGGATCAGGCTGAGCTTTTCGACCTGCTCGACGGTGGCGTCCGTGAGCGTCTCGGCGGCGGCCGGCAGCAGGTCTGCGACGGGCTCCGGAGACGCTTCCATGGCGTCGATCACGGCGGTGACCACGACCGGCTCATCGCTCCGCAAGGCCAGGCTCAACCGCTCGATGGCTTCGGGGATGTCCATGGCGATGAGCTCTTCGGCCGCCGAGACCCGGATCTCCGGGGAAATATCGGCCGACGGGTTGCGCACCGTGCTGTCGAACAGCTCCAGCTGCCGCTTTTGGCGTTCCATCGACTCGTTGCCCGAAGAACTCGAGATGATCGGCAGCGGGATCCCGAAAAGGTTCGGTTTTCCCTGGGCGTCGGTACACGCCGACATCGTCACCGCCGCCAACGCCAGTGTTGCTGCTGCGATCATCCGGCCGGATCGCCGAATTCGCCGGAAAGCTGTGGACATGCTCAACCCGAGGGCAAAGATTACAGTATCAGCGTGAGAGTCATCCTATCGGCTACAGCATACAGCGGGTCCATCTGAAACCGATAACCTGTCAGAGTCGCCTCCGATGAGCAAATGGTTCGACGCCGAGGAGCATGCCGACCGGGCCCTGGAGATGTACGAGCGCGGTCGCTGGGCGGAGGCCGAAGCGGAACTCCGCAAGGCGATCGCCCTCAATCCCGACCAGCCGGAGTGGCATTTCAACCTCGGCCTGACATTGGAAGCCGCGGAACGGGACTCCGAGGCGATGTCGTGCTACGAGCGATCCGTGGAGTTGATGCCGGGGGAGCTCGACCCCCTGCTGGCGGCGGGGATCGTTGCGAATCGGCTCGGCAAGTACGAGCGGGGCATCGAGTGGTTCCGGCGCGCGTTGCGCGTGGACAGCCAGTGCGAGCTGGCCTACGCCCACCAGATCGAGAGCTACGTGCGCCTGGGCAACCATGACGAGGCCGAGACGACCTTCTACATGGCTCAACAGGCGTTGGAGGAGCGAACCGCCCATTGCCTGGCCATGATCGCCGAGAGCCTCATGCAGCGGCGTCTCTTCGAGCGCGCGGAGTGGTGCCTGTGGCAGGCGCTGCGCATCGACTCGACGATCCCCCGGCTGCGGGCGCGGCTCGGTGCGGTGTATGCCGCAACAAACAGGCCCCATCGCGCCCTGCAGATGTTCCTGCGCGATCTGCGCGACGATCCGGGCAACATCGACACGCTGCTGGAATACGGCGAGGCCCTTGTCGACCTGGGCCGCCGGCCGGAGGCCTCCGAGAAGTTTCGCCGGATTCTCGAACTGGAGCCGGCCAACGTCGATGCTCACTTCCGGCTGGGCTCCATCGCGCTGGATTCGCGTTGTTACGAGCAGGCTCACCTCGAGTTCGAGCTGGTGCTCAAGCTCGATCCGCAGTTCCCGCGGATCCGCGCGGTGCTCGCCGAGGCATTGCTGCGACGGGGTCACGTCGGATCGGCCCGACCGCACCTGGTCGATGAGCTGGACCTGCTGCGGGCCGGGGACCCGACGGACGCGCAGGCGATCGACCTGTTCCGCTTTGGAGGGCTGCTGCTGGAGGCGGACATGCCCGCCGAGGCAGCCGAGGTCTTCCAGCGGGCGTTGGAGGACCGGGGTGAAAGCCCGGAACTTCTCCGCAGCCTGGCGCTGGCGCGGTTCCGGGCGGGCGACCGCGACGGGGGCGTGTCCGCGAGCCGGCGTGCCGTCCGGCTCGACCCGGAGTGCGTCGTGTCAATACACAATCTGGCGCTTGCCGCCCTCGAAGACGGCCGGCTGCGAATCGCCGCCGCGTGGATCGACCGCGGGCTCGCGTTCGACCGTCACGACGACGGGCTGCGTCGTCTCCGCATGCGATTGTGGTTGAGATCGATCGCCCGCGGGCTCGGCCGGATCGTCGGGGTGTAGGCCTGCCTACAGCGTCGCGCTGGTGAACGGCAGCAGGGCCATGAATCGCGCCCGCTTGATCGCCTTGGCGACCTTGCGCTGCTCGCCCGATGAGATCCCGGTGCGCTTGCGCGAGTAGATCTTGCCGTTGGGCGTCATGAGCCTGCGGAGGTCCTCCGCCTTCTTGTAGTCCACGTAGACCTCGCCCGATTCGGTCTTCATCAGGTAGCCGCGGCGGCCGGAACGTAACAGGTAAGACATGGGAGATCCTCTCTTGATGGCGCAGCCACGTAGGGTAGCCGGGCGATGCCATGCCGGGCAAGTCGGGCACGCCGCTGCCTCGAGAAAAATACCGCCGACCGGCGCGAACGACGGTGGGGGCGGCGTCGGGCGGGGGCCGGTCGGCGGATTCCAAGGAAGGAGAGGAGGATGGCAGATTACGCCTGCCTCGTTCATGTCTTCGCGGTGCCCGGCCCGCTGGATTCGTTCGCTCCCCGACATTTGCCGGAAAACCGCGTCCCCAGAGCCCTGTGGCCCGCCACGGGGGTCCGAACCGATATCCCGAGGCAATGGCCCGACCGCTCATCGGCATCACCACGGACGTTGACGGAGATCGATACCAGGTCGCTGCCTCCTATGTCGCCGCGGTGACGGCGGCGGGGGGTCTTGGCGTCCTGCTGCCCTGCGAGCCCGCGCGCGCCGGCGAATACGTCCGCCGGTGTGACGGCGTCCTCCTGACCGGCGGTGACGATCCCATCATGGAGCACTGGGCGTCAGTCACTCACCCGGCGGCGAAGAAAATAGACCCGCTCCGGCAGGCCTTCGAGCTCGCGCTGCTGGCGGCGCTGGACACCGATGAGGGCCCACCGGTGCTCGGCATATGCCTGGGGATGCAACTCATGGGGCTTCACCGGGGCGGCGCGCTCGACCAGCACCTGCCCGAGACGCTGGCTACTTCGGCCCGCCACGGGCCCCGCAACACGCACGAGATCCAGGGCGATCTCGGCCACGGCACCGTCCACAGCCATCATCACCAGGCGCTCTCCGACGCCGGCGGGCTGCATGTCGTCGCCACGGCGCGTGACGGTGTGATCGAGGCGGTGCGTGACGAGTCGCGGCCGTTCTATCTCGGTGTCCAATGGCACCCGGAGAGAACGCCGGACGAGAAGCTCGGCGCGGGACTGTTTCGCGAACTGGTCGTGGCGGCGGGGGTGTGAAAAAAAGGACCCAGGGTCCTTTTCTTCACGAGTCCATGTGCGGGGGTTCCTTTCTCTCTAGACTTCCCATGATGGTGCTCCAGAGCCCGCTCCGGAAACAGCTCACCGACTGGCCGCAGAGCCGGCGGCCGGATCCACAGGCGGTCGCGCACCGGCCCGGCGCCGCGCAGGGACACCAGACAGAACCTCCGGCAGTCGAGTTCCTCGACTACGGGCCCGCCGGGCGCGACGCCGCCGGTGCGTGTGAGCTGGTCGCCACGTTCGGCGACATCGAGAGCGAATACGCCGCCGTGCGGCGCGGTGCCGGATTACTGGACAGCCCGCATCGGGCGACGCTTCTCATCACCGGCGGCGAGCGCCGGGACTTTCTCAACCGGATGCTCACCCAGGAGCTCAAGGACCTCGACGGCGGTGGGGGGGCGACGGCCAGGCAGGCCTTCTGGCTGAACCGCCGCGGCCGCATCGAGGCGGACCTTCTGCTCATCGAGCTGGGCGACCGGATGTTCATCGACCTGGACATCCACTGTGCCGAACGGGCCGCGACGACCCTCGACGAGTTTCTCTTTGCCGAGGATGTCCGGATCGTCACGGTCACTGAAACGTTCCATCACGTCGGCGTGCACGGGCCGCAGGCGCCGGCGGTGATCGCGGCGGCGGCCGCCGACGAGTCGCTCGCGACGCTCGGCGATCTGGTGGCGCGGGCGGTCCAGATCGGCGGCGTCGAGGTGGTCGTCGCCCGGCGCGACCAGACGGGCGGCCCCGGGTTCGAGTTGATCATGCCGCGGTCCGAAGCCGTGATGGTCTGGGACACGCTGCTGGCCGCCGGTGAGAAGATCGGCGAGGGACGCTCGCGCGTGCGGCCGATAGGCTGGCACGCATTCAACGTCGCCAGGATCGAAGCGGGGACGCCGCTGTACAACATCGACTTCGGGCCCGACAACCTGCCTCACGAGACCGGCCTGATCAGCCGGCGCGTCAGCTTCACCAAGGGGTGTTACCTGGGGCAGGAGATCGTCGCCCGCACCGAGAACCTGGGCCGGGCCAAGCAGGAGCTGGTCGGGTTGCGGCCGGCACGGGACCTGCTGCCGGAGGCGGGCGACGAGGTCCTCGACGGCGAGGGAAAACCCGTCGGTGCGATCACGTCGAGCACGCTCAGCCCGATGCTCGGGGCGATGCCGATCGCGTTCGCAATGATTCGTTCCGCACACGCCGCGGCGGGCACCACGGTCCACCTGGCCGCCGAGGGCGAACGGACCGAAGCCGTCGTCGGACCGTTGAGCTTTTACGAGGCAGTGGCATCATGACAGGCACCGCCACCGGTTTCGAGTGGATCCTGCTCGGCATGGGAGTCGTCCTGACGCTCTGCATTACCGGCTTTTTCGTCTTCGTGCTTACCCGCAAGGACGATCAGGATCGTTGATGGCCGAGGCCGGCCACATCCGGATCACCGAGGTCGGGCCGCGCGACGGGCTGCAGAACGAGTCCGTGGTCGTCGGGATCGCCGACAAGGTCGCCTTCATCGATCACCTGTCGCGCAGCGGTGTTGCCGAGATCGAGGTCAGCAGCTTCGTGAGCCCCGAATGGGTCCCGCAGCTTGCCGACGCCGAGGCGGTCTTCGCAGGCATCGCCCGAACGCCCGGGGTGGTCTACTCGGCGCTGGTGCCCAACGAGCGGGGACTGGACCGCGCCCTGGCGGCCGGGGTCGACAAGGTAGCCCACTTTACGGCTGCCTCGGAGGCGTTCTGCCAGCGCAACACCAACGCCTCCATAGACGAGACCTTCGAACGCCTCGCGCCGGTCGTCGCCGGCGCCCGCGCGGCGGGCGTACCCGTCCGCGGCTACATCAGTTGCGTGGTGATGTGTCCCTACGAGGGGCCGATCGACCCGGCGACGGTGCGCGTCGTCGCCGCCCGGTTACTCGATGCCGGCGTGCAGGAGATCGATCTCGGCGAGACGATCGGCGTGGCGGTGCCCGCCGACATCCAGCGGCTCTACGACGGCCTGGCCGGGCTGCTCGATCCGGTGGACACGACGCTTCACCTGCACGACACCCGCGGCACGGCCCTCGCCTGCGCGGCGGCCGCGATGGATCTGGGCGTGCGGAGCTTCGACGCCTCCTGCGGCGGCATCGGCGGCTGCCCGTTCGCGCCGGGCGCCGCGGGAAACCTTGCCACCGGGGATCTCGCGTACTTCTGTGACAGGATGGGACACGCGACGGGCGTGGATCTCGACGCGTTGTTCGATGCGGCGCGGCACATCTCGGCGGTGCTCGGGCGCGACCTGCCGGGACGGGTCTTCAGGGCTGACGGGAAGATCCCGACGACGCCGGCCCGAAGGTAATGGCGTTCTTGCCCTCCCGCTTGGACTGCAGCGCCAACTGGTCGGCGTGCCGCAGAAGGTCCGCCGGATCGTGCCCGTCCCAGGGGAACGTGGCGAGACCGCCGGAAATGCTCAGGTTGCCGGGCGCATCGAGGCCCAGCTTGGGAAACTTCATCTGGCACACCTGGTCCTGGAACCGGCTGGCGATCGCTTCGACGGTTTCAGGCGGGTTGGAGCCTGGCTCGCGCGGCCCCTGGAGATCCGCGAAGATCACCGCGAACTCGTCCCCGCCGATCCGGCACACGCGGTCGCCGGACCGGATCACCGATTCGAGCAGCCTGACGGTCTCGCAGAGGACCTCGTCGCCCGCCTCGTGGCCGAAATCGTCGTTGTAGCGCTTGAAGTCGTCGAGGTCGAAGACGAGAACCGTCACCGCGTGCCGTGCCCGGGCGGCCTCGCGCAGGACCGTCTTCATGAACGTGTTGTAGAACCGCCGGTTCCACGCACCGGTGAGCTCGTCGTGGTAGGCCATCTCGCGGTACCGGCGGAAGTCGTGGTCCAGCGCCATCCACCGGGCGAGCCACTCGGCCCACGGGCGCAGCGTCCGGGCCTCGGTCTGCCTGGACGAGAGCATGCCGTAGCAGCGGCGGCCGAAACGCAGTTCCACGCATGCGGGTTTGTCCGGGGGTCCGTCCGGGGGTCCGTCCGGGGGTCCGTCCGGGGGTCCGTCCGGGGGTCCGTCCGGGGGTGCATCGGTCACCGCGAGGTCCGACCAGCCGGTGTGCTGGATCATGAGGTGCAGCGCCCGGTCGCACAGTTCGCTGGAGTCGGACAGGATCGCTTCCACCAGGTCGGTGTCGCCGAGTTCGTCGGTGCTTGGCGGGGGCGGCGGCGCCGACGCGATCGACTCGACGATCGGGGGTTCCGGGGGTTCCGAGGGTTCCGGGGATTCCGGGGATTCCGGGGATTCGTTATTGCGTCGAGACGGCTCGGCTGCGGCGGCGTCGCCTTCGATCGCTCGTTTCAGCGCACCGGCATTCAGCGGCTCGACGAGCACGTCGTCGAACCCGTTGGCCCCGTTCCTGAGACGGGCCTGCTCGTCATCGCAGGACGCCACGAGGATCAGCCGCACCGACGGGTCGATGCGGCGGAACGCGTCAACGGCGGTTCGCGACGAGCCCTGCACCAGCGCCGACGGCATCACGACCGCGTCCACCGGCCGGGCGGCGGTCGCAAGCATGACCTCGCCGACGGCGTCGAAGAGGTTTTCGGCGACGACGGCGCCGGGAAAGTCAACGAGGTCGTGCCGGCCGACCACCACCACCCGGCCGCGAGCGGACCGTGCCGGCGTGTTGGACGTGGTCATCGGTCCGGGTCCATATCGGGGTGGTCCGGGGCGTCCGTGTCGTGAGTGTCCATGTCCAATAGCATCGCGATCTCGTCGCCGCTGATGGCCGGCTGATCGATGACCGGCGGTTCGGCAGTCGGTATGTCATACGTCTCGGGCGCCGCCGCGTTCGGCATGGGTCTCAAGGAGCCCGCTTCATACGCCCAGAGCCTGGCTGCCGGCACGTAGCGGCGCGCGGCGGAGAGCATCTCCGGCAGCCGGTCCCACCGGGAGGGCTCCACGACGACGAGCGCCAGGGCAGCACCGGACGACCGCTCCCAGCCCGGTCCGGCGGATGCGTCGAGCCGCTGCAGCAGGCACAGCTCCGCCAGCGCCGGCAGCGGGTCGTCGGCGGGGTGTGTGATCCATCCCTGGTCGTCGAGTTGGGTACGGACGTCCGAGCCGTCTCCGGCCGGCGCCAGCAGGACGCATCTCGTTGGGTTGTTCGGTGACCGCATGCCGCTACCCCTTTGGGGCATTCTACGCGGCGGGGGGGAAGAAAATAGACCGGGACTATTTTTCGGCCGCCGTGCCACCCCGCGCAGACCAGAACGGTCCAAGCCGAAAATTAGTCCCGGTCTATTTTCTTCCCCCCGCCAGCACCAGCCGCGCAACCGTCTCCGCCGCGTCGGGCGCAGGGCGGGCCTGCAGCGCCGCACGCATCGATCGGCGGCGCGGCTCGTCTCGCACCAGGTCGCGCAGTGTCGCCCCCGCGGTCGCGACGTTGGCGGCGGCATCGATCGCGTCGGTCTCGATGATCGC
>JADFOJ010000048.1 GCA_022562915.1 Planctomycetota bacterium | reverse complement strand
AAAGCAACCACGGTCAAATCCGTTTCCATCACCCTCCAAAAATCTTGACCGCTGCCGCCGGTGCCGTCGCCTGCATGGCGGCTTTGTTGATGTACTTTTGCGCCACCTTTAGATCGCCCCAACCCATATGAAAGCAAAGCTGGGGCGCGTTCATGCCCCCGGCGGCCAACATGGTGGCGCAGGTGGCCCGGAGAACGTGCGGGTAAGCGGTGTCACCGCCGAGCCCGGGAATCACGATCCCCGCTGCCTTCATCAACCTCTTGGCATGGCGGTAGAACGTGTACCGGCTCATTTGTAGGCCCCTGGGGTACTGCGCCAGGAACGGGCTCAGGTCGTCCGAGACGATCCCCGGGATCCCAATCTCCCTCGCGCCGGCTTTGGTCTTGGGCACCCAATGGCCCCGGTTATTCTCCCGCTCGGCACATCCACTGCAACCGCAAACCATTTGGGAGGGCACCCGGAGATTACCCGTGTCCCCGATCCATCGGGAGTCCATGTGGATAGCTTCGGACACCCGGACCCCGAGGTACAGCGGCAAGAGGATAATTACCCGTTCCTGGATGTCCTTACAGGTCCGCAGGAGCGCCTCTCGCTCCGCCTCGGTTAAGACGTAGTTTTCCGAGGGTCCGCGTTTAGCCAATTGAAATCACAGGTCCGGCGGTGGTTCGATAACGTTCGGGAAATATTCCTGGTGAGAGTTGATGGCCAAAAGGGATGCCGCCAGCCCTTCGTCGGTGGACCCAAACAAGATCGTAATGCCGTGGGTTCCATCGCTTACAGAAATCCAAGGCAACGGATGCGAACACCCGCATGCCGGTTCACTACACCCGCCGGGGCTGATACGGAGAAACGGGCGTTGCTCTGACATTCCTGGATCGTCCCCAACTTCCCAACTGTAAATTTTCATACCTACTCCCAACCCCGCAACCGGACGAGTACCTGTAACAGGATCATTACCGTCACCCCCACCGCAACATTGCCACTGATTATCAGCGAGGCCCCGGCGATCTCTCGAACCAATACCGCGATCTGGATGTAAGTCTCGATTAAGAGACCTCTTGCATGCGCACGGACGGCGGCGTGGCTGAGTCGTCGCCAGGCACCTTGTCCTGGGGGAATTTCAGGGTGGCTTTATTCCAGGCATCATCGCGGCCAGCGCCTCGTGGTGGAAGGCTTCGCCGCGGCCGCCGGCGGAGCCGTCGATCAGGAGGGTGTTCACGTCGGTGCAGTCATCCCACCTGCGTATCGCGTCGGGGTCGAACCGGAACCCCCGGATCACGTGTCGCCTGCGGGCAAGGCGGGCGACGCTGCCTTCGTTCTCGTTGCCGTGCAACTGCAACCAGGTGCCGTGCCACTGCTCGGCCACGGCGGGATCCGCATCGCTCAGGACCGCGATCGTGATGATTCGCGGCGGCAGTGTCGCGGCGATGGCGTTGGCCTTCTCGACCGTGAGCGAGCGCGGCGAGCCGGGAACTTCGATCACGAACCCGATGGCATCGGCGCCGGCTTCGATCGCCGCGAGCGCCATGTTCGCCGAGCGAAGACCGCAGATCTTGATGAGCGTGGTGGCGCGACCGGGCGCCGGGATCACGTGGCCAGCTCCGCCAGCAGCGTGTCGGCGAGCTTTGACTGCGCCTCGTTGTGCAGACGCGGCTTCGCCTGCTCGATGAGTTCGCGAGCCCTCTGCGGAAGGTCCAGGTGCCGCGCGTACAGCAGGCCGAGGATCAGCCGCACCTCGGCCGCCCTCGATGTCGTGGGGTAGTTGCCGATCAGGAGTTCGTACGCCCTGGCCGCATCGGCGTGGGCGCCCTGGGAGTACAACTGGCTCGCGATGTCGAGTTGACCCTGCTCGGCAAGCACCGTGGCACTGATGACGGCGTCGTGTGCCTCGTGTGCCTCGGGTGCCTGCTCGCCTGCCGGCGGTGAGGTGTCGGCGAGCAGGGCCTGGTACGTGCGGGCGGCCTCCTTCAGGTCTCCGGTCTTGAGCAGTCGGTTGATCTTCGCGCGCAATTCTGCGTGGTGGGCTTCCATGGTGTTCGCGGCCGGAGCGTCGGCGGCCTGCCTGGCGAGCCGCGCGCCGGTGTCCGCCTGGGCCGAGTCCAACAGGCCCGCGGGTCCCTTCCGGCCGGCCGTGCGGAACGCCGCTCGCCGCCGCATCTGCGTGAACAGGAAAAATACGTCGAACTCTTCCCGCTTCAGGAGTTTCGTGGCCAGCAGGAAGAATCCGACCGAGAAGCCGTACCCGTACCCGGCAAGGTGGGCCATGTACGCGACGTTGCTGCCCCCGCGCCCCAGCACGACCCCGATCTGGCGCAGAACGTCGATGCCCATGTAGAAACCGATGAACCAGAGACTCGGGACGCTGACGAATCCCACGAAGAAGAAGAAGATCAGGATCTTGATGCGGCTGCGTGGAAACAGTGCCAGGAACGCGCCCGTGACACCGGCGATCGAGCCGCTGGCCCCGATCACCGGTGCGGGGCTGACCGCCGCGTGGGCCAGCGCCGCCACGGCGCCCCCGGCGATGTAGAACGCGAGATACCCCACTCGACCGAGCCGGTCTTCCACGGCGGAACCGAAGACCCACAGGAACACCATGTTGAACGCGATGTGCCAGATGCCGTGGGGGTCGTGAACGAACTGGTAGGTCACCAGTTGCCACGCCTTGAAGTCCTGCGGATTGAAGTGGCCGAAGTCCGCCAGCGCCCCGGCGTTCTCGAACAGACCGTAGAACGTCCCCGAAATGCCTCCCAGGTACACCAGCATGTTCAGGACAATCAGCCCTTGCGTGACAAGGGGCGTGCGCCTGGGCGGCCGGTCTGTGCGGATCGGGATGATCACGGGCGAACTCTAGGACCCATTCGGGTCGATGAGTCTTCCATTCAAGACGATTGCGTCGATGTAGTCGTCGCGCCAGGTGTAGATCAGCCGGCCGATGAGGTGCCGGTCGATGGGCACCTGCGCTCGCAGGACCAGCAGATCCGCCGCCGCGCCCGGCACCAGCCGCCCCATGTCGGTGAAGCCCAGCGCCAGGGCATTGCCGCGGGTGATCATCGTCCAGACCTCCCCGGGCGTCGGGACATGCACGCTCTGCCCGGCCGGCGCGGTCATCGCCCGGACCTTGGCGGTTTCGATCATCGCCCGGGCGACGCGAGGCATCGCCGTGTCGGGTCCCGCGGCCACGTCCGATCCGAGTGCGAGACGGACTCCATGTGCCCGGGCAGCATCCAGATCGAACAGGCCGCTGCGAAGGAACGTGTTGGCCGTCGGGCAGTGCACGACGATCGAACGTCGCCTGGCGATGAGCCGCCACTGGTCGAGATCGAGGTGAACGCAGTGGGCGAGCAGTGTTCGTTCGCCGAGCAGGCCGTGGCGGTCATAGACGCCGGCGTAGTGCGGGTCGTCGGGGAAGAGTTCACGGACCAGTTCGCACTCCCGGCGAGTCTCGGCCAGGTGCGTCTGGACGAAGATGTCCCCCTTGGCACGCACCGCGGCCCGGGCGAGCAGTGTCTCCGAGCACGCGACGGCGAATCGGGGGTTCACGCTGAGTTTCAGGCGGCCGCGGGCCGACTCGGCGAGCCGGGCGAGGGGTGCCGGTTGCCCGGGCCGGTCGGCCTGGCCGGCGTGATCATGCGTGCCGGGATTGATCAGCAGGGCGTCCGGGGCGTAGCGGTCCATCATGACTTGCCCGACGACCGAACGCAGGCTGCACTGCTGCGCGACTCCGATCACGGCCACCACGCCGTGGTGGTGGCTGGTCAGGTAGCCGGCGTACCCCAGCGTACCCGCCCTGAGCATCCGCCGGTACGCCTGGTGAAGGTCGGCCCGGGCAACGACGGGATCGCTCCATCGCAGTTCCGCGGGGAAGATGACCTCGTTGAGCCACGCCAGCAGATCGAGGCCGTCACAGCCGACGGCGTCGAGTTGCGGCAGGTGGATGTGGGCGTCGACGAATCCCGGGCAGATAATCGCATCGGCTCCGCCCGCGGTGGGCTCTTCCGGCGGGGGCCCGTCGCCGATCTCAGCGATCCGGCCCTCGTCCACGCGGAGCCAGCCCGGCCGGGGCAGCTCGTCGGCAGACGCCAGCAAACGGCCTTGCAGGATCATGCGGGATGCCCCGATCGTGTCTCGTCCGGAGGCGATTGCTGTCGTGATCGGTTGAACATAGGATCTGTCCCGGCGCCCGTGATTCCACCAGGAAGGACTTCTTCGGCCGTGCAGTCTGACAGGAAGGAGCACACGTGACCACTACCGCGGCAAAGCCCAGGTTTGACAAAGGACTCGCCAATACGATCGCCTCCGAATCCGCGATGTCCTGGATTGACGGGCAGGAGGGGGTTCTGGAGTACGTCGGTATAGATATCGACGCGCTTGCCCGCAACTCGACATTCGAGGAAACGGTCTTCCTGCTGTGGCGACGCAAGCTACCCACAGCCGGCGAGCTCGAGGCGTTCAGCGCCCTGATTCGCGGCGAGTACGCATTGCCGGAGCCGATGTGGGACATCATTCGCGGTGTGCCCGCAGATGCCGGGCCGATGCATGCCGTGCGGACGCTGGTGTCCGCGCTGGCCCTGTTCGATCCGGAGGCGGACGATCCGTCGCTGGAGGCCAACGAGCGAAAGGGCATCCGCCTGCTGGCCCGGACGCCGTCGCTGATCGCGAACTTCGATCGGCACCGCAATGGTCGTGACTTCATCAAGCCCGATAAGTCGCTCGATGTGGCCTCGAGCTTCCTGGCAATGCTCAACGGCGAGCGGCCCACGGAGACGATGGCCAAGGCTCTCGACGTCTGCCTGATCCTGCACGCCGACCACGGTTTCAACGCGTCGACGTTCGCGGGTCTCGTGACGATCTCCACGCTCAGCGACATGTACTCGGCGGTCACGACCGCCATCGGCACGCTCAAGGGCCCGTTGCACGGCGGTGCCAACGAGGCGGTCATGCACCTGCTGGATGAAATCGGCGGCATCGACAAGGTCGAGCCGTTCATCCGCGCCAAGCTCGACCGCAAGGAGAAGGTGATGGGTTTCGGTCACCGCGTGTACAAGGCGTATGACCCGCGAGCCACCTACCTGAAGACCTTCGCGAAGAAGCTTGCCGAGGATACCGGCAACCAGGGTCTCTACGAGATGAGCAATCGCATCGAGCAGATCATGCACGAAGCGGTGGGAAGCAAGGGCATCCATCCCAACGTCGATTTCTACTCGGCGACCACCTACTACTCGATCGGCCTGGCCATCGACCTGTTCACGCCGATGTTCGTGATGAGCCGCATCGCCGGCTGGGTCGGGCACTGCATCGAGCAGTTGTCCGACAACCGGCTCATCCGACCCCGATGCGAGTACATCGGCCCGCACCAGCAACCGTACGTGCCCATCGCGGATCGCTGAGCCGCCGTCACGCAGCGTAGGATTCAGCGTCGTCGGCCGGGTGCGGATCCACGGTGAGCTGGGCCAGTTCAGAGCGCTTGATGCGCCGGATCGACAACCGGTAGCTCGCGACGACCCCGATGGCGTAATACGCGATGTTCATCGGGCTGAGCATTGCCTTGAAGATCTCGACCACGAGCCCGGGCGTGAGCGCCAGGACCATGTCGGCAAAGCCGGCCTCCGCGGTCTGGGCCGACAGCAGCCAGCAACCCGCAAGCAGCGTGCCGGCTGCGCATCCCGTCAGCGTCAGCACCGCCCCCGCAATGCCGAACACCCGATCGATTCCATGACCGGTCACGCGGATCATGACTCCTACGAGCAACCCGATGCCCGCGGCCATCCAGCCGACCTGGAGGTTGGTGAACACGGTGAGGCCGAGCCAGGCCATTGCGCCGGTGGTGCTTCCGACCACGCCGGCCATGATCGCGGGTGACAACTGCTGGTGGGTCCGGCGCAGATCGACGTAGTGCTGGTACTTTGCCGGGTCGATCTCGAGCTTCGCTGCTCGCTGGTCGACGTATTCGAAATCGAGATCCTGATCGTAGTCTTCCATGGCCGTACTCACTCGGCAGGTTCCCCGGGATTCGTCGGCCACCGGACCCGTGCTTCTGAGCGGTAACCGTGATGATCCGGGCGGGTGGTTCGGGTTGTGCGGGCGCACGGCGGGGAGGATCCCGCTCTCGCACCATGGCTCGCCTCGGGTCCGGCAGCGCCGGCAGCCGCCCAACACCGACGGCCATCGCAATCACGACGACGAGCCGGCGTGCCGCGACGGTCCGGAAGAAGAGTGTTGCAGCGACGGTGACGAGTTGCCTTTCAGGAATAGGGGGGTGCCACCGGCGATTGTCCCTGGCGAAAACTCCGTACTCCTGATTGTACAGAGACTTCCGCTTGGTTGTCTGTGCGACGGCTGTCCGTAGCCTGTACGGATGTTCAAGCTGCTCGTCACGTTTCTCCGGTCGCTACTGCTCCCCCGTTCAGCCCTGGTTCTCGAGAACCTGGCACTTCGCCATCAGCTCGCGGTACTCCTGCGATCCGCCCGACGCCCCCGCCTCCAACAGTCCGATCGGATCTTCCGGGCTTGGTTGTCACGGATCTGGTCTGGTTGGCGTACGTCGCTCGTCATCGTCAAGCCCGAGACGGTCATCCGATGGCACAACCAAGGCTTCACGCTCTACTGGCGATGGCTGTCCAGACTGAAACGAACCGGACGACCGAAGATCCCGCTTGAGCTCAGAGAACTCATCCGACAGATGTCTTGCGACAACCCGACCTGGGGCGCCCCACGGATCCAGGATGAGCTTGCTCTGCTGGGCATTCACGTGGCCGAGTCCACGATCAGGCAGTACCGGATCCATGGCAAGAAGCCGCCGTCACAGACCTGGCGGTCATTCCTGAAGAATCACGTCAAAGACATCGCCGCGATCGACTTCTTCACCGTTCACACGATCTCGTTCGGCGTGCTCTACTGCCTCATTGTGCTCCGACATGACCGACGCAGGCTCGTCCACTTCAATGTCACCGCCCATCCGACCGCAGTATGGACCGCACTGCAGATCATCGAGGCCTTCCCCTTCGGCGAGGCTCCGGAGTATCTGATCCGTGATCGCGATTGTCTCTACGGCAACCGCTTCCAGCAGCGGCTCAAGCACATGGGAATCAAGGAAGTCGTGATCGCGCCGCGTTCGCCCTGGCAGAACCCGTTCGCTGAGCGGGTGATCGGATCGATCCGCCGTGAATGCCTCGACCATGTCATCATTCTCAGCGAAGCGCACCTGATTCGGATCCTCACCGAATACATCGACTACGACCACACCTCGCGCCCGCATCAGTCGCTTGATCACAACGCTCCAGTACCTCGGAGCGTCGAACCTGCCGAGCAAGGCCGCGTCGTTGCCGAGCCGGTCCTTTGTGGATTGCATCACCGATACCGGCGGGCAGCTTGACTGAACGAGTTCTTCGGTGACTGCGACAGTCCGCGCCTATGGCTGTCTCATGCGCTGAGATTCGAATCGGACTGTTTCATGTAGCATTCCCGCCCGTTCTTGGCGCAGATGCCGTCACCAACCGTGGCCAGACCCCGGGTGTCCACTCCCCGATTCTCGATCGCTCCCCCGGAGAACGTTCTCGCCAGGGACAGGGCCGGCGGGCCAGGTTGTCGACAACGGTGAAGACTGGCCGATCAGTTCTCGTCGCGGAGGGTCGCGGAGAACCCGGATCGCTCAATCGCCGCGATCAACGTTTCGGGACTGATGCTGTTCGGCGGATCGATGGTCACACGCGCCTCACCCGGGTCGAAATCGACCATGACGTGCTCCACGCCGGGAAGGAACAACACTGACATCGCAAGCTTGGAGGGGCAATCGGGGCAGCACATGCCTTGGACGTCCAGCACGATCAGCTGACCGCTGATGGGGTCGAGCCGAGGGTCGGAACCGAGCGGGGAGTTGCCTTGGTTCGTCCCGGCGATGAGGAAGCCGAGTGCGGAGGGGTCATCGCCGATCTGTTGCGGGATAGCCACAATGTGCCGGAAACCGGCAATAGAGCATTGACCAATGAAGCCCGCCTTGGCGCATTCGCCGCACTGTGGGAGCGTCGCCAGGCTCGGGTCTCTCCCGGCGGCTTCTCTCAGATCGGAGTTGACCATTGCGTTAGCCGCACGCACCGCAGCCGCTATTTGCCGTTCACTCGGAGGTGATTCGATCACCGGATCAAAGCCCAGGTCGGACATGGCGTCATAGAGACCCACCACGAGGTCATGTCCGCCTCGCCGTCGGGCGGGATCAGCGGCCCGGAAAGCGATCTGGTGCATCCAGTCCGTCGGTTTGGGGGGGTAGTCGACCCAGAGCTGCTGTGGCGTGGCGGCGTAGAGCAAGTAGATATCCCAGGCCGGTGGTTGGTCCAAGAGGCCCTTGGCGAACACATCACCTGCAAGACCGTTCGGATCGTGGAATTGACGAACACGCGGATCGTCAAAGATGCCGGCCATTCGTTGCGCCGCTGCGTAGTCGTCCCTGGCCAGAATATCGATCCACACGATGGAGATGCTGACGTCGGCGGAGGGGTACGCCGTCACCACCGACTCATGGACGGCAATTGCGCCCGCAACGCAGGCGCCGCATGTAGCTGAAACAATCGCCACCACCCGCGGCTTGTCGCGATTCGCGTTGAATCGCTCGATCAGGGGCTTGAGCGAGCTGTCGAGTGATACCAGCCTCCCGGCGTCGCGGATCAGCGGCTCATCCGAAAGGGCCGCCACGCGAGTTGATGACTCACAGCCGAGTGCGGCGGTGAGCCAGAGAGCACCGAGACCGAGGAGTCCGCTCGGAAAACGATGGATCAGCATGGTCGGTCTCCTTGTCCGAGCTACCTCTAATGACGCCGGACGGCAGCCGGACCATTCGTATACCAGCGCAACTCCAAACTCAAACTGCTTATTCCTCGCTTTGAGTGGATACATGAGGCCGATTGCTCGTCAAGATTGACGGGTTGCAAGGTCTCTTGGCGCGCAGAGAAACGGTCCCCGAACTGAAGCGTCTCAAGCGCATAGATCGGATGTTGCGGATTCCTCTAGCTTAAGAGGCGCGAAAACGCCGCGACAGGGATCACTGTTTCGCGGAACATTGTCCGCACCAAAAACCCAGACATAAAGAGACCGATTCGACTTCACCCTGCGTCCATGAGGATAGCGGTACCGCGCGGACCAGATCGAGGCGCAGTGGCGGGGGTAGGAGCCAAAGAACATGTCGTCCAGCCGTTTCCTTCTCGTGGCCGTGGTCGTGGCATTCTCGCCCGCGACCCGCGCCGAAAATCTGTTCGTCGATAACTGCACCAGCCCAGGCGAGGGGCAATCGTTCACCTCGATCCAGGCCGCCATCGACGCGGCCGTAGACGGCGACGAGGTGGTCGTCGCGCCGTGCGCGTACTTCGAGACCGTCAACTTTCTTGGCAAGGCGATCACGCTGCGGAGCACCGCCGGGCCGGATGTGACGATCATCGATGCGCAGGGCGCGGGCACCGTTATCACCTGCGACAGCGGCGAGGGGCCGGACACCGTGTTGGACGGCTTCACGATCATGGGGGGAGCCGGGTTTCCAGGTGCCGGGATGGTCAACATCGGCAGCAGCCCGACGGTGACGAACTGCAGGTTCACCGGCAACGACGCGTTCAGCGGCGGCGGGATGCACAACGAGGCCGGCAGCAACCCCACGGTGACCGGTTGTACGTTTGACCTGAACACCGCCAACGACGGCGGCGGGATGTCCAACCAAGCCAGCAGCCCCACGGTGACCAACTGCTCGTTCACCGGGAACGAGACCGAGTTTAATTTTGGACGCGGCGGCGGCATGTACAACGTCAGCAACAGCAATCCGATCGTGACCGCCTGCACGTTCAGGGCGAACGTCACGGGCCTGCACGGCGGCGGAATGTCCAGCAACGTTGACAGCAACCCGATAGTGACCCACTGCAGGTTCGCCAACAACATCTCGAACCATGGCGGCGGGGGGTTGTTCACCAGCTTGGGCTCGAGCGGGATGGTGATCAACTGCACGTTCACGGGCAATCTCGCCCTCAGTAACGGGGGCGGGATCGAGAACGCGGCCGGCAGCAGCCCCATCGTGGTCAACTGCACATTCGACGGGAACACGGCGATGCAGAGTGGCGGTGGGATGTTCAACTTCGGCAGCTGTCCGACGGTGATCAACTGCACGTTCACCCAGAACTCGGACGGCCCCGGCGCGGGCGGCGGTATCTTCAACGACGGGTTCAATTCCAGCGTCACCCTGGTCGTGCTGAACTGTATTCTTTGGGGCAACGCCCAGAATCAGATTCGTGAAGTCGGAGAGAACTCGGACACCACGGTCCTGTACAGCAACGTACAGGGCGGCTGGCCCGGTACCGGCAACCTCGACGCCGATCCTCTGTTCGTCGATCCCGGCAACGGCAACCTGCGCCTCTCGCCGGGGTCGCCCTCCATCGACGCCGGTCACAACTGGGCTGTCGCGGGCCTTGCAGACACGGACCTGGACGGCAACCCTCGATTCGCGGCGGACGAGATCGATTTCGATCCCGGCTGCGGTCTCCCGGTCGTCGTGGACATGGGCGCCTACGAGCTCCAGGGCGACCCGTTCCCGGTGACGCTGGGCGACATCGACGGTGACGGAGCGGTCGGGATCGTGGACTTCCTGGCCCTGCTCGGCGACTGGGGTTCTTGCCAGAACCAGTGCTGCCTGAGCGACCTGGATCTCGACGGCAACGTGGGGATCACCGACTTCCTGATCCTGCTGGGCAACTGGGGCTAGCGCAGTTTGCGTCAAAGCGTAGCGACCCATTGAATCGGCCGCGTAGCCGCCAGAGCGAGTGTGCGGCCGGAGGCCGCTACGGAGCGCCTGAAACAGTTGTCCCTGGCGAGAACGTTCTCCGGGTGAGCGATCGAGAATCGGGGAGTTGACGATCCCTCCACGCGTCGCCGTCGCCGGTGATCGTCGTCAAGTGCAGTTGGAGGTTGCAGGCCGTGTCACCGACCGCGTTGCCCGGCACGAGGCAGATGACGAAGTGATATCTCGTGCGGCGATGGAATGTAACGTCATATCCTATCGCGTTTTACGGCAAAAACCCAGTTGCATGGGCCGTGTCGGCCTCTATAGTAAAGGCGCAACCGTACGCGAAACGGGATCACCTTCCGGCAAGAAACGCGTCCGTACAATTGGACGGTGTCCGACCATGACCGCTTCGGGCGAAGTGACACAAGCTCTCCTGGATCTGGACGGGTCCGGGGGTGAGGCCGCCGAGAAACTGCTGCCGCTGGTCTACGACGAGCTGCGTCGCCTGGCGGATCACTATTTTCGAGACGAACCCGCCGGCCAGACGCTCCAGCCGACGGCGCTGGTGCACGAGGTGTACATGCGGCTCGCCGGTTCGTCGACGCCCGTCCAGTGCACCAGCCGCGCGCAGTTCTTCGCCGTGGCCGCGCAGGCGATGCGGCATCTTCTCATCGACCACGCGCGGCGGCGCCGCGCGGCCCGGCGCGGAGGCGATCGCCGCAAGCATTCGCTGGACGATGTCCTGGAGCCCGCGACGTATCGCGACGAATACCTGGTCGCGCTCGACGATGCGCTGACGGACCTGGAGGCGGTCGACCGGCAGTTGAGCCGGGTCATCGAGCTGCGTTTCTTCGGAGGCCTCACCGTCGAGGAGACGGCGCAGGTCATGGGCGTCTCACCGATCACCGTCAAGCGGCGGTGGCGGCTGGCCAAGGGATGGCTGCATCGACAGATCGTGCAGGGACGATGAGGTGAAGACGGACCGCTGGGACCGCATCCGCGAACTCTTCGAGGAAGCCTGCGAGCTGGGGCCGGCTGAGCGGCGCGAATTCCTCGCCGATGCCTGCGGCGACGACGACCACCTGCGGGTGGAGGTCGAATCGATCCTGGCCGCCGGCGAGCAGACTCCGGACCTGCTCGACGAGCCGGCCGTGAACGCATTCCCGGAGCTCTTCGATCCGCACCGGTCCGAGGCGCTCGTGGGCCGGCGGGTCGGCGCCTATGAGCTCGTCAAGCTCCTGGCATGCGGCGGCATGGGTGCGGTGTATCTCGCCCGGCGCGCCGATGACGAGTACGACCAGACCGTCGCGATCAAACTCATCAAGCACCGCATCGCGACTGACGAAACGCTGCGACGGTTCCGGGCCGAGCGCCAGACGCTGGCATCGCTGGAACATCCCAACATCGCGAGGCTGCTTGACGGCGGGGTCGCGCCGGACGGCGTGCCGTTCTTCGTCATGGAGTTCGTCGATGGCGTGTCGATCGATCGGTATTGCGATGAGCACCTGTTGTCCACGCATGATCGCCTCAGGCTCTTCCAGTGCGTCTGCTCGGCAGTCTCCTACGCGCACCAGAAGCTGATCGTGCACCGCGACCTCAAGCCGAGCAACATCCTGGTGACGCCCCAGGGCGTGCCCAAGCTCCTGGACTTCGGCATCGCCAAGGTACTGGAGACGAGCACCAACGGGCAGTCCGGCGACCGGACGGCGACCGCGCAGCGGGTGATGACCCCCGAGTATGCGAGCCCGGAGCAGATTCGCGCCGAGCCGGTGACGACCGCGGCCGATGTCTACTCGCTGGGCGTGGTGCTCTTTGAACTGCTGACCGGCCACCGACCGTATCGCCTGCGAAACCGGTTGCCGCACGAAATCGCGCGGACGATCTGCGAGCAGGATCCCCCCAGGCCAAGCACGGCGGTCGGCCGGGTCGAGGAAGTCGCGACAGGCGATCCGACGACGCGGATCACATTGACGCCCTGGTCCGTCAGCCGGACGCGAGAGGGCCGGCCCGAGCGACTTCGCCGGAGTCTCCGCGGTGACCTGGATGAGATCATTCTCAAGGCGCTCCGCAAGGAACCCTCACGCCGCTACGGCAGCGTTGAGCAGTTCTCCCAGGACATCCGTTGCCACCTGGAGGGCCTGCCGGTGGCGGCACGCCGGGGATCGGCGCGGTACCGGGCCGCCAAGTTCCTTCGCCGAAACAGGACCCGCGTCTTCGTCGCGGTCATCGTGACGTTGTCGCTGATGGGGGGACTTGTCGCGACCACCTGGCAGGGGTGGCTCGCCCGTGAGTCGAGCAGGAAGACGCACGCCGAGGCGCGGAAGGTCGAGCGTACCAACGCCTTCCTGACCCGGATGCTCGCGTCGGTGGACCCCGGCGCTGCGACGGGCCCGCATGGCGCGGTCCGGCTGATGCTCGACGAGGCGGCGGGCAGCATCGAGGCCGGGGCGCTGGCCGGTCAGCCCGAGGTCGAAGCGTCCGTTCGCACCTCGATCGGCATGACGTACCTGCGGCTGGGCCGGCTCGACGAGGCGGGCGAACACCTTGCGATGGCGCTGGACATTCGCAGGCGGGTCCTCGGCGACGAACATGCTCTCGTTGCCGAGGGCTTGAACAACATGGGCCTGCTCGCCAGGGCGACCGGAGACACCGATGCCGCCGAGACGTACTACCGCGAGTCGTTGCGCCGGCGACGCGAGTTGCTCGGCGCAGACAGCGCCGAATACGCCGAGACACTTAACAATCTCGGGGTCCTGCTGAGAACCACGGGCTGCCTGGAGTCTGCTTTGGAGTGCCTGCGCGACGCCCTGGAGATCCGCCATCGGGTCCTTCAGGGTTGGGAGCGTGAGACGGCGGCGGGATCGCGGGTCACGCTCGCCGCCCTCGCCGATGTCGCCACGACCACCGTGAACCTCGCCGCCGCCCTCAAGAACACGGGCGCCTTCGACCAGGCCCTCGCGCTGTATCGCGAGGCGGCGGTTCACCTGCGCGCGACGCTGGGACCGGAGCATTACAGGGTGGCCGTGTGCCTGAACAACCAGGCACTGCTGCTGGCGGACACGGGCCGGTACGAGGAGGCAGAGGACCTTTACCGTGAGTCGCTGGCCATTCGTCGCACGGTGTTCGGCGACGAGCACCTCGCCGTCGCCACCGGGCTCAAGAACCTGGCGCTGCTGCTGACGACCATGGGCCGGTACGAAGAGGCGGAGCCCCTGTACCGGGAAGCCCTCGACCTGGGACGCCGGCTTCCGGGCAGCACGCTGGCGCTCGCCACCACGATGAACAACCTGGCCGACCTGCTGGCGTCGTGGCAACGGTGCGACGAAGCGGCGCCGCTGGCCAGGGCCGCGCTGGAGATCCGGCGGGGGAGGGACCCGAACCATCCTCGTCTGGCGTCATCGCTGCTGGTGCTTGGCCGGTCGCTCGCGGAGTGCGGTGACGCGGCCGGCGCGCAGCCGCTGTTGCGAGAGAGCTTGAGCCTCTATGGCCGGCGACAGCCGGTCAACCACCTCAAGATCGCCCGGGCCCAGAGCGAACTCGGTGGCTGCCTCATCGACCTGGACCGTTTCGAGGAAGCCGAAGAGCTTCTGCTGGAGAGTTTCTCTCGGGTTCGCGATGGCGGCGTGAGGCATCCGGTGCTTTCCCGCGAGACCAGGACCCGTATCATCAACCTGTACGATGCGTGGGGCAGACCCGACGCAGCTGCGCCGTACCTGGACATGGAGGGCCACCTTTGATGGGCACCGCCAGACAATCGGTATTGCTTGCCGCCGTCGCGGGGCTGACAGGTCCGGCCCTTGGGCAAGTGGTCCATTTCATCGAGGATCCGAGCCCACCGCCGTTCGTGGACATCGCCGATATCGGCCAACTCCTGCCCCTGGCCGGCGACGGCGAGATCGGCGTCGGATCGTTCGCGGGCAACTTCGTCTTGCGGCCCGGGTCCATCACGGTCGGGCAGAACGGGGGCATGTCGTTCGGGCAGCAGACGTTGTTTGACCTGGAAGCGATCAACCAGGAGATCCCCAGTCTCGACGCCTTCAACGGCGGCCAGGCGACACTCGCCTTCTGGGACGACATCGACGACAAGGAAGGAGACACCTTCTACGTCGAGCTGGTCGACGATCCGGTGTTGGGCACCCGGACCGTCGTGCAGTGGAACTACGCGAACTTCGATGGCGCCGGCAGCACGCTCAGGTTCCAGGTGCACGTGTTGCCCAACGATCAGCCGACCGGAACCTACGCGCAGTACTTCTACGAGATCGAGGGTCCCGCAGTGACCGCCGGCGCCAGTGCCACCATCGGCTACCAGGACGGCACTTCGGGCTTCGTTGATCTGCAGTTCAGCTTTAACCTGGCCGGCGCGGTGACGGACGGCACGGTGCTCTCGCTGATCATTCCCGAATCCGCGGACCTCGACGGCGACGGCCGAGTCGGCATTGCCGACTTCCTGGCGTTGCTGGCGGCATGGGGGTCGTGCGACGACTGCCCAAACTGCCCCGCCGACCTCGACGGCGACTGCACCGTCGGCATCCTGGACCTGCTGGAGTTGCTCTCGCATTGGGGCTAGTCTGGTCCGTTTACGCTCGAGACGCCCCGAATGGACCTTGCCCGGCCACGAGACATCCGTATCACCTGCGCACCGGCGCTCGCGCCGTGGCTGTCGCAGGAGATGGCGCCGCTGGAGCTTCCCGTCACCGCTCGGACGAAGACCAGCGTCACGACCCACGGGACGTGGACGGACACGTGGCGCTTGTGCCTGGAGTTGCGCACGGCCTTGCAGGTGCTCTACCCGATCAAGAGCTTTCGGTGCCGCTCGCCCGATGACCTCTATCGCGAAGCGCGCTCGATGGCCTGGGAGGAGATCCTCGCCCCGGACGGGTATCTCACCGTCGAGTCGCGCGTCGAGCACCCGTCGATCAACAACTCGATGTTTCCGAACCTCCGGCTCAAGGACGCGATCGTCGATCGCATCGCGGCCGAGACGGGCGAGCGGCCCGATTCGGGCCCCCAGCGGCGCGGTGTCGTGGTGCACCTGTACTGGAAGGGGGAGCGCGCGACGATCGCGCTGAACGCGTCGGGGCGCAAGCTCGCGGACCGCGGCTACCGTCGGAACCCTCACAAGGCGCCGCTTCAGGAGACGCTCGCGGCGGCGATCATGCTCGCGACGGGCTGGAAGGGGCAGTGCCCGCTGGCGCTGCCGATGTGCGGCAGCGGAACGCTGGCGATCGAGGCCGCCCTGATCGCGCTGGACCGTGCGCCGGGGCTGCTTCGTTCGACGTTCGGGTTCGAGCACGTCCGCGGCTTCGACGAGAAGCACTGGTCGGCACTGCGGGCGGCTGCCCGGCGGCGGGCACGCAAGACGCCGAGTGTGCCGATCGTCGCCTCGGACCTCGACGAACGCGCGGTCGCCGCCGCGCGTCGCAACGCCGAGACGGCGGGCGTTGCGCACCTGATCGAATTCTACGAGGCCGACTTCGCGAGCGCGCCGCTGCCGTCAAGCCCGGGAGTCCTCATCGTGAACCCCGAGTACGGCGCCCGGCTCGGCCAGGAAGAGCTTCTCCAGCCGACCTACGAGCGGCTGGGCAGCTACTTCAAGGACCGCTGCGCCGGCTGGAGCTGCTTTGTCTTCTCCGGCAACCGCTATCTCACGGGCAGCATCGGCCTCAAGGCAAGCAGGCGCGTCCCGTTCTTCAACGCCCAGATCGAGTGCCGCCTGCTGAAGTACGAGATGTGGCAGGGCAGCAGGGAGTAGAGGGAGCCGTTGCTCGTACAGGCGATCTCACGCGGCGGCCACGGGGATGGACTCGTGCCGGGCGGCCTCTTCGGGGTGCGCCGCGACGCGTTGGGCGACCTTGACCACCGCGGCCGGGTAGTACCGATGCCCGCACCGGTCGCACTTGCCGATGATCTGCCCGTCCAGAAGAACGACCTTGTCGTCCACGCGCATCGGCTCATGGCGGGCGACCATCGCGCCTACCGTCCCGCTGCAGAAGTCGCACCGGTGTTCGTCGTATTCGGCCATCATTCGATCTCGTAGCAGGTGATTATGAGCAACTGTCCCGGCGGCTCGAATCGGCAGACCACGGCGACCATCGTCGTCAGGTCTGTCGCCGTCCCGACGACACTATAGCGCGGACCGGGCAGGTTGGGGTGGTCCCGCTGGGTCCGTGTCACGGCACCACTGAGAAGCGCCGACTCCGCATCGACCGGATGCAGGTTGTCGGCGTAGAGCTCATCCAATGCATGCTCGCTGAACCGGTGGTGACCGGCCCGTACCTCGTCTCTGATTCGTTCGATCGGCGATGCTGCCAAGACCGGAACGTATCAGGCGTAACCGGTGTGACTGCCAAAACGCAGCTTCATGGTGATGAGGATATGTTGCGTCGTGCGATCTCACGCGGCGCCGGCAACTCGATGACGGAAGCCGGCGCCGACGCCGAGTCGTACGCCAACCACGGCCGACGGCGTCCGCCAGGGCGGACGCCGTCAACCATGCCACCCGGCAGCACAGGGGGATCGTTTCAGTCAGGGGCACGGACCCCAGTTACCGAGCATGGCCAGGAAGTCGGCGATCCCGACGCCGCCGCCATCGAAATCACACGCGCCGGGCCCACCCCATTGCGCGAGCAGGGCGAGGAAGTCCCCGATGCCGACGGCGCCGTCACCGCCGCCGTCGCCGCCGCCGCAGTCCCAGGGACAGGTTTCGACCTGGAACTCCGACGCGCCCATGTCAACGATGGGGGCGATGCCGCAGGATCCCGGCGCCTGCGGGCAATCCGCCGTGGCCGGGTCATCGACGAAACGCGGGTTGCCGTCCAGGTCGGTCGTCACGTGCGCGGGCAGGGCGGTGTTGTCGCCGGCGTCGATTGCCGGTGAGCCGGGCGCGAGACGCCAGTCGCCGTTGGCGGGATCGGCAAACAGCGGGGCGGCGTTGATATTGCCGGCGCCGGGCCAGCCGCCCTGGATGTTGCTGTAGCTCACACCGGCAGCGCCGGCGATCTCGACGAAGATCTCCTGCGCCCCGTTGCCCCACAGGATGGTATTGACGATCGTCGGGGTGCTGCCGGTGTCGCAGTAGATGCCTCCACCGAGCGCGCCGGCCGTGTTGCCGGCGATCACGCAGTTGCGGATCGTCGGGCTGCTCATCATCAGGTACACGCCGCCGCCGGCGGCGCCCCAGTTGCCCGTGATCGTGCAGTTGGTGATCGTCGGGTTGGCCAGTGCACAGTAGATGCCTCCACCGCCCTCCTGGCCGCTGGTGTTGCCCCGGATAATGCAATTGCTGATCGAGGGGTTGCTGTTGTAGTACATGTAGATCCCCGGCCCGGGAGATCCGCCGCCGTTGATGATCGTGAAGCCGTCGACGACCGATGTGGGCGGCTCGCCGAAGAACGTGAAGCCGCTGCCGAGCCCGGCGCAGTCGATGATGCACTGTGCCGGCCCGTTCTCCGAGCGGACGATCAGGCTCTTCATGTTGAACAGGAGGTTCGTGTTGCCCACGCCGGTGTACGTCCCGTCCGCGACGAGCACCGTGTCGCCGCTGAGTGCCGCCGCCGTCATGGCAGCCTGGATGGTCGGGTACTCAGCCGGTACCCGCAACGTTGCGGCGCCTGCCACCGAGACCGTCCCCAGGACGACCGCAAGCATCCGGATCTGACGAATCATGGTGTAGTTCCCTTTGCAAAGATCATGGGGCGTGGGAGCAGGGGTCGGCGAGTGACGACCGCCGCGCCGAGGGCGAGCAGTATCAATGACGCCGGTTCCGGAAGCGTGACGATCCAGGCTTCCGGGAAGCCATCGGGATTGATGCCGCGGCCGACGATGGTCAGCCCGTCGTCCGAAATACCCATGGCCTCGTCGAGTGTCCAGTTGTCCAGGTCCCCGAAGTCCGGGGCGTCCGGAGCGTCCGGGCCGAGGATATCGGCCAGGACCTGTGCAAGTGACCGCATGCCGTGTGTTGCGTCCCAGAGAAACGCCTCGTTCCCCGATGCGCTCGTGGAGAATCCCACGACCGTCGAGCCGTCGGCCGAGACGTCGCGCGCCTCGCTGAAGAACGCTCCGCCGGGCAGATCGCCAAGACCCGCCATGCCGCCGGCGGGTGTCCACAGGAATGCTTCCGGACCGAACGCAGAGGTGCTGGCGCCCACGATCGTCGTGCCGTCGGCGGAGATTCCGTTGGCCACACTGCCGAACGCTCCACCGGGCAGATCGCCGAGACCCACCATGCCCTCGGAGAGTGTCCAGCGGAAGGCTTCGGAGCCCAGCGCGCTGCTCCCGGTGCCCACCACCGTCAGGCCGTCGGCTGAGATTCCGTTGGCGGTGCTGTTGAAACTGCCCCCGGGCAGGTCGCCCAGCCCGATCATGCCGCTGCGGGCAGTCCAGCGAAAGGCCTGCGGCATCGACAGGAAATTGCCGACCCCGACCACCGTCAAGCCGTCGGCCGAGACATCGAACGCGCCGCTGAAGAAGGATCCGCCGGGCAGGTCGCCAAGCCCGGCCATGCCGGCGGCCCCGGTCCAGCGGAACGCTTCGGGTCCCGATGCGGAAACCCCCCGTCCGACGATTGTCGATCCGTCCGCGGAGACCGCGAACGCGCGACTTGCGTAGCTGCCGCCGGGCAGGTCGCCGAGGCCCACCATGCCCTCGGAGGGTGTCCAGCGAAACGCCCCGAGGCCCAGGGAACTGTTGCCGAATCCCACCACCGTCACGCCGTCGGCCGAGACGCCGGCGGCTTCACTGAAGAAGACTCCGCCCGGAAGATCGCCGAGGCCCTGGAACGTGCCGCCGGTCGCTGGGGCTGCCGCGCCCAGGGCGGCAAGGGTCCCAAGCATGCTCACATGAAGTCGTCTCGGCCACATACTCGATCTCCGCTGTGAAGCGCCTTTGTCGCCTCTATCAAGACGGGCGCAAACGCCAGGGAATCGGGATCAGCGTGTCGAGACTTTTTCGCTCTACCCGCCTGTTCCATGGACGCAGCGCCTGTTCCATGGACGCAGCGCCTGTTCCATGCCGGGGGCTACTGGTGGCGCACTGCCCTTCGGCGGTTATTTTCTGTGCGCCTGCGGCTTCTCGGCGGTCATCTGCGGGTAGATCAGCACGCGATCGTGGGCGAGCAGCAGCAGGTCCGCGGCGTCATCGCCGGTGACGTCGGCGATGATCGCCTGGCTGGGTTGGTACTCGCGGGTGTCGCCGCCCGAGAATATCTTCGACTCGAACACCTGGAAGCCCGTGACGTACAGCAACCGGCCCGTCTCGGTCATCGTGAAGATCTCGCACATCTGCTCGCCGGCGTCGAGCGACACCAGGTCGATGAACCCGTCACCGTTGAGGTCACCGGTGGCGAGTTCGTGCTGGCGACGCTGTTCCTCGTCGGTGCGCCAGGAAGCGAACTCCTGCAGCGATAGACCGCGGCCGGCGAGCCGGATGAGCCCGAACCCGTTGATGCCCACGGCCATGATGTTGTCGTGCCCGTCGCCCGACAGGGCGCCGGCGTGGATCGCGCTGAACGGGAACCCCTGCACGTTGATCGATTCGGACTCGCGCCAGGCGGTCGGGGAGTCGGGGTCGCTGCCGGCATCGCGCGCCAGGATGACGAGCCGGTCGTTGTGGGTATCCGCGACGACGATGCGATCGCCCAGCACGGCAAGCGAGACGAGCTTGGAGGTGCTGTCATCGGCATTGATCTGCGCCACGACCTGCCAGCCGGGGCTGATTCCCGCCGGCGGATCCGGCTCGTATCGCACGGCGCGCACGTAGTTGCGGTCCGCCAGGAGAAGTTCGGGCCGCCCGTCGCCGTCGATGTCGAAGAGCGCCGTGTTGTCGGCGCCGGCTGCCTTCACGAGGCCGAATTGCCCCATGTCCCTGGACTCGATCCGCTCGAAGCCGTTCTCACCGGCGTAGAGCATCGTCATCGGCTTGTCGCGAGTGAACAGCAGCAGGTCCATCCGGCCGTTCTGGTCGGCGTCGATGGCGATGATCGTCTCGGGCGAACGACTCAGCGAGCCGAGATCGATCGTCTCGCTCCCGCCGTCCATGTCCAGCAGGGCGATCGAGTACTCTCGCTTGCGCTTGACGACGACGGCAACCCGCGGCTCGCCGTCGAGCGTGACCAGGTTCATCGCGACCGGCGTGTAACCGTCCGGAAGCCTCAGCGGTACGGGGTAGGGGATGCCGTGTGCCGTGACGTCGCACCGGCCGACGACGCCTTCCTTCTCCGACAGCACGAAGAGCTCCGCGTACGGATCGTCGTCGACGTTGCCGGCGGCAAGGTACTTCACCTGGGCGTAACAGGGATACGACTGCGCCGGTTGCAATCCCTTGCCGTCCACCTGGTGATAGGCGACCAGCGTGTTGGCCTGGGTATCGGTGGCCAGAAGGTCCAGCAGCCCGTCGCCGTCGAGGTCGACGACACGGACCGTCCGGTCGCGGTTGCCGGGATCGGTGAAGCTGTAGACCTCCATGGCCGCGTCGCGGTCACCGGACATCTCGATCGCGTTCTCGACGATCCTGTACAGCACGAGTCGCTTGCTTGCGCGTTCGATGACTGCCACGGCGGCCGCCATGGAATTGGGCGGGGTGACGGGTTGCAACTCGACCAGCGCGGGCATTTCGAACCTCAGTTGCGCGCCGAGCACGCCCAGGCCGGCCTCGCGCTTGGCGAACCACATCCTGACCGGCGCAGGGTCCTCGGGCAGCACGGCCGCGATGTCGAGTCGCCCGTCGCCGTTGTAGTCGGCAATCATGAACGCCACGAAGTCGGCGCCGGCGCCGAGCCTGGTCGGCGTGCCGATGGAGTCACCGTCGAGCGTCCACAGGTGGATCTCGCCCCCGACCAGTGCCAGCAGTTCCGGCCGCGTGTCGCCGAGGATGTCGGCGACGGCAAGGCCGTTGCGGTTCGCCGCGAGTTTCCTGACGCGGTGCTTGCGCGCCACCGAGAACCGACCGTCCGTGCCCTGCCGCATGAACACGAGTTCACCGGGCAGCCCGGCATAGATCAGGTCGAGTCGGCCGTCGCCGTCGAAGTCGTGCGGGACGACCGCGAGCACGCGATGGCTCACCGAGAGCAACTCCCGCCTGAATCGCCAGTGCTCCGGAAGATCGTTGGGCCGGGCGCTCCTGACGACTTCATCGTCGGGCGAGGCGCCGGGACGCTGGTAATGCACCTCGATGCGGCTGGCGTAGTTGTTGACGACGATGAGATCCGCGAAGCCGTCGCCGTCAACGTCGGCGACGGTCATGGGCCCGGCGCCCGAATCGATACGGACGATCTCCAGCTCGCCGAAGCCGACGTATTCGGCCAATGGAGCGTGCGGCTCCGGCGCCGCTGCCATGCTGGACAGAGCGATGGCGACGCAGCAGGTCACGAGGGGGGGCATGGTCGGCTCCTGGGCTGCGAAAGACGAAAGAAAACGGCCGATCGAACCGATTCATCATCTGCACGGTTCGTCGGTTCGGGCCGATGACACCGAACGCGCGGGCATTGCAGGCTTCATCGTCACCATCGTATACTTGCTGCAGACCTCTGTACTGCTTTTGGAAAGCCCTGAGCACTCATGAAGCGACGACCCTCCGGTACGGCTGTGGCGGTGATCCTGGTCAGCGGCGTGCTCGGATCGGTGGCGGCCGGCGACGTCGTCACGCTCACCGGCGGGGCCGCGGTTCATGGAACCGTGATCAAGCGAAATGAGCACACGGTATGGCTGGACGTCGGGCCGAGGGTGCTCGCGTTCGATGTCGACGACATCGTCGAGATCGAGTTCGACACGACCGAGAGTATCGACCCTGTCGAGACCGACTCGCTCTTTCATACGGCCCGCAACCTGCCGGAACTGGATCCCAGGGAGCAGGCCAAGCGGGTCGGGGCCGCCGTGATCAAGATTTCGACGCCCGGCGGGCTCGGCTCCGGCGTGATCATCGATGAAGCGGGTCACGCGATCACCAACGCGCACGTCATCCAGGGGGAAACGAGCCTCCGGGCCACCGTATGGTTTCCCCAACCCGACGGTACTCTCAAGAGGACCGTTATCGAGGACGTCGAGATCGTCGCCGTCAACAACCACATCGACCTGGCGTTGATTGCGATTCCACTGCCGGCGAGTTCGGACAGGTTCTCCTACGCACTGCTGGAGCGACAGGAGACGATCGAGATCGGACAGACCGTCTTCGCCATCGGCAACCCGTTGGGGCTGGAGCGGTCGCTCAGCCAGGGCGTCATCTCGGCCACCCAGCGAAGCTTCGACGGCCTGACCTACATCCAGACCGATGCCGCCGTGAACCCCGGCAACAGCGGAGGCCCGTTGTTCAATACGCGCGGCGAGGTCGTCGGCATCACCAACATGGGGATTCTCCTCGGTGAGGGTCTGAACTTTGCGATCCCTGCCCGGTATGTCAAGGACTTCCTCCGCAACCGCGAAGCGTTCGCCTACGCCAAGGACAACCCCAATTCGGGACACAGGTACCACCAGCCGCCGAGGCGCCGTCGATACGGCGTCGCGCCCGCGCTCAAGGACGGCGCAGACCGCCCCCGGTGATCCCGCCACAGGCTCAATCATTTCCATGAGGGATCTCGACGTGTTCCAGCACATCAGCGTGTTCTCGATCGCACTCGGCGTCACCGCGGCCGCGACCCATGCAAGCCCCACCATCGACCATCTCGCGCCGGCGAACAGCATCGTCGTCGCCGGCGTCAACGACTTCAGGAAGGTATTGAAGTCGCTCAAGAGCACGCCGCTGTGGTCGCTCTGGACCTCCGACGACTTCACGGCGATGTTCGAGGAGCCGCTGGAAGAGTTCCACGAGGAGTTCGGCAAAGTCCTCGATGAGCTCGGGCTCGATGCGGACGACGTGTCGTGGCCGCAGGGGCCGGTGGGCCTCGCCATCTTCCCCGGCTCGCCGCAGGATCCCGACGCGGGGACGGGATACCTGGCGATGGCCGACTACGGCATCAAGGCACACCGGATGAACAGGGTCGTCAATGCCGTCCTGGACAGAGCCCGGGAGGAGCAGCAGATCGAGATCCCCGAGCAGGAGGTTCTCGGTCGGACCGTCTACACGATCGACCTGCGCGTACTGGCGGGTGATAAGCTCGACTTCGACGAGGACGATGTCGATCACGGCGACATGGGCATGCTGCCCATGCCCGACCCCCGGGAGATGATGGATCAGTTCAACGTTGCCTACTACGTACGTGACGGAGCGCGATTCATGCTGTGTTCGGATCTGGGAGTCCTGCGCAACGCCCTCGAGCTCGTCGATGAAGACGGGCGATCCGAGCTTGCCGACCGGGACGACTTCCAGGGAGCCGTCGCACAGCTTGGCGTCGTGGACGGCTACGCCGTCGTGCTGCTGGGCGACCTGGGCAGGCTGATGGGCGGTAATCCCATGGTCATGATGGCGCAGATGATATTCCGGCAGATCGTCGGTGACGTCGAGGCGTTCGGATTCGGTGTCCGGTTCGGCGACGACGATGGCGTCATGGTCGAGGAGACGATCGGTGTCTACATGCCACACGGGAAGACCGGCCTGTCGAAGCTGTTCGCCCACGAGACCCCGCACGGCACCGTGCCCGGGTTCGTCGGCCCCGGCAGCGTCTTCTACGGCCGGTTCAACTTCCGGTTCGACGGCGTCATGGGCTTCCTCAGGGATGTCGCTGCCGCCAATCCCATGCTCGGCGCGCAGCTCGACCAGATGCTCGTCGAGTACGGCCCGACCATCGACAAGGTGTGCTCGGCACTGGGGCCGGAGATCCATACCGTCGCGACACTGACCAGGCCGCTGAAGATCGACAGCCTCAAGACGCTCTTCGCGATCGAGTCGACCCGGCCCGGTGAGATCGAGGCGGTGCTCGCCGAGTACGCCGCCGGCCTGGGGCTGGAGTCTCGCGACTTTCTCGGCCACCGGATCTACTCGATGGAGGGCAATCCGTTGGGCATGGTCCCGGAGATGATGGCCGCGGGTGAGGGATTTTCGATCGGCTTCGGCGGAAGCTACGTCATGCTCGGCAACACCAGCGTGGTCGAGGACGGGCTGCGGGCGATGGCCCGGGCCGACATGCCCGGCCTGGAGGATGATCCGGCGTATCGCCGCGCCCTGCGGGCGATGTCGTCGCCGCGATCCGTGGGCTGGGGCGTGGTTGATCTGGTCGACTGCATCGAGTACTTCAAGGGCCTCGGCTCGATGGCCAATAAGAAGGTCCTCGAGCAGATGAAGCAGTGGGACCCTGACGGCGCCCGGCAAATGGAGCAGGACTTCGCCGATGCGGGCGAATTGCCGTGGGCGAACTTCGACGTCCGCACGCTCGACCGGTACATGGGCCCCATCTCCTGGGAGATCCGCTCCCGCGACGACGGGTTCGTGATGAGGTACGTGGTCATGGAGCCGGAGTAAGTCACTCCCCTGCTCTACTCTCTACTCTCTACTCTCTGTGCCGCGAAGCGGCACTACCCCCACCCGACGCTGTAGAAGATCGCGGTGAACAGGAGGTCGGCGAGGATCACCGCCAGCACCGACTGGACCACGGTGGCGGTCGTGGCGCGACCGACGCCCGCCGCCCCGCCGGTCACTCTCAGCCCGTGATAGCACGCCAGCGAGCTCAGGATCAATCCGAAGACGCCCGCCTTCAGCAGCCCCGTCAGGAAGTCCGGCAGGTCGATTGCGTCGAACGTGTTGGACTTGTACAACTCGTAGGGAACACCGAGGAAGACGACGCCCATGAAGCCGCCGGCCAGTATGGCGGTGACGTCGCCGATCACGGTCAGCAGTATCAGCCCGATCGTTGTCGCCAGGACACGCGGCACGACCAGGAAACGGATCGGGTTGAGCGCATGCGCCTCGAGCGCCTCGATCTCCTCACCGACGACCATGGTTCCGAGTTCCGCGGCGATCGAGGCCCCGGCGAATCCGGTGACCACGATGGCGGCGATCAGGGGGCCCAGCTCACGGGTGATGCTTATGCCGACGATGTTGGCGATCAGGTTCGTCTGCCCGTACTCCGCGAGGACCGGCTCCATCTGCAGGGCCAGGATCAGCCCGACGCATCCGCAGACCAGCATGACGATCCATGTGGCCCGCGCGCCGACGCGAACGAGCTGGGTCACCAGGGCCGTCCGGCCGAACCGCACGTGGGGTCGGACGATGGAGCGGAAGATCCACGTGGCAACGTCCCGTATGAGATACGAGACGCCGCCCACGACCGCGAGCGGCCTCACGCACATCCCGCCCACACTGTCCAGAGCGCGGAAGATGACGGAGGGTTTCGGGTCAGCCGATTCGGGCATGGGCGGTCAGCGTGATCCTCGGTGTTCCAGCAGGCCGGCTACAGCGCCGACGCTTCCTCGACGCTGCCGACGATGGAGAAGACCATGTCAAGCCGCGCGATCTCGAAGATCGAGCGAACCTTCTGCTGCAGGGCGCACAGGACGAGCTTGCTGCCGGTGCGGCGGGCGATCTGCATCGCCTCCACCAGCGTGGCGACGCCGGAGCTGTCCATGTACGGAACCGCGCTGAGATCGATCACGAGTCGGGACGGCTGGCTCTCCTGGATCTTGCCCAGCCGCTGCCGCAGCAGTGCTGCGCAGCTCAAGTCGATTTCCCCGGTTGGGCGAACGATGATGCCGTCGGGTATGTCCTCGGTGTGAATCTCGAGCTCTTCGGCCTTGCTCATGTGTTGACTCGCTGTTCCTTCGACGTCCATGACGTCCATGACACCCAAACCATCCATGCCTTTGACCGGTCGATGTCGACGACCCGGTCAGACGCGCTTGATCATCGTCAGTCTCATCCCCTCCGGCGAGCGGCGCTCCCATGTGACCTCGTCCATGACTTCCCGAATGATGTGCACGCCGAGACCGCCGGGCCGGATGTCGTCGAGGTCGCGGGGCTGAATCGCAGCGGGATCGACCTGGTTCGCGAGGTCCTCGATGACGATCTTCAACCCGGTCGGCGTGCCTGGAAGTGCCCAGATACTGATCCACAGCTGGCCGTCGGGCTTTCGATCGTACCCGTGGGTGATGACGTTGCACAGTGCCTCGTCGACGGCGAGGCTGATCTGGCCGCACTGCATCTCGTTGAAGCCCAGCCGTTGCGCCATGGTTCCCACCAGCGCGCGGACGGCGGCGAGGAACCGCGGCTGGCTGAACATCCGCAACTGGACCTCCGGTTCGGTGGTGAGATCAGCCATCGGCGCGTGCGAAGTTGGCGGGGGTTTCGTTGACATAGTTCACCCACCGCTTGATCGCCTGCTCTCGCAGGCTGGGCGGGTCGTCGTAATGGTACCCGCAGGTTCTTCCGGTCAGTCTCTCCAGCGCTGAAATTGCCAGAAGTCGGACCGCCGGATCGTCCGAATCGAGTTGCTCGACGATCTGCGGAGTCCTGGAGACGTCGCGGGAGCGCAGGGCCGATTCGATCGCAGCGATCCGCGAGGCCGCAAGGGCGGCGTCAAAATCCGGTTCGGGCGCCGGCGCCGTGCACCCACCGGCGACAAGCAACGCCGCAGCCGCATTCACCGCCGCTGGTCGAGTCATCGGTCAGAGCATACGGGGTCGGCCCGGCGGGAGCAAAGCCTCGGCTGGAAGCCCGGCGCGGAGCCGTCTACACTGGTTGCTTTCCAGTGGAATGTTGCACATGGCTGAATCAGCCGGTACCGGCGTGGGGCTTCCCCGGCACGCCGACGTGATCGTTATTCTCGATTTCGGCAGCCAGTATGCCCAGTTGATCGCGCGGCGCGTCCGCGAAGCGGGGGCGTTCAGCCTGCTCCAGGCGCCGGATACGTCCGTGCAGACCCTCCGCGCTCTCAATCCCCGTGGGATCATTCTCTCAGGCGGTCCCGCGAGCGTCACCTCTGAAACGAAAGCTCGATGCGACCCGGCGCTGCTGGAGTTGGGCGTGCCCGTCCTGGGGATCTGCTACGGGATGCAGCTCGGCTGCCAGTTGCTGAAGTGCGAGGTCCGCAGGACGCCCAAGGCCGAGTACGGGCGAGCCCGCCTGACCGTGCTGGATCATTCCGATCTGCTGGCGGACATTCCCGCCACGACCACGGTGTGGATGAGCCATGGTGACCAGGTGACGGGGCTCGACGAGCAGTTCGAAGCGCTGGCCACCACGCCGACGTGCCCGTTCGCCGCCGTCCGGCACAAGACCCTGCCGTTCTACGGTGTGCAGTTCCACCCGGAGGTGACCCACACCCCGCACGGCGTGGACCTGCTTCGCAATTTCCTCTACAAGATCTGCACGTGCCAGGGCACGTGGCGCATGAGCGAATTCGTGGACAGCGAATGCATCCGCATCCGCGAACAGGTCGGGGATGCCCGGGTCATCTGCGGGCTCAGCGGCGGCGTCGACTCCTCGGTGGTGGCGGCCCTGCTCACCAGGGCGATCGGCGACAAACTCAGCTGCATCTTCGTCGACAACGGCCTGCTGCGCAAGAACGAACGCCGGCTCGTCGAGGCGACTTTCCGCGACCACTTCGAGATCGACCTGCGGGTCGTGGACGCCGGGCCCCAGTTCCTGGCGGATCTCGTTGGCGTGACGTGCCCCCAGGAAAAGCGGCGTCTCATCGGCCACCGCTTCATCGAGGTCTTCACCCAGGCAGCGAAACAGGTGCAGGGTGACGCGAGATTTCTCGCCCAGGGAACGTTGTACCCGGACGTGATCGAATCGGGCCACGGTCATTCCGGCGAGGCGGCGAACATCAAGCTCCACCACAACGTCGGCGGTCTGCCCGACGACATGCCGTTTGAACTGGTCGAGCCGTTGCGGCACCTCTTCAAGGACGAGGTGCGGCAACTCGGCGAAGTGCTCGGTTTGCCGTCGCACATCGTCTGGCGGCACCCGTTCCCCGGACCGGGCCTGGCGGTACGAGTTCTCGGCGCCGTGACGCCCGAACGCCTGGACCTGTTGCGCGAGTGTGACGAGATCCTGCTGGAGGAAATCATCGCCAACAATCTCTATCGGAGCACCGACCAGGTCTTCGCGGTACTGCTGCCGGTCAAGGCCGTCGGCGTCATGGGCGACGCGCGGTCGTACGAATCGGTCGTCGCGGTGCGGGCCGTCGAAACACAGGACTTCATGACCGCCGACTGGGCCCGGATCCCCTACGACATCCTGGCGACCATCAGCAACCGGATGATCAACGAGGTCGCCGGCGTCAACCGGGTCGTCTACGACATCTCCTCGAAGCCGCCGGCGACGATCGAGTGGGAGTAGGGGAAGAAGGCACCGAGGCGGCAAAAGCACTCAAGCGGCGCCTTGATTTCGCAGTATAACTATAGTTATACTGGCGATATGAAGACCGCCGTGTCCATGCCGGATTCCCTGTTCGAGGCGGTAGAGCGCCTCGCGAAACGCCTTGGGATCTCCAGAAGTGCTGTGTTCCAGCGCGCTTTGGCGTCGTTTGTCCGTGAGCACGAGCTGGACGGTGTCACCGAAGCGCTCAACGCGGTGTACCCGGAGGCTGACGATGGAGGGCTTGATCCAGTACTGATGCAGTTGCAGACCGCTTCCCTCCCCAGGGAGCAGTGGTAGTGCGGCGTGGTGAGATCTGGTGGGCGAGCCCGCCGGTTCCCAGGGGTTCGGAACCGGGTTTCCGCCGACCCGTCGTCGTGGTCCAGGCGGACGCGTTCAATCGAGCCCGGATCCGGACCGTGATCGCGGCAGTGATCACGTCGAACATGCATCTCGCCGACGCGCCGGGCAACGTGGCCTTGAGCCGCCGCCAGAGCCGTCTTGCCCGGGATTCCGTGATCAACGTCTCACAGTTGATCACGCTGGACCGATCGTACCTCACCGAGCGGGTCGGCAAGCTCTCCGCGAAGCTGGTTGCCGCGTTGGACGATGGGCTTCGACTTGTTCTGTCGCTCTAGAGCGCATTCACCCAACACGTAGCGTATATCCGGCATGTCGGTAGCAGTTGACCGCGTCTGAGAGTGTGACCTCGTCCAGGACGGATTGCATGGCTTCCCACAGTGCGGCGCGGGTGCGATGCCCCAGGCTGCGCAACCGTTGCTTGATCTTGGAGAAGACGTTCTCGATGGGATTGAGGTCGGGGCTGTACGGCGGCAGGTAACGCAGCTCTGCGCCCGCCGTCTCAATCAGTTGACGCACTCTCGTCACCTTGTGACTGGAGAGGTTGTCCATGATCACGATGTCGCCCGGCCTCAACTCCGGCACCAGAACGTGTTCGACGAATGCGATGAACACGTCCCCGTTCACAGCCCCGTTGACCACCGTCGCGCATCGCATCCCGGTGATCCCCAACGCCGCAATCAGCGTCGTCGTCATCCAGTGACCGTGCGGGACCTTGTCGATCAGACGCTCGCCCCGAGGCGCACGGCCGCGCTGACGCGTCATGTTTGTCTTGGCCCATGTCTCGTCGATGAAGATCAGACGCCCTGCATCGACCTCGCCGGCGAACGTCCGCCATTCGTGACGGCGCTGGACCACATCC
>JADFOJ010000118.1 GCA_022562915.1 Planctomycetota bacterium | reverse complement strand
GCCCGCCGGCTTTCGGTTGCAGAAGCCGTGCAACGATGGCAGTGCGCTCTTCGTCGCGGTCAACGGACAGCCCCCGACAGGTAAGAGCATCACCCGGCGCCAGTCCCCGCCACCCGTGGACCCGGCATCGGAGGCGGATCACTATGCCCAAGCACTGACGCCGAACCTGGCCACCGAGCTGGCCAATGATCTGGGCTTGCCTGTGGACGGCTTCGACGATCTGGGCGTCGGTTGGTGTGAGACGCGGCGGAGGTGCACGTTCCCTGAGCGCGACGCCAAGGGCCGCGTGATCGGGATCATCTTCCGCGACCGCAGCGGGGACAAGAAAGCGGGCGCAGGGCATAAGCGGGGTCTGAGCATCCCAAGCAGTTTTGCCAGTCGGGTGGGCACGGTGCTGGTCGTCGAGGGTGCTTCCGACGTGCTGGCGGCGACCTCCATGGGATACGCGGCCGTCGGCCGTTCCAGCAACCGCGCCGGCGGCGCACTCCTGGCCGAATTACTTCGCGGCCGCGACGTGCTGGTGGTCGGTGAGAATGACGAGAAGCCCGATGGCGACTGGCCCGGCCGTGACGGCGCCAAGCACATCGCCGCCGAGTTGGCCCGCCGATGGGGCCGGCCCGTCAAGTGGGCGATGCCGCCGGCGGGCCACAAGGACGTTCGCCGGTGGTACATCGACGACGAGACGGGCGCCGACCTGCTCGAACTGCTCAAGGCCGATGCCCAGGTCGAGGAACCGGGCGGGCTGGTGGCCAAACTGACACGCGACGATGCCGACCGGAAGCTCAACGGGATCTTCCGACTCGGCAGGACGGTCGTGCAGACGCACGTTCAACTGTGCAGGGAGTTGGCTGATTTCATGCTCGCCAGTGGCCGCGAGGCGATGGGGGACAGGGACGGTCCACTGTCGTGGGCGTTCGTGGCGGCCGGCCTGGGCATCACCACCCGGCGCGTGCGGCAACTCGTCGAAGCCGGGCAAGTGTGGCGACGAGTGAACCGGGTTCACTCCGAAGGACTGGGCCAGCTCACAGAAAGGCACCTGCGGCCCTTGGCGAAGCTCCAGCCCGCGAAACAGGCCGAAGTCTTGGAGGCGGCATGCCGGATCGCACGCGATGACCACGAAATCGAGCAGGGGCGGCGACGCGAGGAAGGTCGTCGGCCGACGCGGTTGAAACTTAAGGCTTCACACGTCCAGCGGGCCGTCCGGGCCGTTCGTGCCGCCCTGCCGCCATCCGACATGGACCCGGACACGATGACTCCGGCTGCAGCGGCCTTGTGCCTCAACGAGAGCGGCAGGGGCGAATCAGCCCGGGAAGCTGCCCGCATGGTGACAGAGACGTGGCAGAACGTGTCGGACCTGCCCGGTGCACCGCGAGCCCTGGTCGAGGCGTTGTCCATGGCCCGACAACTCGCCGAGAACTGGGCCCACGAATGAACAGCTCCGCCGACCAGCCCGCCCACCCGCTGACGCTCGTGCTTACCGAGGTCGAGTTGATCGCGTTGCTGAAGATCCCCGGCAAGAGCCCGCACGACACAATCAAGCGGATGATCGCCGGCGGGCTCCGTCCGTGCAGGTACATGAGGGAGAATCGGTGGACGCTCGCGGAGGTCGTCCGCTGGCTGGATGAGACGACCGAAAACTATGGGCAATGAACCCTTGACACCCCGTCCACAGATGCAGTACGCTCCCGGAGTCAGCCACCTTGCGACTCACTGACGACAATCGAATACGGGTGTTCCGGGCGGTGACGTTTCACTCGCAAGGTGGCTGCGTCCCTCCGGGACACCCTCTGCCATGGGAGATGCAGCGATGCGTGAGATCACCGTAAGTCTGGTCGGACCGGAGACGGTGCCCAAGAGGGGCGACCCGGACCGGCGTGTATGGCGGGCGCGGTACGTTGACCGGCAAGGTCGGCGGCGGGCGCAGACAATCGGCGACGCGCGGAAGGTGTCGCGCGTGAAGGCCGAGAAGCTTGTGCGTTCGATGGAGCGAGAGTTCGCGCGCGACAGTACGAAGGTCGAGAGGCTCAAGCGTGTGACCGTAGCGGAGTTGGTCGAGCGGTACATCGAGGCGAAGTCGCCGACATGGAAGGTAGCCACGAAAAAGCAAATCGAAGAATCTGCCGGGCACCTGATGGCCGTCGTCAGCCCCCGGAAACTCGTCCGCGACTTCACCATCGGGGATGCTTCGGCGGTTCTCCGCCACCTGCGGAAGCCTGTCGACAAGAACGGCAGGACCCGCAGTAAGTCGACGGTCAAGAAACACGTCACCCGGCTGTCGTCGCTGTTCACCTGGGCGACTCGGCGTGAGCAGAAGTACATCCACGAGAACCCGTTCGACTCCGAACAGATCCGCGATGCCAAGAGGGCGAAGGTCGGGGGCAAGCACTTCGAGCCCTTCGGCCAGGATGAGATTGCCGCCATCCTCGCGGCGTGCCCGTCCGTGTGGTGGGAGGCGTTCGTCCGGTTGGGGTTGGGCAGCGGCCTGCGGCTGGCTGAGTTGTGCCACCTGCAATGGGACGATCTCGATCTACAACTCGGCGCGGGCCGGGTCCGTGTGACGGCGAAGGCCGCCGGCGAATTCGAGATCGACGGCCAGACCTACCCGTTCCTGCCGTGGGAGTCCAAGAGCCACCACAATCGCACCGTGCCGGTCAGCGACGAGGTCGTCGAGGCCATGCTGCGACTCCGGGACTCGGCCGACGCTGACGGGTCGCCGTACGTGTTCCTCAAGCTGACCCGGCTGGGCACGCTGGCCGTAAAGTTACGGGCCGGCACCCTCCGCGACAACTATCAGGTCGTCAACAACGTGCTGACCCGCTTCCAGCAGATCCAGCGGCGGGCCTACCGCAGCCTGGGCGGTCGCCACCGAGTCGCGACCGTTCACGACATGCGGAAGTCCTACGGCACGACGATGGCTCATGCTGGGGTGCCGCTCGTGGTCCTCTGCCGGTGGATGGGTCACTCATCGGTGAAGGTCACTGAGCAGTTCTACATCGGCGTCGATGACAGTTGGGACGCGCATGCGAGACTGGTCACACCGGGCAAACCGAACGCTCTCGACCCTTCTTCGACCCTTTGCCTGTCCGAGGCGATGTCCGATGCGTCCGGCGTAGACGCGAATCAGACTCCACGCTATCGTCAGGCCGTCTAACGCCACCCTAGCTCAGTTGGTAGAGCGGAGCTTTCGTAAAGCTCAGGTCGCGAGTTCGAGTCTCGCGGGTGGCTTTGGTTTCGGTGTCTCTCCCGAGACCGTTGTTCCCGGCATTCCTGCGTCGCGCGGCCCATAACCCGGTCGATCAAGCGTCACCTCCATCTTCGCTTGAGTGACCGGGGGACCCGGTCGAAGCTGACAACATGGGTGGCGCCCCGGGCTGGAATCACGCAGGTTCGTTGGTCGCAGCGTTCGCGGCCTGCGCGTGCTCCGCCGGGACCATCGCCGCGACGACGGGTGACTGCCCGGGGGATACGGACGCCAGCGGCTGGGTGGACATCGAGGACTTTCTGACGGTTCTCGGCGAGTGGGGCTGCTTCGATCCCGCGGGGCTGTGCACCGGCGACGTCAACGGTGACGGTTACGTGAACATCGAAGACCTGCTCGCGGTCCTGCTCAACTGGGGCCCGTGCCCGGCCGCTGCCGTGTCGGCCGCAAGTGCCGGCCTGGACTTCGCGGAACAGATGCTGTCCCAGGAGGCGGCCCGGTTCATTATCACAAAGGGCGAGGTCGACGCGGCCTATGCCCACGACCTCTGGCTGGGCACCTACGACCCGGCCGACGGGGATGTGGTGATCCTTCCCGCGGAGGGGTACATAGGTGATCCATCCGTCAACAGCCTGGTCGGTGCGATGTTGGACGCGCACGACCACGTCTGGGCGCCGTTGCCGCTTCCGTCTCCTGCCGACAAGGCCCTGCCGACTGTTGACCAGTTCGGCACGCTGCATGTCAGGCCCGTTCCGCTGACACTTACCGGGTGGGACGGACCGTACTTCCGGCTCACCTACGAGCTGCTCGACGAGCTCCCCCAGGTGCGCGTCACCAGCGAGGGCGTCGCTGGTACGGTCTCGGACACGCTCACGGCTAACTTCCGGATCACCAGGAAGATCGACTACGTGATCGTCAGCCCCGGCCGCGTCATGATCGGCAAGAACGTGTCCGTTACCGGGGCGTTGGGCACGCACTACGGGATCGTTGCCGGAGAGCTGGACGGCGCCGAAGCCGACCCGCTGGTCATGCGCAGCGACTTCTACTATCTGAACTCCGGTCTCGACACCAAGCTCGACACGTTCTACGCGCAGATGGCGCTGCACGACACCGACGGCGACGGCCGCATCAGTATCAATGACCCGGCCGAGCAACTGGCGATCGACGCTGCGCCGGGCATCATCGTCGACACCGATCAGAACGGGTTCGTGGACGACTTCGACCTCTTCCTGGCCCACTACGACGTCGACGACAACCAGGCGGTCGTGTACGACGCGGTCCTCGCCGGCGGGCAACCCGTTGAGTTCGAAGCTGACCTGCAACTCGCGCGTCTCATCGACGAAGCGAATCCCGACCGTGACGGTGACGGCCTCCCGTCGACGCCGGACGATCACTCGCTCGGCTGGAAGGACGGCGTCCTGGATGTCATGGACACGTACGCCAAGGTGCGGGGGCGCCTCGCGTTTGCCGTTGCTCGCGCGGAGTGGGAGGTCGCCCACGGTGGCAGCTACCAGACCGTCGTGCACGGTCCGATCCAGCCCGGCCTCGGCGAGCCGGCGGTGATCTTTGAGGCCGACGAACGGGAGCTGCCGGAGATCACGGTCGGTAACTTCGAGACCGCGTTGGCGTGGTTCGAGTTGCAGGTCCCGGCGGACCCGCCCGCCGCGCCGGTGGACTTCAACGCCCAGGTCGCCGCGGGCCTCGCCGCCGGCGGCACACTGATCCTCCCCACCGGCGACCCGGCCGAGATCAACTGGGAGGCGATCCCCTACGGCGCCCAGGCCGCTGACGACTATTTCGACCGCCCGATCTACCGCGACATGACGTTCACGAACGTGCGGATCCCGATGGGCCTCAACGGTCTGTTCGAGAACTGCGAGTTCCGCGGCGTCACGTTCATCGAGACGGAGCCAGACTGCGTCCACGAGAACTGGAACTTCGCGGGCGCACTGGAGCAGGTCGAGATCGCACCCGGTTCGGGGATCTTCATATACGAGCTGAGGTTTCCCGGCGTGACCGCGGACTTGCACGGGGTTCCGGTACCCGACACGAAGCTGTTCTCCAACAACGTACGGTTCCACGACTGCACGTTCATCGGGTCCGTCGCCGGCGACACGCCCCTCGAGCACACGCACTGGCGAAACCACCTCCAGTTCACGGGCGAGACGCGGTTCTACATCCATGCGGACGATCCCGACCTCGACGGTCAGCCCGACGCGGCCGATATCCAGGCGGTCATCAATGCGATGGACATCGGCGTGCTCCAGGAGTTGCGCAAGAGCTCGATCCTCCTGCCCGGCTGGTCCGCGGGCATCGTCGCGTTCACCAGCGACCAGGAGGCCGACCCCGTGGATATCCCGGAGGTCAAGCTCAAGGGCACGATCGTGGCGGGTACTCTCGAGGCCCGCGGAACCCTGGACTTCCACGGGACGCTCATGACCACGTTCCGCGCCGTGGCGGGCGAGGGGCCGCTCTTCTACGGTGGCCACCCGTCCGACTTCAAGACAGCGATCGGCTTCTTCGGGCCCGGCGACTGTGATTTCGGCCGGATCACTCTGCGCGACGACCCCGACCGCACGTTGCCCGACGGTATCCCCTGGCACCTCAGCGTGGAGCCGGCGCCGTAGAGAGGCGCAGGTCTATCCAGTACACTCAGGCGTACGGGGTCGTCGGGAAAGACACCACTCATTGACTGAGTTGTTACCTGAAGGATTCCCTCGGTGGCATTCCTCGGCTTCGACATCGAGATATCGAACGTCTTTGACCTTCGACCCGGCGAAGATCTCGACGCGTACGCACCATTCGACATCTCAGTCGCCGCAACACATCTCGATGGCGGCGAGTCCCGGCTCTGGCTCTCGCGCGGGCCCGATGGAACACCGCTGACGAATCTATCCCGCGACCATGCACGGGCACTACTGGACTACCTTGAAGAGATGCAGGCCGATGGACACGGCATCGTCGCCTGGAACGGGTTGAGTTTCGACTTGCAATGGATCGGGCACGTCGCCGGCGATCTCCGCAAGGCGGGCCGGGCTGCTCTCAAAATGTACGACCCCATGTTCCAGTTCTTCAAGATCAAGGGTTTCCCGGTGGGACTGGCTGCCGTCGGCAAGGGCATGAGGATCGCCACCGGCAAGTCCATGAAAGCGGCTGACGCGCCGAGCCGTTGGCGCGCAGGCGATCACGATGCAGTCTGCGCGTACGTCGAAGGCGATGCGCGCATGACCGTTGAAATCGTGTCGGAAATCCAACGACGCCATGAGATCGCCTGGGTCACACGGAAAGGAACGCTTTCCTCCGTTGCGATACCGCGCCTGCGCACGGTCGAAGAATGCCTGGGCGACCCGATGCCCGATCAGTCGTGGATGGACACCCCCATCGGGCAGGAGAAGTTCGTCAGTTGGCTGCAGCACTGACGTCTCTTCAGATGATCGTAATCAAGACGCCATATGGTCTGCAATGGGGCCAATCTCGTTGTCGGAAAGCCGATCCAACGTCCCGCCGCGTGTGACCCTGGCCGTCGGAGACTTCGGCAGTTGTTCCCGGCAGGGGATTCGAACCCCTGTTCAGAGCAAGTGGTTGATCAGCCTGTCCACCGCCACCTAAACGGGGCGGTTCGCAACAAGTCATCCACTGCGAGGAGGGGGCGTGCCACCTTGCGCTTGTGCCCGATCCTGTACCAGGTGCTGGGTGAATCGACGAGCTTCATCCGGTCATGCCCACCTGGCTCGTTGATGCAGCGAACTCCCTCGGGGCCAGGTTGCCCAGGGCGCTGTGGGGACGATCCCCATTGTAATGCCGACGCCACGACTCGACACGTTGTTTCAGTGACGCCGAGGGCGGCGGGAGCATCTTGCGATAGTCGCGGAGCTGCTCCCGCGCGCGCTGGGCGACGACGCGGTCCAGCCTCTGCTGGCCGAGCGCACGACCACGGTGTTCGGGATCACCTATGCCGAGTCAGCGGCGTAAGCACGCGTCCACGTCGCGTCCTCGTGATCAGCCCCCGGCGAACGAGGAACGGCTCGTACACCCGCAGCAGGTCCCGGCGCGACACACCGATGCGGTCGGCGAGGGTCGCGAGGCCCAGCGGGCCGGA
>JADFOJ010000047.1 GCA_022562915.1 Planctomycetota bacterium | reverse complement strand
CATCGGACGAGATGTTGACCACCCGGCCTCCGCCCCGTTCGACCAGGTGCGGCAGCGCCGCCTGGCAAACGTAGACGGTCGAGAGCAGGTTCACTTCGACAAGCTGCCGCGTCTCCTCAGGATCGGCGTCTAAGAAGGCGCGCGTACCCGCCTTGCCCGCGCAGTTGACGATGATATCGAGTCCGCCCAGCTCGGCCGTGGCCGCCTCTACCGACGCCGCGGTGGCCTCGGCGTCCGTGACGTCGACCGGGCAGCCGAGAGCGACGCCGCCGTCAGCCTCGATCGCCTTGACGGCGTCGTGTACGCCGTCTGCGTTCACGTCCAGAATTGCGACGGCGGCGCCCGACGCGCTTAGCTCATTTGCGATCGCCGCGCCGATGCCGCTCGCCCCGCCAGTGACGAGCGCTACCTTGCTGTCGAATCGAATATCCATGTCGCTTACCCCCTCGGCAGACCCAGGCCGCGTGTTGCGATGATCGTGCGCTGAATCTCCGACGTGCCGGCGATGATCGTTGCCGTCGTAGAGGAGAGCAGCGCCTGGACGATGCGCCCGCCTAACGCCGTGCGGGCATCTTGATGCGTCAGGTGGCCGTGCTGGCCGGCCAGGCGTTGGGCGGTGACGCCGAGCCGTTGGTAGGCCTCGCTCATGAAGAGTTTCGCCTGCGACGATTCGCGGTCCGGCAGCTTGCCGGCGGCATGCAGGCCGACGACTCGCAGCGTCAGCAGCCGCCCGATCTGCCAATCGATCTCGTGCTCCGCCAGCGCGCTTGCCGCCGCCGCCGCGCTCCGCGCGAAGCCGTTGCTGCGAGCGAGCCGCATCAGGTCATCAAGCAGGCGGCGAAACTGGCCCGTGAAGAGAGCGTCGCCGCGCTCGTACTGGAGGAGGCTGGTGGCGTACGTCCAGCCCTTATTCTCCTCCCCTATGCGCTGTTCCACCGGGATCTGGACGTCCTCAAAGAAGACCTCGTTCAGCATGTGCTCGTTCGTCGCGTCGTAGATTGGCCGGATGGTGACACCCGGCGAGTTGGTCGGCAGTAGGAAGAGGCTGAGGCCGCGGCCGCGGGAGTCCTCCGCTCCCGTGCGGGCGAGCAGGATCATCCACTCGGAGATGTGGGCCATGCTCGTCCAGAGCTTGTGGCCGGTTACCAGGTACACGTCGCCCTTGCGCTCGGCGCGCGTTTTCAGCGACGTCAGGTCGGAGCCGGCGCTCGGCTCGCTGAAGCCCTGGCACCAGACGGCTGCCTCGCTGGCGATGGCCGGCAGGTGCTGCCGGCGCTGCTCGTCGCTGCCGTGGAGGATCAGCACCGGCCCGACGAGGTCGACGGAGATCGTCGTCAGCCTCGGTGCGAGCGCCATGCCCAGCTCCTCGTAGAGCGCAAACTGCTCGAACGGGGAGAGGCCGCGCCCGCCGAACTCCTCCGGCCAGGCCGGCGCCAGCAGCCGCTTCGCCGCCAGCCGCCTGTCGAGCGAGCGCGCCAGCTCCATGTGCTCCGGCCGCACGTCCATGGGCAGGAAGCCGCTGCCCTGCCAGTCGTCCGGCAGCGCCGCCGCGAGCGATTCGCGGATCTCGCTGCGGATGCGCTCCATCTTCGCCGTCGGCTGGAAGTCCATGCCAGCTAGCTCACTCCGCGCGGCGGAAGACGACGAGCGTCACGTCGCCGGCCAGCTCTTCGAAGCCGGCCCGCAACGCCATCCCGAACTCATACTCGTCGAACGGAACGTCGGCGAGGTTCGTCGTCATGCGCGGTCCCTCGTCGAGTTGGACGACGGCTATCGGCCATGGCGTGCGCTCTTCGAAGTAGGGCAGCAGCGGCGGGTAGGCCGCCGTCCAGGTGTAGAGCGAGGCCCGGCCGCTGACGGTTACCCAACTAGCGTTGGTAGAGCTGCAGGCGAAGCAGCCGGCCTCAGGCGGGAAGCGAAACGCCTCGCAGCCGTCGCAGCGCTGGATGTCCAGCCGGTGCGCCCGCGCGTTGTCGTGGAGGCGCCGCGCTTCCGCGCAGTCCTGGGTGGAGCGGTCTTCTTCGTCGCCGACTTCTTCCGGGCGGACTTCTTTGGTGTGGCCTTCTTCGACGTCGTCTTCGAACGAGCGGTCTTCGCGGTTGCGGCCTTGGTCCGTGCGCCCTTCGGCCGAGAGGTCTTCTTCGAAGTCGTCTTTCGTGGGGCCATCGGTGCTCTCCCTCCGAGGCGCGTCCGAGAACTCCCACCCACCGGCGGGATTCGAGCGCACCGTCGACGTCATCGACCGGCAAAGAGCAACTCTGGACCAAATCTCCAGCGGGCCGGCGCCTGCTAGCTCAAAACGAAGTTATCGCGGTGGACCACTTCCTCGTACTCGCAGCAACCGAGTATCTTCACAATCTCAGACGACCGGCAGCCGGCGATCCGGATCAACTCGCCGGACGGGTAATTGACGAGCGCCCGGCCGATCTCCACCCCGAGAGGATCCACGATCCGGACGGCCGCCCCTTTGCCGAAGGTCCCGCGAACCCCGCTGACACCGACGGCGAGCAGGCTTCGTCCATCGGTGCGCAGCGCGGTCGCTGCCCCGGCGTCAACCTCGATGTCGCCTCGCGGGTGATTGAAGAACGCGATCCAGCGTTTTCGTCCCCGCAGTCGTTGAGGGCGCGGCTCGAAGAGAGTCCCTACTCGCTCGCCCGCAAAGATCCGTGAAAGAATATCGGGCGTGCACCCGTTGGCGATGACGGCGTGCTCACCGGCCTTCGTGACCATCTCGGCTGCATGGAGCTTCGAGCGCATCCCCCCCGTCGCCAGGGGCGATTCCGAATCGCCCGCCATCGCATGCGTCTCGGAGGTAATGTGTTCGACCACCTCGACAAGCTCGCCGGCGGTGCCGCTCGATGCCCTGGGCGGCCTGGTCAGGAGGCCGTCGGCGGTGGTGAGCAGCACGAGCACGTCGGCGCGGACGAGGCAGGCGACCAGGGCCGACAGCAGGTCGTTGTCACCGACCCGGATCTCGTCCACGGCCACCGTGTCGTTCTCGTTGACGATCGGCACGACTCCGGCCGCCAGGAGACGGTTGAACGTGTTGCGGGCGTTGAGGTGACGCTCGCGCGCCTGCAGGTCGGCGCGCGAGAGCAGAACCTGCGCGGCGACGAGATCGTGTTCGGCGAAGAACCGCCGATAGTGACCGATCAACCGGGACTGGCCGAGCGCCGCCGCGGCCTGCAGCGACGGCAGATCGCTCGGCCGGCTCGAGCAACCAAGCTCGCGGAGCCCGGCGGCGATGGCGCCGGAGGAGACACAGATGACCTCGCGCCCGCCGGCGCGCAAGGCGGCCATCTGCCCGGTGAGCGCACGCACGCGCTGCTCGTCGAGCAGATGCTGCTCATCCACGAGAACGCGCGAGCCGATCTTGACAACGACCCTGCGGGTATGATCGACCCAGGTCCTGCGCATACCAGTGAGTGTATCGGCAGAGTCATCGATCGGACCATGAGCGTTGAGGAGCAGATCATTGAGATGGGCCGGCGGGCACGGTCTATCGCGCCGCGCGTGGCGGGCCTCGGCGCCGAGACGCGGAACCGCGTCCTGAAAGCCATGGCCGCCGCGCTGATCGACCGCCGGGAATCGATCCTGGCGGCAAACACCGGTGACTGCGAGTCTGCGGAAGCCTCCGGGCTCTCCGACGCGATGCGTGATCGGCTGCGGCTCGACCGACCACGTATCGAGGCGATGGCGGAGGGGCTGGACCGGGTTGCCGACTTGCATGATCCCGTGGGCACTGAGCTGAGCGTCGTGCGCCGCCCCAACGGTCTGGTCATACGCAAGGTGCGCGTGCCGTTGGGCGTCGTGGCGGTCATCTACGAGTCACGCCCGAACGTCACCGCCGATGCGACCGCGGTGTGCCTCAAGGCGGGCAACGCGGTGATTCTTCGCGGTGGATCGGAGGCGTCGGCGAGCAACGCCGCCATTTTCGACGCCATGGCGGCCGCCGGCGGTGCGACGGGCCTGCCGCCGGACGCCATGCAGTTCGTCCGCACGACCGATCGCGCCGCGGTCGGCGCTCTGCTGCGGATGGACGAGTCACTCGACCTGGTGATTCCGCGCGGCGGCGAGAGCCTGATCCGGGCCGTCACCGAACAGTCACGGGTGCCTGTGCTCAAGCACTACAAGGGCGTCTGCCACGTGTACGTTGATCGCGCGGCTGATCTGGACATGGCCCTGGCCATCGCCCTCGACGCCAAGTGCCGGCGGCCGGGCGTCTGCAACGCCATGGAGACGCTGCTCGTACACGATGCGGTGGCCGACGCGTTCCTGCCCCGGCTCGCCGACGCGATGGCGGCCGAAGGCGTGGAGATCCGCGGCGACGAGCGCGCCGTCGCCCTCCTGCCCGGCGCCACCCCGGCCGCCGAGAGCGACTGGTTCGAGGAGTATCTCGACCTCATCCTGGCGGTGCGGGTCGTCGGCGACCTCCAGGCGGCGATGGATCACATCGATCACTACGGGACGCGCCACAGCGACGTGATCGTGACCGCCGACCACGACGCCGCGCGGCACTTCACCAGTGAGGTCGATTCGGCCGCGGTCTACGTCAACGCCTCCTGCCGCTTCACCGACGGAGCGGAGTTCGGCCTCGGCGCCGAGATCGGCATCTCCACCGACAAGCTCCACGCCAGGGGCCCGTGCGGCATCGACGAGTTGACGACGTACAAGTACGTCATCGACGGGACCGGGCAGGTTCGGGGGTAGGGCGGCGCCTGCGCCGAGAGTCCTGATTCTGGGTGGCCCGATCTTGCCCGGCCGCTACAGACGGAGCGGCAACGCACCCGAAACCGCCCATCCGGTGGGCCGACCGCGCTTTCAATCGGACGCTTTGGCGGAGAGACCCAACTTCGATGCTACACGATTCGCTGATTCCGCAGGACCACGGCCACGAAACCACGGACGACCGCCGGCAATCGCCTCGCACCGCGCAACGGGCTGAACTGGTGGTGCGTTGGCACCACGCCCCCGACACGCCCGTCCGCTACCGGGTGCTCGACGTCGGCGACGGCGGTGTCCGGATCCTCAGCGCGCTGCCGCTGCTGCGCGGCTTGTCGGGAACCGCGATCACGCTCCTGCCGAAAGGCGAGCCGATCAACCGTCCGTGCTCGGTCTCCTGGGCGCGGCCGCCGGCGATGCGGGGCCCCTTCGAGATCGGCCTGAACTTCACCTGAACGCAGGCGCCGCGATCAAGAGCACGGACCCCACGCGCCGAGCAGCGCGAGGAAGTCGACGATCCCGACGACGCCGTCCCCGTCGAGGTCCGCCGGATGTCCCGGGTTGGGACCCCACGCGGCCAGCAGCGCGAGGAAGTCAACGATCCCGACGACGCCGTCCCCGTCGAGGTCTCCCGCACAGAGCAGTGACTCGCACTCGTCCGGCGTGCCGTTCCCGTTGACGTCGGCGCTGAATCCGGACGCGATGTCGCACGAGTCCGGCAGCAGGTTGACATTGCAGTCGGTGAGGTCGCCGGGCATGAAGTCGAACCCGCCCGGGAATGACAGGCCGGTGTCGTGGCCGGTCACGTAGGATCGAACGAAGTTGCCGCTGTCGATGTCGAAAATGTAGATCCGCGTGGAGTTGATGTGCAAGTGGGCGATGTCATCGTCGTCCTCGTGTTGCTCGTTGAATGCACCGAGCCCTGCACCGGGGACGCTGACACCGTGCCGGCTGGCGTAGAGGTCGCCGTCGGGTCCGAGTCTCAAGGTCCACGGCTCGTCCATCGTGAGCACGCTCGCCGTGCCACCGTGGTTGAACTGGTCGATGAACGCCCCGGTCAACCCGTCGTATTCGAGGATCTGATTCGTCAGGGTGCTCGCCACCAGCAGGTTGCCGTCGGGCTTGAAGAGCAGTCCGTGCGGATCGGCCAGGCCGCCGTTGTCGCCGGTCGTGACGAAGGGACCGATCGGTGCTCCCGTGGACCCGTCGTACTCGATCACCGAACCGTCGATGCTCGTGACGAAGAGGTTGCCGTTGGGCCCGAAGGCCAGTCCCCACGGGTTGACCAGGCCGCCCGAGCCGGCCGTCACGAACGCACCGATCAGCGCCCCGCTGACGGCGTCGTACTCGATCACAGCGTGCGAGAGCCCGCTGGCGACAAGCAGGCTCCCCGCCGGCGAGATGACCAGGCCGGTCGGGAAGTCCAGCCCGCCAGTGCCGGTCGGGAGGAGATCGCCGACGTACGAGCCGTCGGCGGCGAACTCCAGGACACGGTCATTGCCGGCACTGGACACGAGGATGCGGCCGTCCGCCGTGATGATCAGGTCCTGCGCGAGGTCCAGCGAGCCGCCGGTGGATTCGTTCATCTTGACGCCGGCCAGGGCGTGGTACTCACCAAGCGCGGAACCGGCCTCGGTGGACGCGACCCACGTATTGTGCGCTCCGGCCAGGGCCTCGAAGTCCGTGACCCCGTCACCGTCGCAGTCCTGGCAGGAGTCGAGCATCGCGTTGCGGTCGAGATCGAGCGACATGTCCGCCTGGATCTCGTTGTAGTCCGACGTGCCGTTGCCGTTGCAGTCGACCTCGCAGCCGTCGGGAATGAAGTTGCCGTACAGATCGGTGTCCACGCCGAGCAGGATGTCGAGATCGTCCGGCACGTCGTTGCCGTTGCAGTCGGGTTCGCACTCGTCGGGAACACCGTTGAAGTTCTGGTCGAGGCTGGTGCCGAGGCTGATGTCCTGCGGATCCAGGACACCGTTGCCGTTGCAATCCTCGCAGTCGTCGGCGATGCCGTTGGAGTTGACGTCGAAGCTGGTGCCCATGGCGATGTCGGTGGCGTCATCCACACCGTTGCCGTTGCAGTCGTCGACGACGCAGCCGACGGCGAAGATGTGATTCCTCATCTGCTGTGTCACGACGTCGTGAAAGCGAAGGTCGGTGTTGCCGTTGGCGCCGCTGCGGGTCTGGCTGCAGTAGCTCATGATCGTGCCGCGCTGCGGAATCCCGGTGACATTGTTGCAGGTGTCCAGGCCGAGATCGTGAGTGTGCGGCGTGCCGGCATTGTGGCCGAGCTCGTGGGCCGTGACCTGGACGTCGTAGCCGAAGACCCCCGGGATGTCCGGGTCGGTGAAGTGACCAATGATGTAGGCAACGACGCCGTACGCGGTCGAGGTGCACAACGACGTGAGCCACGCTATCCCGCCGAAGGGCATGTCGCGCCGGCCGGAAACGAACTGGGCGACGTCTCGGGGAACGTCGGTCATGAACGTCTCCCAGTGGTCGCGGAAGTCGTTCAGGGGGTTCGGTGCGTTAAAGAGGTCATCGGGCGTGTCCCACAGCCGGACGAAGGTCAGCAGGATGCGCGTGTTGACGTCGCGGAGATAGATGTCGTCGACCGCCCCCCACAGCTCGACCATGTATGCGGCCGTCGCGTCGAGGTCCCCGAAGAGCTCAAAGAGTTCGAAGTCGGTCTCGATGGCGATCTCGATCTGCTGGGTGATCTCCGGCAGCCCGCCGGCAAACGCCACCGGCGGCGCGTTGGGCGTCCGGTTCCCCAGAGTCCGCGTGCCGCAGAAGGGGACGTCCGGTGAGAGGGCACCGGCGTGGCCGGCACGCGACACCGTCGTCTCGGCGCCATCCCCGCCCGCCAGGGCGAAGCCGCCGCCGCTGCCCAGTTCGATTCGACCGGAGGTGCCCCACTCCGACAGCGCCATGAACACGTGCGACCCGGGCTCACCGACGACATGGCCGCGAAGCAGCGTCACGCGATCCGGATCGAACTCCCATGCAGCATCGCCGGCGCCGACGTGACCGACGACGAAGCGCGTCCCGGGCCGGGTCACGCGGAACCGTTGCAACTGGAGGTCCACCGTCACGTCGGCGCTGAGCGGGAACTGCTCGATCGTGAACCTCGCCCCGCCGGCAGCCATGGCGCGGATCACCGCGGCATCGAATGCGACGGTCGCCGAAACGGCGTCGGCTGCCGTGACGGTGAACGGCCGTGAGGTTCCGGTTCCGGACCGGGGCGCGGCGACCACGGTGCCGGCACTGGCCAGCGCGGCGGCCAACACGGCACAGCCCATCGAGGGGTGAGCTTTCGGCGACATCTTCGACTCCTCCGTTCGGCGGGACCAGTTGGACGTGGTTGACTGTAGGTTCGCCACCCCGCGGCGGGCAAGCGGTGCCACCGGGGGGTCGGCCGGGAGCGGAACGGTCCGGTATCATCGCGTTAAACGTGGGCCGCCGCGGCTCGGGCGAGCTGAGACGGCCCTGTCTCACCGTCGTCGAGGGAAGGAGCATCGATGCGAAGGAACCACCGGGCATGCTCGTATGGAGCCGCTGTCCTGGCGAGTGCACTTGGCGTGGTGACGCTCTCGGGGTGCAGTGCACGACCGCAGCAGGGGCTCATCAGCGACTTCGATGGCGCGAAGGTGAATCGTCACGAACTCGAGGTCCGCCTGACGGAGTTCCAACGCGAATTCACGGGCCACATGAAGGCCAGGAGTTACGAGCTGTACAAGGCGGCGAATGACAGCACCACGCGCCGCAGGGCCTTGCTGGTCGCGATCCGATCCAACGAGATGATGATCGATGCCGCGACCCATTCGGACCCGGTGATCTCCCTCGCCGATATGTGGGCGCTGGTCATCCAGTTGCGTGACCTGTTCGAGTCGGATCGGGGCCGTGCCTACTTCCCCGAGAACAACCAGGAGATATTGACAGGGCTCGACGAACTCGAGCAGAGGCTCATCGCGATCGCCGATGATCTCGCCGGCCCGGCGGCCGTCGAGGACTCACGAATGGCAATCCAACAGTGGGCGAAGGACCATGCCCTCGACGGCAGGCTCTATCGACCATCGATTGCGCCGATGCACGCCGCGAGCCTGAAGAAAAGGAACACCGGCATCTTCTCGGTCGCCGAGACGCTCGACGAAAGCGTGTCGCGTGTCGCCATGAGAATAGAGATCCTCAACAACCAGCTTCCACAGCAGATCACCTGACACGCCGCGATGCTCATCGAGGACCTGCTGGATGATCTCGACATCGAGGCGGTGATCGACCAGGCCCGGCGCGTCATGACCATGGCCGAGCAGGTCCCGCAGATCATCGAGGAGCAACGGGACGCGGTGCTCCAGGAAATCGACCGGCAGCGCACCGACACACTCGACGAGGTGGACAGGCACCGCGAGTTGATCACCGCGGAACTCGACCGGCAGCGCACCGAGACGCTGGCAAGCATCGAGACGACGGTTGACGGCACGCTTTCGAGGATCCTGCAGGAGCGAGACGAGACCCTTGCACGCTTCGATACGACCCTCGCGAGCACGCTCGACCGGATTCACGACGAGAGCGCGACTACGGTCGCGCAGGTCGAGAGCATCGCCGTCGCGCTCGTCGCCGACGTCGACGCGCGCATCCAGAGCACCGTCGATCGCGCATTTCAGAGGCTGCTTCTCCTTCTGGGCGTGGCCCTGGCGGGTGCCGCCGGGATCGCCGCGTGGTTGCGGCGACGCCCGGCAGCGCGGTGATCAACAGGCTCTCGGCGCACGGACCGCCCCCGGGCATACCGCTACCCACGTGTGCGCTGAACGACCCACCTGTGCGCTGAACGACCAACGTGTGCGCTGTACGACCGACCTGTGACCTGACTTACGCAGTCCGGTTCCGCAGGCCGATGGTGTCGACAATCACTGGCACGGCCCCCAGTTGGCCAGCAGTTCCAGGAAGTCGGTAATCCCGACGCCGCCGCCGTCGAAGTCACACGGCGCGCCGACATCTCCCCACTGCGCCAGCATGGCCAGGAAGTCCACGATGCCTGCCTCGCCGTCGCCGTTGCCGCAGTCCCACGGGCAGTCGCACTCGTCGGGAACGCCGTTGCCGTCGACGTCCGTACTCGTCGGGCCGAGGATGTCGCAGGCGTCGGCGACGCCGTTGTTGTTGCAGTCGGGCTCCACCGGGCCCGTCGAGATGATCTTGAAGATCTCGTTTCCCCCGGAGTCTCCGAAGTACAGCTCACCGAAGGCGTCCTCACCGAACGTCGTGATCCTGTTGATCTGAAACCCGGGGCCCGGGTCCAGATCATCCTGGATCTCGAGCAGCTCGGTGACGACGCCTGCCTCGTGGCGGAGCTGCCAGATCTTGCCGAAGGGGTTGACCATGTGGTCCGCGAAGATGTAGGCGCCCACGAGGTCGGGGATCGCGCAGCCGCGGTAGACATAGCCGCCGATGATCGCCGCCGAGGTCTTGGCGGGGTTGGGGTACACGAAGATCGGGTCGACCAGGCTCGGGTCGTCGCAGACGCAGAAGCCCAGCCCGGTACACGCCGTGCCTTCCATGCAGGGCCAGCCGTAGTTCGCGCCGCCGGAGTTGCCGGCGGCCACGAAGTTGAGCTCCTCCCAGGTAGCCCACCCGACGTCGGCGACGTACAGGTCGAAGGTCTCGCGATCGAAGCTGCACCGCCAGGGGTGCCTCAGGCCGTACGCCCAGATCTCGTCGGCGCCGTTGGCTCCCACGAAGGGGTTGCCCGGTGGATCCCGTAGTTCCGAAGCGGATCGGCCGGGAAGTCATCACAGTTCACGTCGATGCGCAGGAGCTTGCCAAGCAGTGAGCCAAGGTTCTGCGCGTTGACGAAGCTGGCCTGGCCACTGCCGTCACCCGTGGCGATGTACAGGAGATCGTCGTGGGGACCGAACCCCAGGAAACCGCCGTTGTGGCGAGTACCGGGCTGGGCGATGATCAGGACCGTCTGGGCGCTCGCCGGGTCGGCAACGTCCGGATCGGCGGTCACCTGGTAGCGGGCGATGACGGTGTCACCGTCGGGCTCGCTGGTGTAGTTGACATAGAAGAAACCGTTGGCCTGTTAGTCGGGATGAAAGGCGATGCCAAGAAGCCCCTGCTCGTTGGAGGAACTGTCGTGGACCAGCGCGCTGATATCAAGGAACGGGCCGGGCAGAAGCGCTCCGTCCTTGATGACCGAGATGCGACCGGCCCCGCCGGCCACGAACACGCGGGTGAAGTCGTCGCGGGCATGGGCGATCACGATCGGCAGGTCTACCTTCGCGACCACGAACGAGGTAATCTGCGGGTTGCCCCCCCACGCCGTTGCCGAAATGGCGAACGCCGCCGCGACGTTGAACAGGCAGGCACGCCGACCACTCCCGCACATGGGTCGTACACCTCCACGGTCGAGTACGGACATCTACCCGCCGGACGACGGATGAGCGGCCGAATCGTGTATGTGCGGCCCTCGTGATGCCGTCGCCGTCGCCGTCGTTCTGCAGTTGATGCACGTGCATCAAGACACTCATCCGTTCATCCGGCTGAACGGATGGCGGATGTGTTTCACGTGAAACACATCCCTCAGCACGGGGAGGGGTCGCGCCGAGCCCTCGGCCGCCGGCATCGGGGTACTTTGGCCGCCTGTTCATGTCTTGCCCCGCTTCTCCGCCGGGCAGCGTCAGGAAGCCGATGATGCGTTCACGGACACGGCCCCCAATTGCCCAGCAGCGACAGGAGGTCCGCGACCGTCACGCAACCATCGCCGTCAAAGTCCGCCGGGGAGTCGCTGCAGGAGCCGAAGTCTCCGAGCAGCAGCAGCAGGTCCGTGACGAAGACGATATCGTCACCGTCCAGATCCCACGGACACGCCGGCACGGCCTGGAACTCGAAGGCACCCATGTCCACGATGGGTCCGCCGCCGGGCGAATTGCCGGTGTCGGGCGTCTCCGGGTCATCGACGAATCGCGGGTTGCCGTCGAGGTCGGTATCGATGTCCCGGGGCACGGCGGTGTTGTCCCCGGCGTCGATGGCGGGCGAGGCGGGCGAGAGCCGCACGTCGCCGTTGTCCGGATCGACGAACAGCGGGTCGGCGTCGATGTTGCCGGTACCGGGGGAGCCGCCCCGGACATCGCTGAAGAGCACCGTCGTTGCGGACGACCCGTCATCGGAGACCTCGTCGGGGCTGTTCTTCCAGAGGACGCAGTTGGTCACTGCCGGGAAGCTGCCGGCGATGCCGGCCATCGCTCCTCCGTTGCCGGCCGTGTTGCCGCTGAAGGTGCAGTTGGTCACCGTCGGGCTGCCGGCGACGTTTCTCATCCCGCCGCCGAGGACGGTGGCCGTATTACCGGTGAAAGCGCAGTTCGTCACCGTCGGGCCGCTGTGGTCGTTGTTCATCCCGCCGCCGCTGCCGGCCGCGTTCCCCCTGAACGTGCAGCTGGTCACCGCCGGGCTGCTGATGAACGCGTTGTACATCCCGCCGCCGGTGACGCCCGCGGTGTTGTTGCTGAACGTGCAGTGGGTCACCGTCGGGTCGCTGGAGTTGTTCACCATCCCACCGCCCAGCCCGTCCGCCATGTTGCCTTGGAACGTGCAGCCCATGACAACCGGGTGACTGTCCAGGTTGTACATCCCGCCGCCGGACCAGTTGGACGTGTTGTTGATGAACGCGCAGCCGATCACCGTCGGGTGACTGTCCAGGTTGTACATCCCGCCACCACGGCCGTCGAGGAAACAACCGAACTTGAAACAACAGGCATCGAGAACCTCGTTGTTCAGGAACGTGCAGTTCGTCACCGTCGGGTTGCTGTTGCGGTTGTACATCCCGCCGCCGCCGAGTTCGCCACAGCTGCCACTGATCGGGATGGCGGTGACGAGGTTGGAGACGAACGTGCAGTTGCTCACGTTCGGATCGCTGAAATTGTTGTACATGCCGCCGCCGGCCAGTGCCCTGCTGGAGCTGAACGTGCAGTTGGTCACGGTCGGGCTGCTGAACTCGTTGCGCATCCCGCCGCCGAGAACCAATGCTTCAGGGTTTGGCGCCTCGATGCAAAAACCGTCGAGCACCGTGTCCGGCCCCTCACCGGTCTCGCACGTCACGACGGAGAGACGGCTGAAGAAAGGTTCCGTACTGATGCACGTGACCTCCGGCCCATCCGAACTCCGGAGGGTGACCGCCTTGCCGAGGAAGTTGATCGTCTCGAAGTAGGTGCCGGGCGCGACGACGATCTCGTCCGCGTCCACGGCGTTGTCGATGGCGGTCTGGATCGAGCAGTACGGGTCGCCCACGGACCCGTTGCCGGGGCCGGGGCAGTTGGCGGCGTCGACGCGGATGGTCGCGCCATGGGCGGTCGAGGCGGTCAGGACGGTCAGGGCACAGATCAACTTCTTCATGCATCATCTCCCCGATGTCATTGTCGCCGCACGCGGGTGGTGAAGTCAACGGGCGAAGCGGACGTATCGCCGAGACGCCGATGCATCCCGCTCAGGACCCTGAAGCCGGGCTGCGGATGCTCTACAATCGACTCGCACGGCAAAGCAGGGCGGCGCGTACGGCGACCCGGTCGCTGGTCACGTGGGACATGTGAGTCATAGCGCGTGGACGAGTTCCTGAAGGCGGCGATCGACGAGGCCCGGCGGGGGCTGGCCGAGGGCGGCATCCCGATCGGGTCGGTGCTCGTCGTGGACGGCGCGATCGTCGGGCGCGGGCGCAACCGGCGCATCCAGAAGCAAAGTCCGGTCCTGCACGCCGAGATGGACTGCCTGGAGAACGCCGGCCGCCTGCCGGCGAGGATCCTGCGGAGGGCGACGCTGTACAGCACGCTGAGCCCGTGCCACATGTGCAGCGGCGCCATCCTTCTCTACGAGATCCCGCGCGTGGTCGTGGGCGAGAACGTGAACTTCAAGGGGCCGCAAGAGTACGTGCGGGACAACGGCGTGGACGTCGAGGTCGTCAACGACCCCGAGTGCATCCGGATGATGAAGAAGTTCATCGACGAGAACCCGGACCTGTGGAACGAAGACATCGGCGAGCTGGACGCCGAGACGTGATCGTCACGTGCCGGAGAGTGCGCGGTCTCGGACGTGTGCGACCCGGACGATCGGCAGGTCGGGGATGCCGGCAGTCACTCACACGGACCCCAGTGCGCCAGCAGCGCCAGGAAGTCGGTGATCCCCACGCCGCCGCCGTCGAAGTCGCACGCCGGTCCCGCCGTGTCCCAGAGCGACACCAGGATCAGGAAATCGAGGAGATCGACGTCGTTGTCGACGTCCTGGCACACGACGGTCGCGCAGTCCCATGGACAAGGGTCGCCGAGCCGGAAGCGGTCGCAGTCGTTGTTCGTGAACACCGCCGCGCCGGGCGTCAGCAGGTAATCGTCAATGTTCGCCGTGCTCTGTGCGCCAGCGGTGTTCTGGAAGAGCAGCGCCTGAGTGCCGGCCGACGGCAGCGGGCCGGGCCACGGCGGGCCGAATTCGCCGTCGGCATCGTTGACGACCGTGCCACTGGTGTCGCCGGTGTAGCCGATGCCGCCCCAGCTCAGCCGCCAGTAGACCTCCGTGCCCAGCGCGTTCTCGAAGGTCAGTGACCCGGCGGCGAGGTAGCTCTCCGGGATCGGCGCGACCATGAGGAAGTCGGCGTGCAGCGGAGGGTCGGTCAGATCGAGAAACCGGGCCGTGGCGACCACGACACGGTCCCCGGTGTCACAGCCGGGGAGATCCCTGTCCAGCAGCGCGATCACGACGGGGTTCAGCCCCGCCGCGTCGTGGGCCTGCAGCCGCGCCCCGTTGCCCAGGAAGCACTGGAACTGGAAACGCATGCGAAGCTGGATCGCCTGCGCCGTGGCATCGCCGTCAACTCCACCGATCACCTGCTCGATCTGCATGAAGTGAAATGATGCAGGCGTCTCCGGCGATGCGACCAGCAGCGCGACCGTGGCGAACGATATGCTCGAGAGTGCGTTCATCCTGCACTTCCTGGCCGTACGGTGACTGGTCACACGTCTTGCTTCAGGGCGGCTTCGATCATCCAGTCCAGGTGCTCGTGAAAGTGTGCAGCCTCGAATCCGATCACATGGAAACGGATATTCCCGCCGCGGTCGAGAATGAAGAGCTGCGGTATGCCGCCGCGCTTCAGGTACTCGCCATCGACCTTCCCATCGGCGTGGAGCACCGTGAGACTCAGCCCATGCTTTTCGACGAACGGCGCGACCTTCCCTTTGTGAGTGTCGATGCTGACGGCGACGAATTCGATGACGGCATCATCCCGATACCGCTCCTGGTGGGCTTTCTTGAGTTCCTTCATCTCCGCGACGCAGGGACCGCACCAGGTGGCCCAGAAATCGAGAACGACGATCTTCCCACGAAAGTCGGCGAGCGAGACGAGCCGGCCCGCAAGATCACGAAGTGAGAACTCCGGCGCAGGCCGCTTCTGCTGCGTCCCAAGGAGCCTCTGCCGGCGGAAGTCGACTCGCCGATCGAGAAAGAGCGACGTCTTCTCCTCCAAGGCACGCCGTTGCTGTTCCGTCAGCCGGTCCTGCTGAAGCAGCCTGTCCCGCACCAGCGTCAGCGAAGGATCGAGCACCGCGGCATAGCAGAGCTGCTCGCGGGCCGCGCCGATCCGGCCATCGGCGACCAGTGCGTCCGAATAGGCATGACGAAGATCCGCCTCGCCGATCGGAAGCCACGGGTTGATCTTGACGACAGTGCCGGCTTCCGGAGCTGGCAGGAACCGCTCGGCGAGTCGGCGAACATCGGTCCAGCGTTCAAGCCTGTGGGCTGCCAGGATCCTGATGGCCCGGAAGGTATCGGCGGCGGCCTCGTCGAACTCATCGGTCTCGGGCGCCGCAGCCTCTACGAACCGGACGCCACGCTCGGCGAACCGCATGCTCTGGGCCGGATCATGCTCCAGCAGGATGGCGCCGATGCGAGTGAGCGCGTACACCCGCATGGTCGGGTTGCCGTAGATGAGGATATAGGCCGCGGAGATGGCGTCGAGCTCCCAGGCAGCAGCCACCACCTCCTCGCACGAGAAGCGATCGGGGTGCCGCTCCATGAGCTTGAGCTGGTTGCCGGCTGCACTCTCGGTCCAGCTCACGTTCTCGGGGAACTGCTCGATGTACGACCGGTACATCCCCGCCGCCCGCACGGGGTCCGCCTCGGCCGCAGCCGCCCGCAGTACGTGCTGCTGGGCCTCGAGCCCCCTGGGAAAACGCCGCACGACTTCCGCCTGCAATGACTCGACGGTTGCGGTGTCGCCCAGGAACCCCGCACCCTCCATGAACGTGCTGTAGAACGACTCGTCTCGCCTCTCGATCGGGACCCGCGCAAAGCGAGCGAGGCTCGACCGGACAGCGTCCGGCATTGCGTCCTCGTCGGCGGTGCGGCCCACCGCTTGCCAGTACAGCGAGTGGGCAAGCCAGTGCTCGGGCTGCGCCGCCAGGAACTCTTCAAGCACCTCACGGGCCCTGGCGATCCGGCCGGCGTCGAAGTGCTCGACCGCCCGGTCGTACCCCGCTGCCTCTGCTGCCGCAGGATCGCTTGTCGCAGCGGACCGGTCCGGCCCGACGCGGGCCGACCCGGTTGAAGCCACCAGGAGAAAGATGGCGACGCTGAGAAGGCAGCGTCCCACGACAGACGATAGGCGACCGGGTGGCCGGCCGTTTGGGCAGGGGTCTATGGCACCGGGCTTCCGCGTCCGGTGCGTCGCATGGAGCGACCGTCTTGTCACACACCGTAGTTCTTTCGAACCACACCTCCTTTGGAGTGGCGCCGCGCAGCGGTGAGCCCGGGAACCGAGCGACGTCTGCCCCGGCGTAAGCCTGCGCCACCGAACAGCGCCAATGCCACGATGACAGTGCCTGGCGTCGACATGTCAGCTGTCGTACCAGACCGGCGCCGTTCGTTGTGCGGTTCACATGTCTGTCGTGCATGATGACGACATGGCCATCCCGGGTAACGCGTAAGTCCATTTCAATGGCGGTGGCCCCGGCCTCGATCGCCGCCCGGAATGCGGAGAGTGTGTTTTCTGGTGCCACGGCAGAGGCACCGCGATGGGCGATGTTCAGGAATTTGGAGGCTGGAACGTGTGTCATCCCATATGCAATCTCTGTCTACGTTTGAAAGTCCGCACTGGCGCCGAACACTCAGTCGTCGTAATCCTCGGCCAAGTTTGGCCCCTCCGTCTGTGCCAACATGACTGAGACACCATCGATGACTCCCGTACAGTACGAGGGCGACGATGAGCAGCCAGCGTTTCACGCCGTCTCCCTAGCACGTTCAGGCAGCGCCCCGCCACACTCGCTGCACACGTCCGACTCACCATGTGGGTACGCGCACGCGGGGCAGAGGCCACGTCGGACGCGGATGAACCGACGAAGCCTGAACGGCCCACCGCTCAGCAGCCAGAGGATCGTGACATAGAAGATCGTGTTGACGGCGAACCCGGACCAGATGGGGCGGAGGGGTACGGTTCCTGCGAACGTGCTCGTTTGCCAAGCAGCAACGATCGTCCACGTAAACGGGGATGGCCGTTGGTTGTCGGGCGTGGTCAGCAGCATGTGATACTCCATGCTCTGCAGCGGCAGGCCGTACTGGCTGACAATGATCCGGTATTGGAAATCGCCACTGATTGGCACCGTTGTCGTTCTGCCTACAGATGTACCGTCCGCCAGAAAGATCGGCCGACTTGGCCAACCGTCCGGCACGGCATGAGGCCAGTCGATCTTGGCGTCTAGGTCTGGCAAGAGACGAAATACCTGTGGTGTTGGTGCCAACCAATTACACCCCCACGCCACCGCCACATTCACCACCGCCCCGGCCAGCAGGAACACGGCGGCGATGAGCAGGCGGCGTTTCACGACAGATCGATACGCGACCGGGTGCCCGGCCGTTCGGGCAGGGGCTCTTTGGCACCGGGCTTCCGTGTCCGGGGCGTCGCGTGGAGCTACGCTCTTGTCACAAACCGTAGCTCCTTCGAGCCAAGGCGCAGCACCTATGACCCGTCGTCATTCCCTTTTACGGGCACGGCCCCCAGTTGGCGAGCAGCTCCAGGAAGTCCACGATGCCCACGTTGCCGTCGTCGTCGAAATCCGGCGGACCACCTGGGTCAGTGCCCCACTGCGCCAGCAGGACAAGGAAGTCCGTGATGCCGACGAAGCCGTCACGGTCGAAATCGGCCGGACATGGTGATGCGCATTGAACGCTCACGAAGTAGGTGTTCTGCGTGCCGCACGGAAAACCGGAGAAGATCCCGTCGCCGCTGCAGTCGCCGGCAGCCACGAACACGCCGTAGCTGCCCGGTGCCTGCAGCGTGGCCGACGCGACCTCGATGTTTAGCCCACCGTCCCCGCAGCCGGTGGCGACGACGACCGGCTTGCACTCGCCCGGGCCGACCCCGACGATCAGGAAGCAGACCGCGGGGAAGTCCGAGACGACCGTGGCGGTGAGTTTTCCCACCCCGTCGCCGTCCGGATCGAGCAGGTGCACGAGATACCAGTCCACGTCTCGCGTGCCGCTGTCCGTCCAGCCGTTCCCGCACCAGACGTCGCCGCATGAGACATCGATGAATTGGAATCCGGCGGTGCACCCACCATTGACATCAGCGCCGCACTGCTCGGTGGCCTGCTGGGCTGCCGGAGGGCAGAACGTACTCCCTGTCCCCGGTCCGCCCGAGGCAGGAAGCTCAACCAGAGCCACAGCCGTGATGGCCGCCGCGGCACAGCGCGCGAGTCTCCAACTTAAGGACATGTACACGCCCTCCTTCTTGCCGGTCGCATTGTCGCCGCACGCGGGTGGCAAAGTCAACGGACTTTCCTACTATCCCCAATTCCCCAGCAGGATCAGCAGGTCGAGGATGCCGACCGAGCAGTCGCCATCGAAATCTGCCGGGCACGCCTGCGGCGTGCCGCAGTCTGAACATGAGCCCCAGGCAGCGAGCAGGGCAAGGAAGTCCACGATGCCCACGATGCCGTCGCCGTCGAGATCGCTCGGCAACGCGGCAGGCGTGCAGTCGGGGATCGTGACGCAGATCTCCGTCGAGCAGCAGAAGCCGCCGTCGTTGACAATTGCGGTGAAGCACAGCTCCTGGCCCACGGCTCCACCCGATGCGGTGAACGTGACCTGTGTCGTGCCGCCGGTGCAGGCGTTGAGTCCCTCGATGTTGACGGTGAACGTCGTGCCGTCGGCGTGACAGACGACCTCCTGGCTTGTGACGGCGAGGCAGCCGCCGCCGAGCGACTCGTAGGCCCCCATGTCCACGATGGGCAGCGTCCCGTTGCCGGTGTCGGGCGTCTCCGGAATCTCAAGGAACCGAGGATTACCGTCGAGGTCGGTGTCGATGTCCTCCGGCACGGCAGTGTTGTCACCCGCATCGATGCTGGGCGAACCCGCCGAGAGGCGGTAGTCGTTCGGACACATCGCGCACAGGTCGGCCGCCAGTTCCGCGCACGCAGAGTACCACCACTGGTCGCAGCACCCCGGCTCAACTTCACACACGGCTAACTCGCATGCCGGATCACTGCACCCCGACTGGTTTGTGGGGCGCGTAATGCAACAGTCGTGTACGGCGACAAAGTGCGGATCGGCGTCGATGTTGCCAGTGCCGGGGAAGCCCCCGCTGACGTCGCTGTATGCCACGGTCGCTGAACCGTCGATCTCGGCGAAGGTGTCGCCGATGTTGCCCCACAGGATACAGTTGGTCAGCGTCGAGTTGCTGTCCCCGGAGTTGTGGATTGCGCCGCCCTCTTGGCCGGCGAAGTTCCCGCTGAACGTGCAGTTCGTCACCGTCGGATGGCTGTTGTTCCAGTTGTACATCCCGCCGCCCTGGCCTGAAGCCCTGTTCCCACTGAAGGTGCAGTTGGTTACCGTCGGGCTGCTGTTGACGTTGGCCATCGCAGGGCCGACGGTCGCAACGCCACCGAAGATCGTGAACCCATCGAACACCGTGTTCACCCCCTCTCCATGGTCGCACACCACGGCATTACCCGCCCCCGGAGGACGAATGGTCGTGACCTCCGGCCCGTCCGAACTCCGCAGGGTAATCGCCTTGCCGATAAAGTCGATGAACTCTGAGTAGGTGCCGGGTGCGACGACGATCTCGTCCGTGTCCACCGCGTTGTCGATGGCCGTCTGGATCGAGCAGTACGGGTCAAGTTCCGACCCGTTGCCGCCCGATGGTGGGCAGGTTTCACAGACGTGAAACGCCCGCCCGGCGCAGAAGTCGGACCAATCAAGGCTGCAACAGTTCGGAAAGGCCGCGCAGACGATTGCCTCGCACCTCTGATCGTCGCATCCAGGTGAGCCATTGCCGATTCAACAATCGCTGAGCGGGCAGTTGCCGATATCAACGTAGATGGTGTCGGCCTGAGCGGTCGAGACGGCCAGGACGGTCACGGCACAGATCAACTTCTTCATGCGGAACCTCCGCGATGGCATTGTCGCACCGGGGAGGGGCCGCGCCTAGCACTTTGCCGTCAGTCGGCGTTTCCGCAGTCCATCCAGCCGTCAGCGCAAGAACAAGCCCGACCGTGCAGCCGGGCCTGTGTCGTTCGCGCCCGCCGTCAGCGCTCGCCGATTACGGGCACAGCCCCCAGTGGGCGAGCAGCTCCAGGAAGTCCACGATGCCCACCATGAAGTCGCCGTCGAAGTCGGGCGGACCGCCGGGGGCGGTACCCCACTGGCCGAGCAGGGCGAGGAAGTCGGTGATGCCGACGACGCCGTCGCCGTCGAGGTCCCAGGGGCAGGACACTCCGGCGACCTGCAGCTCAAAGGGGCCCATGTCGACGATGGGCGCCGCACCGCAAGTTCCCGGCGCCTGCTGGCAATCCGCCGTGGCCGGGTCATCAATGTAACGCGGGTAGCCCATCAGGTCGGTGGTGATCTGTGCAGGCAGGGCCGTGTTGTCACCGGCGTCGATCGCCGGTGAGCCGGGTGCGAGGCGATAGTCACCGTTGGCGGCGTCGGTGAACAGCGGATCGGCGTCGATGTTGCCGGCCCCGGCCCAGCCGCCCTGGACGTCGCTGTGGCTCACCGTGACGATGCTGAAGACATCAACGGAGATCCCGTCGGGCCCGTTGCCCCACACGACGGAGTTGATGATCGTGGGGTTGCTGCCCTCGGCACTGAACAGGCCCCCGCCGGAGCCATCCGTCGTGTTCCCGGCGATCACGCTGTTGCGGATCGTGGGATTGCTCATCACGCAGTACACGCCCCCGCCGCGGCCGCCGCCGAATCCGGTCGACGTGTTTCCCGTGATCGTGCAGTTGGTGATCGTCGGATTGGCCAGGGCGCAATAGATCCCGCCCCCGCCCTCGCCGCCGTTTGCCGTGTTGCCCGTGATGACGCAGTTCAGAATCGTCGGGTTGCTGTTGTAGTACATGTAGATACCACCGCCTTCGAAACTCAGTCCGTTGGTGATGGTGAACCCGTCGACGACCGATTCCGGAGGCTCGCCGCTGAACAAGAACGCACTCCCGGCGCCCTCGCAGTCGATGATGCAGCTTGCCGCTCCGTTCTCCGAACGGACGGTAATCGCCCTCATGTTGAACCACGTGTTCGTATTGCCCGGGCCGGTGTAGGTACCGTCCGCCACAAGAACCGTGTCGCCTGTCACGGTCGCCGCCATCGCGGCCTGAATCGTCGGATACTCGCTCGGCACGCGCAGCGTGTCGGCGCCGGCCACCACGGTGAGCCCCAGGACGAACGTCAACATCTGGATTCGACGAAGCATCGTTTGTTCTTCCTTTACAAAGATCGTTGGGCGCTGGGGTTGAGCCGCGGACAGCCGCGACGTTGTGTCTTGTTGTCAGCGGGCCGGCAGGCCTCCGGCGCCACCACCCCGCACGCAGCGGCAAGCATGCTCACACGAAGTCGCTTCGGACACACCACCGGCTCTCCTCGCCGTAGCACTACCCCGTCTCTATAACAGGCGCAGGCGGAGATGAATCGGGATCAGCATGTCGGGGTTTTCCCGACCGCCGGCGACCAGGCACAGCGGAGGTCACCGACCCCACGATGCCAGAAGCAGCAGGAAGTCGGTGATGCCGACGTCGCCGTCGATGTCCAGGTCGGCGAGGCAGCACCCCGGCTCGCACGGTCCCCAGTTGGCGAGCAGGGCGAGGAAGTCCACGATCCCGACGATGCCGTCCCCGTCGAGGTCGCCGAGAAAGACTTCATCCACGGGATCGAACTGGAACTCGTAGGCACCCATGTCCACGACCACCGGCACGCCGCAGCCGGGGTCAAAGTCAGCCGGGTCGGCGTTGAATCGCGGGTTGCCGTCAAGATCCCAGGGCGTCAGTTCTCGCGTGTCACCATCACCATCCAGGTCTGTTGTGTCCTGGGGCAGCCCCCAGTTGTTCCCGGCGTCGATGCAGGGTGAGCCGGGCGAGAGCCGGAAGTCGCCGTTGTCGGGATCGACGAACAGCGGGTCGGCGTCGATGTTGCCGGTGCCGGGCCAACCGCCTTGGACATCGCTGTATGTGACGATGGGTGTGCCGCTGGCGACGATCTCCTCGGGCGAGTCCCCCCACAGGATGCAGTTGGTCACCGTCGGGTTACTTGACAAGTTGGCCATCCCGCCGCCTCGGACCGCCGAGTTTCCGCTGAACGTGCAGTTGGTCACCGTCGGGTTGCTTGACAAGTTGGCCATCCCGCCGCCGTTGCTGCTGGCTGTGTTTTCGATAAACGAGCAGTTGGTCACGGTCGGGCTAGCCCCATCATTGGCCATCCCGCCGCCGTTGCCGGCCGTGTTCCCGGTGAACGCGCAGTTGGTCACTGTCGGGCTGCTGTTGGTGTTGGCCATCCCGCCGCCGCCGGGGGCCGTGTTCCCGCTGAAGGTGCAGTTGATCACCGTCGGGCTGCTGCTGCCTTCGCTGAGCATCCCACCGCCGAAGCCGGTGGCGGTGTTGCCGCTGAACGTGCAGTTGGTCACCGTCGGGCTGCTGTTGTCGGTGTTATACATCCCGCCGCCCGCACCCGTGTTCCCGATGAACGAGCAGTTGGTCACCGTCGGACTGCTGCCCGCGTTCAACATCCCACCGCCGCCATCGACGGCGTTGCCGCCGGTGATGACCAAGCCGCTGAGGGCCGTGTCCGAGCCCTCGCCGCTGGTGCAGGTGACGACGGTCCCTGAACCTCCGCCGTTGATGATCGTCGCTGCCACCACGGCCGGGTCGGTCGGGTCGGTACTGCGGACGGTGATCGCCTTGCCAACGAAATTGATCGCCTCGAAGTAGGTGCCGGGGGCGACGACTACTTCATCGCCGGGGTTCGCGGCGATGATCCCCGCTTGGATCGTCGGCTGCTGAGCGGGGACGTTGATGATGACAGCCTGGGCGGTCGAGACGGCCAGGACGGTCACGGCACAGATCAACTTCTTCATGCGGAACCTCCGCGATGGCATTGTCGCAGCGGGGAGGGCATGCCCCTAGCGCTTTCGTCAGACCGCCGTCAGCCCCAGTTGCCCAGCAGAGCGAGAAAGTCGATGATGCCGACAACGCAGTCGCCATCGAGGTCTGCGGGACAGCTCGGCGGGCAGGGATCGGAGCACGGTCCCCAAGCCGCCAGGAGCAGCAGGAAATCCACTATGCCCACCAACCCGTCACCGTCGATGTCACCCAGGATCGATACGCCGAACGTGAAGTCGAAAGAGGCCTGGGCGGACCTGCTGGGGGGTACTGGGTTCTTCATAAAGGTCCCCCCTTGAACGTCCAACGTGTACAGCCCCGGCTCCAGGACGCCGGCCTCTTCGAGAAGCTGCGAGTTGGTCTTACCTCCAGGCAGAGGCTGCACGGAGCGTTGCAGGATCGGGAATCCGCCCGGGAGGCCCTCCCACAACCTGACCACGACCACGGCCCCGGCGTTTTCGTCGGGTAAAGACACGACGCTGATGGTGCCGTCCAGCGTAAACCTGCTCGCCGACGGCAGCTCGAACGTCACCTCGAAATAGGAGATCGCAAAGGCGTGCACGAGACCCGGGACCGGACCTTGAGCCTCTGAATAGGCGCTTCCCAGGCCGGTCATCGAGGTCGCGCCGATTTGTGATTGCTGGCTGGCGGTGGCGAAGGCGGTTCCGGAATCACACCCGTGGTTTGTTGCGACGACGCTGTCGAAGGGCTCGAACCCGTTGGCCACGTCGCCGTCGAACAGAAAGACGGGGCCGCATTGCGGCGCGTTCACATTCTCGGTGCTCACGTACCGACCCTGGTCGATCGGAATGATCGTCTGACCGGCTGCGGGTGCACAAACCCAGAGCCCGGGCGACGCCGCGAAGGCGGCGATGACGCTGATTGTCAGGGTTCGCGTTTGCATCGTTCATTCATCCTGCAAAGAGTGACACAATACGCTCCCGCTGGTCCGCCGGCGCCGTCACAGGACGTATCGACCGGAGCCCCATTGCGCCGGCAGGCCCTCCTCATCATTAAAGGGCGCAAAATCTAGGGGATGGGGATCACCTTCGTTGGGATAAGGGTTGGCTGCGACCCGGTGGACCTATAGGTCGAGAAGGCGGATTGAGCCATTGGCTCCGATCCGTGGCCGGGGCAGTTGGCGGCATCGACGTAGATGGTGTCGGCCTGGGCGGTCGAGACGGCCAGGACGGTCACGGCACAGATCAGATTCTTCATGCAGAACCTCCCCGCTGGCATTGTCGCCGCACGCGGGCGGTGAAGTCAACGGCGTTCTTGCCTACTCGTCCTCCTGCTTCGCAGGCGGGTCGGACGCGACCGCGTCCTGCTCCGTGGGCAGCTTCGCACGCCACTCGGCGGCCTGCTCCGGCTTTCCCCAGGCGTCGTAGAGGTCGGCCAGATAGCCCACGACTCTTTTCGTCTGCCCGTGCTCATCGCCCAGCGCAGTCTGCAGGATGCCGTGCGCCTCGAGCAGCGCCGATTCCGCATCGTCGAACCGTTCCAGCGCCGCCAGCACCCGTCCGTGGTTGCCGAGGAAACTACCGCGCCGCCAGTGCTCCGCGTCCAGAGTCTCACGCGCCGCAACCACTGTCTCGCCTGCCAGCTGTTCGGCCTCCACCGCGTTACCGAGATCAACGAGCAGGAGGGCGAGGTTGCTCTTGGAGATCAGCGTGTACTGGTGGTCGTCGCCGCGCACCCGGCGGTTGCCCTCCAGCGCCTCGCGGTAGTAGGCCTCGGCCTCGGCGAGCTTGCCCTGGGCCCGCAGCAGACCGCCCATGTTGTTGATCGAGATCAGCGTGCTCGGGTGGTCGTCACCGAGGACCCGGCGTTTGCCCTCCAGCGCCTCGCGGTAGTAGGGCTCGGCCTCGGCGAGCTTGCCCTGGGACCTCAGCAGCAAGCCCATGTTGTTGATCGAGGTCAGCGTCTCCGGGTGGTCGTCGCCGAGGACCCGGCGGTAGCCCTCCAGCGCCTCGCGGTAGTAGGGCTCGGCCTCGGTGAGCTTGCCCTGGGCCTGCAGCAGAACGCCCATGTTGTTGATCGAGTTCAGCGTGTCCGGGTGGTCGTCGCCGAGGACCCGGCGGTTGCCCTCCAGCGCCTCGCGGAAGTAGGGCTCGGCCTCGGTGAGCTTGCCCTGGTAGACCAGCAGAGTGCCCATGCTGTTGATCGATCTCAGCGTGTCCGGGTGGTCGTCGCCGAGCTCGTCGCGGCGTGTGCGCAGAGCCGCTTCCTGGAGGGGCGTCGCGTGTTCGTACAGCCCGATCGCCCAGTATGTATCGGCAACCGTCTGCTGCAGCGAGGCTCGAACAGACGGCTGGTCGGCGAACTCCTGCTCAATCGTCTCGACGGCCCGGCTCAGAATACGCTCGTCAACGAGCTTGAGGGCGAGGTTGGTCGCGTTGACGCCCCGGACCGATTCATCGAATCCCGCCAGGGCAGCGCCGGCAGCATCCTCGTCGATGCCGCGCTCGCCGAGGCGTTCTTCGGCGCGATCACGCAAATCCTCCACGATCGACCGTCCCATCAGCTCGGCGTCGATCTCGCTGAGCATCGACTGCTGAAACTGGGTTACGGCCTCCAGCTCATCGGCCCGCTGCTGGGCCATTCGGCGATGCTCGGCCTCGCTGAGACCGAAACGGATCGAGACGACCGTCGCCACCACCAGCGCCCCAGCCACGACTGCACCTGCAATCACACCCGTGCGATTGCGCCGCATGAACTTGTGATCAGCGACGCGTAACAATCCCACCTGACGACAACTACTTTGCCCGTTCGGGCACGATCCGCGACCATGCCGGCTTTCCTGCCAAGGAGGGCTCGGATGGTCACGGACGAACAAGTCAGGAGGTTGTTTCGCGTGCTGCAAGTCGAGAAGACCCAGGAGATTGCAGCCGCGAAGTCGGGCATGGATCCCAAGACCGCCCGCAAGTACCGGCGTCTGGGGAAGCTGCCCAGCGAGTTGACGGTACCGCGGACCTGGCGGACCCGCAAGGACTGCTTCGAGGAGGTCTGGGACGAGGTCCGGCAGCAGCTGGAGCTCAACCCCGGGCTCCAGGCCAAGACGCTGTTCGCGTGGTTGCAGCGCCGGTACCCGGGCCGGTTCGCCGACGGCCAGCTGCGATCGCTGCAGCGGCGGGTCAAGGCGTGGCGGGCCACCGAGGGTCCGGCCCGGGAAGTCTTCTTCGCCCAGGTCCACCGGCCGGGTGAGTTGTGCCAGTCGGACTTCACCCACATGAGCGGCCTGGGCGTGACGATCCAGGGCCGGCCGTTCGAGCACCTCGCGTACCACTTCGTGCTGACGTACTCCAACTGGGAGCACACGACCGTCTGCTTCTCCGAGAGCTTCGAGAGCTTGAGCGCCGGGTTACAGAACGCGCTGTGGGAGCTGGGCGCCGTGCCGGCGGCCCACCGGACGGACCGGCTCAGCGCAGCGGTCAACCGGATCCCGGACCCGGAGGCATTCACCCGGCGCTACCGTGGGCTGATGGAGCACTACGGTCTGGCGGCGCAGAAGACCCGGGCCCGGTGCCCCCACGAGAACGGCGACGTCGAGCAGCGTCACCACCGGTTCAAGCAGGCCGTGGACCAGGCGCTGATGCTGCGGGGCAGCCGTGACTTCGAGAGCCGCCAGGCGTACGAGGCGTTGCTCGTGGAGATCCGTCAGCAGCTCAACGCCTGGCCGAAGAACTGGCGGTCATGCGGAGGCTGCCGGCCTCCCGGCTGCCGGCGTGCAAGCATGTGCGCGGGATCCGGGTCAACGGCGAGAGCCTGATCCGCGTCGAGCACAACACATACTCGGTCAACAGCCGGCTCATCGGCGAGACCGTGGACGTCAGGCTGTACGCCGACCACCTCGAGGTCTGGTACGGGCAGCGGACCGTCGAGCACCTGCCCCGGCTGCGGGGCCGGGGCAAGCACCGGATCAACTACCGCCACGTGATCGACTGGCTCGTCCGCAAGCCCGGCGCCTTCGAGAACTACCGGTACCGCCAGGACCTCTTCCCCACCAGCCGGTTCCGGATGGCCTACGACGCGCTGAAGCAGCGGCGCCCCGACGGCGCCGCCAAGGCGTACCTGGCCATCTTGTACCTGGCGGCACGGGAGAGCGAGACCGCCGTCGACGAGGCGCTGCGGCAGCTCATCCATGCCGGTCAGCCGATCGACGCCGACGCCGTCGGGCGGATCGTCCGTGAAGGCCAGCGCATCGCCCCGGCGCCGACCGAGGTGGTGGTGACCCCGGTGGACCCGGCCCGGTACGACGAGCTCTACGACGACGGGGAGATCGCTGCCTGATGAGCACGACCATCGACGTCAAGCAGTCCCTGGATCGTCACCTGCGTGACCTGCACCTGCCGACGGTCCGCGAGTGCTACGAGCCGTCGGCCCGCCGCGCCGAGGCCGAGACGCTCAGCTACGAGCGGTACCTGCTGGAGCTGATCGAGCGGGAGGCGGAGGACCGCCGCCAGCGACGGGTCGAGCGGCTGCTGCATCAGTCGAAGCTTCCGCTGGAGAAGGACCTCGCGTCGCTGGATCTCAAGCGGCTGCCGGCCAAGGTGGCCCGGCAGATCACGACGCTCGCCGAAGGAAGCTTCGTCGAGCGCCGGGAGAACGTGCTCGCGTTCGGTCAGCCCGGTTCCGGCAAGAGTCACAGTGTCTGTGCCCTGGGCCAGGAACTCATCCGACGATCCCAGGGCCGGCACAAGGTCTTCTTCAGCTCCTGCGCCCTGATGGTGCAGGAGCTGCTGATCGCCAAGCGTGACCTCAAGCTGAGCCGGTTGATCAAGCGCCTCGGCGGCTACGGCGTCCTGATCCTCGATGACCTCGGGTATGTCCAGCACAGCCGCGAGGAGATGGAGGTGCTGTTCACGCTCCTCGCCGAGCGGTACGAACGCGGCAGCGTCATGATCACCAGCAACCTGCCGTTCTCGAAGTGGGAGGCGATCTTCAAGGACCCCATGACGACGGCGGCGGCGATCGACCGGCTCGTGCACCACAGCGTGATCCTGGAGCTCAACGTCCCCAGCTACCGGCTCGAGGCGGCCAAGAAGGCGCGGCGGAAGGCCAGGACGTAGCCCCAGAGCCCGAGACCGAGCGACGACGCCCCCGCCGACGGGCACATCTGCACTCTGGGGCGTAGCCGCCACGGACAGAATCAACACCTGCGGAGAGGACCGCTCGGTCGACGATCCCTGCTCATGGCCCCTGGGAGGGTACCGCCGGCGGCGAACCAGCAGCCCAAGCCCTTTGCTGCGCTGCGCTCCGCAAAGGGCTTGGGCTGCTGGTCTGTCACCACCGAGATCGGGAAAAGTAATTGTCGTCGACCGGAAAAAGCGATTGTCGCTTGACAACTGATCAGTGAAGACCAGTGAGTCTGCCCCTAACGTGCTACAGAACACGTCGGTAAAGGACCTACTGGAATGGGTGTACCAGCAGGCCCCGTCATCCACGTATTCATACTCTCTCATTCTTCTGTTCATCTCCAATCCTCAGTAGATCTCTTCCGATCTACTTCAGTGTCCTGTCCATGAGAATCCTCACGGATTCACTTCCGTGTGATGTTGTGTTGTGTGGTGAGCACGAGGAGAGCCCCTGCGTACAGAGGCTCATCAGAAGCTGCGTGGTATCGCAGTCGTCGAGTAACGTCGTCACGATCTCGGTCATCCTCGGCATCACTGCCGTTGAGATCGCTCACCCATTTGAGGCCAGCTCACCGACGTTTTGTAGCTCGATGATCTGTCGACCATCGGCGACTTGGCGGGGCCCGCCAAGTCGGCTTCCGCACCGAGTCTCGATGCGGGCGGTTTGGAGAAGATCAACTTCTCCGGGATGACGTCCACCTTTACGAAGCCGGGTGGCTACTGCTGCTCCCATGTCACCCTCGCGGGAAGGCGCTACCGTCTCGATGGGAAGTCGAGCGAACCTGATCAGCCGCCTCAGGTCGAACTACGACAAGAACTGACGGCCTGATTGTCTCGGCTCCGCGTTGCGATGTGCGGGTTGTGCATGATGCTTCTTGGAGCCATCGAAAGCGCTTATAGTTTCCGCACCCGGTGATGTTCAACCCCGGAACCCGCACAATCTCGCCACAATCTTTTGAGCGACTTCACGCCGTCGTCCTAGTATCCGGCCTAGTTTCGGCCAGCCGGGATTCACAGCCGCACCGAGAAGTCAGCAGGCACACCGGGTTACATTGTGATGCCGCACGTTTGACAGGATGACATGAAATCAACTGGTCTACCTCGAACCGCGAGAACCGTGCGTAAGCCTGTGGCCGGTTCGGAGGGGTAGCCGGAGGGGGACGGCCCGGTTCTTGTCGCAGACGGGGACTGCGACGGCGCTACACCCCGCCGCGCAGCGGGCGGCCCGTCTGCTGCAGCGATTGGTTAGGCGGTCTCCCCAGCAGAACTTGGAGCGTTGGGTACAAACCGCCGGACTAGGGCAAGCGCTCGATCTGCAACGGAACTATCCACCCAAAGTGAGGGAAGGTTCTCCGCAGTTGGTGGGACTACCGGGCACACGCCTTCTAGCAGATCACCAATGACCGTGACTTCAATGCCCTCAGTTTCAAGCACGCTGCAAACGTGATGGGCGTCCAATGAATGGCGCCCGGTATAAACCTTCACTTTGGACAACGTAGACCGCCTAACGGTTGAGCTCAGCTGCGGGCCGGCGACGCCGACCCGACGACACTGACATTGTACGTCCTGCTGTTGGAGCCGGTCGCGCAGCGGGCGGCCCGGCAGCTGCAGCGAGTGGTTAGGGCCCCGTGAGGAAACCCACGTTTCTGCGCTGCACCTGCGTTTGGAAGCAAAGTTCACACACCCAATTACTGTGTTGGTCCCGAAACCCGAACTCTGCGTCGCTCGTGCCAATAATGGCCCAGCAGATCTCGCAATGCTCGTGATCCCACCCTCCTGAAACAACGCGCTCATTCTCCTGAGGTTCTGTGTCTGGTTCGAACCTCCGTAGCATTCGTGCATCAGGAGACTTGGATTCCAAGGCGGCCTGACGTTCAAAGCGGGTTCGGGTCCAAGTGCGCGACTCGTCCAACACCAGTTCGGCGCGATCGACCCAGTAACCATCGAGGTACGCGTATGTGCCTAGATCGAGCACTGGGGCGGCCTTGGCTTCCTCTGGAACGAATACGCCGGAGCGGGTATCTGCATCCAGCGACAAGAGTCTGCCC
>JADFOJ010000046.1 GCA_022562915.1 Planctomycetota bacterium | reverse complement strand
CCGGCGGCCAGGGGTCGTCCGTGATCAGTCTCTCCACGAACCTGACCAGCACCTCGTGAAGCAGTGTGCCGAACTGCATCGCGTCGAGCCACTCGTCCGGGTCCACCTCGACGTCTCGGGGCAACTCGATCTTGAGCACCCGCGCGTAGAAGTACGCCAGCGGGCACTTGCCGATCGCCTGCAGCCCCGAGGTGGCCGACATGACCGGTCCCCGGGGAGTGCACGGGTCGAGCTCGGGGCCGGGCTCGTCAACCAGACCGTCGTAGACGGTAAACGCGTCGGACGCGCGGGCGGCGCCCGCGGCGCTGCCGCGTGCGAGATGATCAAACGCCGTCTCGGCAAGCTCCGGAAGGTTCTCGACGCGCGGCTCCCGGGCCGCCTGGTACAGCCACCACTCGCCGGAATCAAGGCACCGGTCCGCGTCGCGCGGCGCGAAGGAGATCGCCGGACCGAGACGTTTCATGAGCGCGGCGTGATCGCCGTCGCGCTCACCGCTCACGCGACGCCACGCCGCCAGCAGCACCGGGCCGGCGAAGGTCTCGCGATCATCATCGATGTTCCGGCTCGAGAAACTCAGTGTCAGTCGCCCGCGGAGCCCGGCCAGCAGTCGGTCGAACTGCTCCAGTTGCTCGTGCAACTCGACATCGGACGTCCGCAGCGAGGTCGCAACCTGCCGGCGTTCCACGTCCAGGAGCAACGGGTCCTGCCGTCCGGCCGAAGGGAAGCGGCCGTCGTCGAGCCCCAGCACGAAGGTGTTCGTGCGGCCGCTGTGACCGCCGCCGCGCAGCGGCGCGGCGTGGAGGTGGCCGGGGCGCGGGCCGCTGCCGCCGATGGTGATCCGCTCCGGCAGTTCCTCCAGCCACTGCCACACGTCGAAGCCGGGCGGATCAGCGGTGCCGCCGTCCAGTGCCTCGGTCATGGCGTCGAGTTCCTGTCCGAGCCGCTGCACGGCCAGCCCGTCCAGCTTGTCCGCGACCCGTGCGTGATCACCCAGCAGCGCCTTCGCCGCAGTCACCGCAACCGCGGCGAACGCCGACGGTTCGGGGCTCACACTGATCAGTGTCTTGACGAATCCGGCGAGCGCCCGGGCGCTCTGCAGGTGGGATCCGGGGCGCTCGATGGAGTCGATGTGCTCCTGGAGGCATTGTCGGTAGCGGTCGCGCCCGAAACCGATACCTGTCCTGCGCAACGTGCGGACCAGCCCGGCGGTGGCCACCGCGTGGCCCTCGTCGTCGGTGGGCGATCTGAGCAGACCCGCCTGGAGCATGCGCAACAATCCCGACTGCGGGAAGCCGTCGTGGATCCATTCGTGCCACGCGGCCAGCAACCGGCCCGGCCGCGACAGTCTCGCGGGCACGCCGTCGGCGAAGGTGACGGGGATGCCGAGGTCCAGCGAGGCATCGGGCTCGAAGACCCGCTGCGCCGTCTCGTAGATCAGGGATACGTACGGTTTGGAAGCCGTGTAGAGCACCTCCACGGTGTCGAGAGACGACTCCTCGCCCAGGCAGGACCGCAACACGCCGCGCACCTCGTTCGCCTCGCCGGCAGCGTGGACGAATCGCACCGGGAGATCGGTGCCGGAATCGTCACCGCCGGGTTCATCGACCGCAAGCGTGACGACGTTCTCGCCGGCGACCGCATCCAGCAGCGCCTGCTCGACCGCGGTCAGTCGAATGTCACCGGGCCGCAGGAGCACGATCTCCCGACCCGCCGCGCCGTTGCCGGCGAGCTCGGCCGTCGCGAGACGCGCAGCGTCGGCGTTGTCGATCAACCCGCGACGGTCGAGCTCGGCCTGGTAGGCCCCGAGCAGGGCCGTCAGCTCGTGAGCCTTCAGACGCTGCTCGAAACTCCCGGTCTTGATTCCCGCCGGCGCAACGCCGGCGAGCTTCAGGTCGAGGATCGTCGCCTCCGCGAGCGCCAGCAATCCCGGGGTTCGCCGCGCCTTGCCGAGATACCCGTCATCGCGCATCACATCCTGCCACGCCGCGGCAACGGCGAGACGGCGGGCGGCGGGGCTTGCGACGGCGACGCCTTCCTTGGCCAGACGCGCCCCGATCACCTGTAACGCCAGGCTCCGCACGGTGAGCACGCGGGCGTTCACCACCGGCGTGCCGGCGAGGGCGACCTGGTCGAGCCATTGGTGGCCGACGCGCAACGACGGCGCGACGAGCCACTTCTCCAGGACCCGGTGCGTGCGGCACGCTTCCGCGAGATGTTCAATCAGCGTGTTCATCCGGCCCACTCATTCTCGCCTCCCGGGCCCGTGGACGGCGCATTCCAGTGGCCGAGGTGCAGTTCCAGCTCCGCCTCGATGCCGGGCCGGGTCCCCTGGCGGATCGGGATCGCGAAAGCGACGGTGTCGCCCATCTGCGCGACCGGTCGGGCGAGGGCGCGCGGCGCGCGGTTGGGTGACTTTGAGTCGAATCCGTAGCGCAGCGACCAGCCGTCGGAAAACGTGACCTCGATGTTGATCTTGTCGCGATACAGGTACGCCCCGTCGTGATGGTCGTCCATCCTCGGCGTACCGTCGACCTCGTACTCCGGCACCAGGATCCCGAGGTCCACGCTGAAACCCAGCGACGCGCGGCGCGTCTTGACGCGGCAGGCGCTGCTGAGAAATATCGAGAACAGGTACGGGTGGCGGACCTCGCCGCCGGTGGTCGGGAACAGGTCGTCGTACGTCCGGAAGATCGCCGACGATTCACCGACGGTGCGCCGGTGCAGGTCCCAGGTCGCGCCGCGCGTGCGCACGACGGACTCGAAATGGTACGACGCCCGCACCGCGCGCCCGCCGTCCAGCGCCCGCTGCACCGCCGGCGGCAGCGACAGGCTCGAGACCTTGAGCACGCCGTCTATGCGGCAGTCGCCGAAGAGGAACCGCACGAGGTTCTGGTACCCCTCCTCGGAGTTGACCATGCCGAAGTGACCACTGTGGCTGCGATGCACGAAGGCCCGCGGGGAACCCTCGACGACGGCGTTGGTGATCCTCACCAGGCCGTCGCTCATCGGCCCGACCAGTCGGCGCGCAAGGCCGGCCGCACCCTGGTAATCACGATCGTCCGTCCCCACCAGGCAGAAGAACCGCCCGGGATCGAAACGGCCGTTGAGCGTGTCGACGCGCGGCGGGTCTGCGGGAAGATCAAGGTACTCGGCCATGCGGCCCCGGTTGAAGTTGTCGGCGTTGTTGAACGAGAAGAACCCCGGCACGTTGCCCAGCACGGCGAGGTCGATCCCGTTGTGCGGGGTGCCGTAGGTGAAGACCTTCTCCACGAGGTCCCTGGCTTCCTCGGACGCGGCATGAGGATTCTGCAGCAGCGTCCGGCAGATGAGACCGCCCATCGAGTGCGCGACCAGGTGCACGCGAAACGCCTGCCGCGCGGCGGCGTCATCGCCGCAGACAAGGTCGCGGATCGCCAGGATCCTGTCGCCCAGACCGCCGGCGTACGCCTCGATCTCGCGGCGCTCGCCGGTCGCCTCGACCTCGTCATAGATCCGGTAGACGAAGATGCTGCGTGGGGGCACGGACGCACCCGTTCCGGGGGCGACCTCGGCGCCGTGGCGATACGCGTCGAGATAGCCGTATTCCTTCATGAGCCTGACCAGCGGCGACTCGAAGACGTGGCGCACGGATTCACCCGTCCAGCGCTGCCTGATCTTCGTCGCGCCCTCGTTGAAACCCATGTACGGGGTCGCGGCCGTCTCCCGGACGATCGCCTCTGTACCCGCGTAGCCGGGGACGAAGATGATCGGATGGTACGGCGGCTCGATACGTGGCTTCGCCATGGTGCACGGCACCTTACCCGGTCTGTGATATCATTCTCAACCCATGCCCAGCATCACCATCAACGGCACCCGCTGCAAGTTCGAGCAGGGGCAGATGGTCATCCAGGTCGCCCTGGACAACGAGATCGAGATTCCCCACTACTGCTACCACCCGGGGCTCTCCATCGTCGCCAACTGCCGGATCTGCCTCGCCGAGATCTGGGCCCCCAACCCGCGCAACGACAACAAGCTGGAACCGATCCCGAAGCTCCTGCCGACGTGCCAGACACTTGCCGCCGACGGCCAGGAGGTCCACACCGACAGCCCCAAGGCGATCGCCAACCAGCGGTCGGTGATGGAATACCTGCTGATCAACCACCCGGTGGACTGCCCGGTGTGCGACCAGGCGGGCGAGTGCTACCTCCAGGACTACTCGTACCAGTACGGCCGCGGCGTGTCGCGCTTCCGCGAGCAGAAGCTCAAGCAGCCCAAGAAGGACCTCGGCCCCAACGTCCTGCTGTACATGGACCGCTGCATCATGTGCACGCGGTGCGTGAGATTCGTCCAGGAAGTCACGGGAACCAACGAACTCCTGATCAGCGGCCGAGGGTCCAACTGCCAGATCGACGTCTTTCCGGGGGTGGCCCTGGACAACGAGCTGTCCGCCAACGTCATCGACCTGTGCCCGGTCGGGGCGCTGCTCGACAAGGACTTTCTCTTTCAGCAGCGGGTGTGGTTCCTGGCCAGGACGCCGTCCATCGACGGCATCACCTGCTCCGGCGACAACATCTCCATCGAGCACAACGACGGGCGGGTGTACCGCGTCAAGCCGCGCACCAACCACGAGGTCAACCGGTGGTGGATCACCGACGAGGTCCGCTACGGCTGGAAGTTCGTGCACGGCGAGGAACGCATCACGCTGCCCGCGGTGCGCGGCGAGGATCCCTACGACCCGACCGAGGCAGCGCTCGCCTGGGAGGCGGCGTATGCCCGGGCCGGCGAGGCGCTCACCGCCGGACACGTCGGGCTCATGGTCAGCCCGATGCTGAGCTGCGAGGACGCATACCGGCTCGCCGAGCTCGTCACCTCGATGGCGGAGAACGTCACGCTGGCCGTCGGACCGGTGCCGCGCGTCGGCGAGGACAAGACCTTCCCCGGCGGCTTCACGGTGTACGCCGAGAAGGCGCCCAATGCCCGCGGGGTACGTCGCGTACTGGAGAAGTTCTCCGCCAACGTGCTGGACTACGAGGCCTTCGTCGGCCGGCTCCGCGGCGGCACGGACTTCGCGACCCTGCTGCTCACCGGCAACTACCCCAGCGACTGGGTCACCGACGACCTTCTCGACGCGATCACCGCCGGCGGCGACCGGACGGTGATCCTCATCGACACGCTCGGGACGAAGCTCACCCGGCGCGCCGACGTCGTGATCCCCGGCGCCACCTGGACCGAGAAGTCCGGCACCTTCGAGAACGTGAACAACCGCCTCCAGGCGTTCGAGCGGGCGATCGAGCCGATCGACTACTGCAAGACCGAGGCGCAGATCGCGCTGGACCTCGCCGCCGGGCAGACCGGTGACACCCCCGGCATCTACAACCCCGCCGCAACGAGGCAGCAGATGGCCGAGGTGCACGGCCTCAAGGAATTCCTCACGGACGTGCACATGCCCGCCGTCGCCGCAATGGTCGAGTCGGACATGCAGCTCGTCGAGTTGTAGGCTCCAAGGGGCGTTGGGCCTTGTTACGCGCGTATCAAGCCGGGAGTGCCCAGGGTCCGGTCTTGTTTCACGTGAAACAAGTATCATTGAATATCGATCGACAGCCGCTCGATATTCGAGCATTATCGGCCTTGATGCCTCGTGACAGGCACTTGGCACGGGTCAAGGAGCTTCTCAGCCTGCATCCGGCGGTCGCGATCCTGGGGGCCGGCAGGTTGGCAAGACGACCCCGGCCAGAGCGATCCTTGAGCAGCCACGGGTCTCCGGGACACTCCTGGACCTGGAGGACCCCGACAATCTTGCCCGGATTGAAGGCCGAAGATTGCATACAGGGGACGGGAATCAAGGGGACGGATTCATCTGCCGGCGGCCGGTAGATGAATCCGTCCCCTTGATTCCCGCCGTCGACGAGGTCGGCCCGAGCCGGACCGAGTCGCTCTGGGTGCGTGGCGGCTTTCCGAGATCGTTCCTGGCTTCCTCGGAGGCCGCCAGCGTCGACTGGCGTCGCGCGTTCATACAGACGTTCCTGAATCGCGACATCCCGCAGCTCGGCTTCCGGACCCCCGGCCCGATGCTCCACCGATTCTGGCGGATGCTCGCGCACAATCACGGCCAGACCTGGAACGGAGCGGAGCTCGGGCGCGCCTTCGGCGTCACCGCGACGACCGTGCGCCGCTACCTCGACGTCCTCACCGGCACGCTCGTGGTGCGCCAACTCCCGCCGTGGCACGAGAACGTCGGCACACGGCAGGTGAAGGCGCCGAAGGTCTATATCGCCGACACGGGCTTGCTCCACACGCTGCTCGGCATCGGAACACGTGACGACCTCGACGGCCATCCCAAGGTGGGCGCTTCCTGGGAGGGCTTCGTGCTGCGTGAGGTGATCCGCCGGCTCGGCGCACGGGAGGACGAGTGCTTCTTCTGGGGCACGTATTCCGGGGCCGAACTCGACCTGCTCGTCGTCCGGGGGCAACGGCGTCTCGGCTTCGAGATCAAGCGGACGACGGCGCCATCGACGACGCGATCGATGCACGCGGCGCGGCAGACGTTGGGGCTGGACGAGGTCTTCGTCGTACACGCCGGCGAGGAGAGCTTCCCGCTGGCCGGGGGGTGCCACGCGATAGCGTTCGGTCGCTTGTTCGAGGATCTCAAGCCGCTGGGGGAATGAATCAGTCCCCTTTATGCCGACAGCCGCTTCGCCCCGGGGTCCGACGGCGCGACGACGACGGTGTTCCGCCCCGCGGCCTTGGCCTGGTACAGGGCCTGGTCTGCACGGAGCAGCACGTCGGTCGTGGTCTCGGACGGATCGGCGCCGAAGACGGCCACCCCGATCGACACGGTCACGCACCCGTGGGGGGTGTTGGCCTGGTGGGGCAGCGCCTTGGCCTGGACGAGACGGCAGAGCCGCTCGCCGACGCTCCTGGAGTTCTCGGCGTCGATCTCGTCGAGCAGGACGACGATCTCTTCGCCGCCGTACCGCGCGATGAAGTCGTTCTCGCGCAGCGTGGAGGCAAGGACCATGGCGACGGTCCGCAGGACCTCGTCACCGGCCGCGTGGCCGTAGTGGTCGTTGTACTTCTTGAAGTTGTCGACGTCGATCATGCAGAGGGCGTACTGCCCCTGCCGGCCGAGCGCCTCGGCGTGATGGGTCGAGAAGTAGTCATCGAAGACCGCGCGGTTGCAGATCCCCATCAGCCGGTCGGTGCGGGCGAGGGCGATGAGGCCTTCCTGGCTCTTGACCACCGCATCGCCGAGCTGGCGGCGGGCGATCACGGTGCCCATCGCCTGACGGTGGAACCTCGCCATGGCCTGGGCGATGCCGCGCCTGAGCTTGTCCGCATCCAGGATCTCCTGCTTGACGAAGAAGTCCGTGCACCCGGCGCGGAAATACTCCACGGGATCCGCCGTGCCGGGACCCGACGCCAGCCCGATCACCGGCGTGGTGAGCAGCTCATCGTCGAGCTCTTCGAGCAGGTCGATCCCGCGACCATCCGGCAGCGTCCGGCTGACCAGCACACAGTTGTACTTGTTGGCGCGGACCGCCCGAAGCCCGTCCGCGACCGTGTGGACGAACTCGATCCGGATGTTCTCGCGCCCAGGCGCCTCCAGGCACCGGGCGATCAGCTCGCACTGATCCGCCTCGCCTTCGATGACGAGGACGTCCAGTGTGCCCCTTCGGGGGGCAGGTCCTGATGGGTCGGCCGGGCTCGCCACGATCTCATGATCGGACGCTTGCAGAGACGGCGTGGGCCCCATTGTGACAGTGGCCGGGATTCTCTTGCGGAGGACCCTGCTGCTCCGCTACGCTGTGACCGATTCGCCCTGTCCCAAGGAGAAGAAAGAATGAGTCGGCCACTCGTCACGCACCTGTCCTGCGCCGCGGCCTGCGCCGCCGTGATTGATCACCTCGGCACGTGCCGGGATCCGGCGGACTGCCCGTGGGACTTCGACGGGGACGGCGTCGTCGGGATACTCGACATGCTCGAGTTGCTGGCGCACCTGGGCCCGTGCCCATAGAGAAGCCGTGCCACCCACGTGTGCGCTGTATGCCCCGCCTGTTCCATGGTTGCCCCGCCTGTTCCATGGTTGCCCCGCCTGTTCCCTACCCCCACTGGGCCAGCAGGATCAGCAGGTCGGTGATGCCCACGACACCGTCGGCGTCAAGATCCCACGGGCATGACCCCGCCATCGGGCACGGCCCCCAGTTCGAAAGCACCGCCAGGAAATCGGTGATGCCCACGACGTCGTCACCGTCGACGTCACCGAGACGCCCGGCGCGAAGTTGCACCGAGGTACCGTCCTGGAACACCTGCCAGGCAAGCCCCGGCGGCAGTGCAGGAAGGTCCAAGACGAACGGATCGACGAAGGCGCCGGCCGTTGCGACCAGAAACGTGTCGCCGAGCCCGGGCACGTAGCCACCGACCAGGTCGATGCGGGGATCGAAGCCGTCGGCGGTCCCGGTCACGGCGATCGCGGCGGCCGGGTAATCCTCGGCGCTGCCGAGTTCGATGACCGTCTGCGGCGGATCGGCTTCCGCGGGCCAGGGGCCGCGGAACAGGTCGCCGGCAATGACGACCCGGCCCCCGGTCGAGAGCGTCCACCGGCCGATACCCGCGAGACCGACGTGAAGATCGCCGTTGATCGTCCACGCCGAACCGGGCCCGGCCACGACGACCTCACCCACGCCCTGTTCGAAAGTGTTGGGAAACGCCGAGAAGGTGCCGATCGTCGCGAACAGATCGTTGGTCACCGTGGCGCCGTCCTGGACCACCATCGTGGCGAAGCCGGTCTGGCCTACGTCGAGCGAGCCGAGGATCGTCCAGTTGCTTGCGGCGCCGGTGACCAGGACGTCACCGAACGACGAGAGCTGCTGGGCGATGATCGCCTGGTCGCAGACGACGTGCGCGCCGCCGGTGATCGCGACCGCGCCGGTGCCGCCCTTGCCGATCGACAGTAGTCCGAGACAGTCCCAGAGTGTGCCGGGGTCGGTGACCAGGACGTCACCGAAGGCGCCCGTGCCCGCACCCACGGAGACCTCGCCGTTGCTCGCGGCAGCGCCCTGGCGAAGCTCCAGCAGCCCCGCCCCCTCGAAGCCGACGCGGAGTTGCCCGTCGTTGAGAAGCGACGCATCCGGTCCGCTCACCGTCAGCGAGCCGAACGCGCCCGGCGCCAGCCCGACGTCGGTGAACTGCCCGTGCAGCGTTCCGCCGACGACCTGGAGGCTCGCGCTGTCCGTATCGGTCTCACCCACGACGACCGAGGCGCTGCCGCTGGCGGGATTGAACAGTGTGTAGGCGGTCCCGTCGAAGTCAAAGGTGAGCAGACCCCGCTTCACGACAAGACGATCCGTGGCCTGGTCGGCCGCGAAGAACACGCTGTAGAACCCGGCGAGATCAAAGACGGTCGTGTCCGGGACGCCGGGGAGGCCCAGCGTGTCGCCGTCGATCCAGTGAAGGGGGTCGTCGAAGTCTCCGCTCAGGAATACATCGGCCCTCCAGAAGCGATCGACGGCCGCGGCCGGCAGGGCAAGCGCCATGACCACTATGAGCATGACCGCCATCTCCCATCGTCGCTCGTTCACGGCCCGTCCTCCATGAGCGTAAACAACATGAAGTCCGGCGGACTGAGATCGGCGGCATCTGCGGCGCCGGCGATGACCGGCCGCCGCACAGCCCGGGACTGCGGCGGCGCGAGCGGCTGGATCCCGCCGAGTGTGTCGCGCCCGAGAATGCCGTCGGTGGTCAGCACGTGATGGCTCAAAGGTAAGCCGTCGAAGCTCACCTCCTGGAAGAACCCCGTGAGACCAAAGGGTGTGCTGCGACTCCACACGCCGTCGACCCCGCCGGACTGCTTGAACACCTGCTGATCGGCGACGATGACCTCCGTGTTCGGAAGCTGCCGCACGTGCCCGTCGTAGAAGAGCGTCACCGGCGAGGAGCCGAGGCCGTGGTTGAAGTAATATGGTTCGCACGACCACGCGCTGGAACCCTGCCAGGATGCATTGCACACCGCCGGCGGGTTCTGAAGCCAATGGTGCTCGAGCATGTGCGTCTTGAGTTCGGGATACGCCGCCTGGAAGAGCCCCGGCGAGGCGTAGCCGAACTGGAGTTCCCACGGCGCCTGCCAGCCGCCGGCGGCGTCGGACCGGAAGACGTCGGGGTGGAACATCGCGGCCGGCGACAGGCTGTAGCTCGACCACGCCGGGTTGCACGACTCCAGCTCCGGCACCGCGACGAACTCCCACGGGCTGTCCAGGCACCCGCCCACCTGCTCCCATACGACCGTGTCGTTCGGCGCGAAGTACGCCGCGTCGTGATAACGACCGCCCAGGTAGTCGTGCAACGGCTTGACGTTGGGGACGCGGAAGTGCCCCCAGCCGGTTGACGCCCCCCTCGGCCCCCCAGGAAAGATGATCGGCTGAAAAAGGGCGTTGTTGCCATTGCCGACCCAGGACGCCCAGACACCGCTGCCGCCGCCGGGAGCCGCTCCCCAGCCGGCAATGATCGGCGGCTGGCAGTCTGGGTCGAACGCGCCGTCGCAATCCATCGCGGCGTTGTACGCCTCGACGTCGCCCTCGTAGGCGCCCAGATCGTCGCGCAGAAGGGTGACCTGACGGCCATCCCAGTCGCCGGCGTACAGCAGGTGCGCGACCCCGAGCGCCGCCAGGTTACTCATCGACCCCTGCACGCCGTCGTTGAGCCGCGCCTGCCGCATGACGGGCACCCCGGCCGCCATGAGCACGAGTCCCGTGACCGCGACCACCAGCAGTTCCATGATCGTGAACCCGTTCGCTCGATATCGTCTCATCGCGTCAACTCCAGTTGCCGAGCAGTTCGAGAAAGTCCTCGATGCCCACGAGGCAGTCGCCGCCGAGGTCGCCGGTGCACGCCGGCGGGCACGGCTCGCCGCACGGCCCCCATGCACCCAGCAGCAGAAGCAGGTCGTTGATCCCGACGACGCCGTCTCCGTCGAGGTCCCCCGCCGCTTCGCACTCGTCGGGGATGCCGCTGCCGTTGAGGTCGCCCGATAATGGTGTGACCTCGTACTCGACCTCGATCGTGATGAAGGACGCACCGTCACACGCTGCCTGGCTCACCGACGGTGAGCCTGTCGCCGTGATCGGCATGTTCGGCCCCAGGGCCGTCCGCAGAAGGTTGTACAGCTCGACGTCGACGAGTACCTGGGCGACGTCCGGCTCGACCGGGCAGTCGCTGCCGTCGGGACCGAAGATGACGCCGATCGTCGCGCCGTGGATGTCCACGAGGATCTCCTCGAACTCCGACCCCAGGTCGGCCACCGCCGTCAGCGTCAGCGTGACCCATTCGCCGGCCGCCGCCGGAGGCGAGAGCAGCGTCAACGTCTGCGGCGCACCGGCACCGATCGGCGACAGCGCTTCGGACGCGGCGATGAACACCGTCGAGATATCGCACTGGTCCGGGACGCCGTTGGCGTTGCAGTCCTGGCTCGAACCCGCGGCGAGGTCGCACTCGTCGGGGATGCCGTTGCCGTTGCAGTCCGGGCTCATGCCGCCGGTGAAGTCGCACTCGTCGGGGATGCCGTTGGCGTTGCAGTCGGGGCTCGTTCCCGCGGCGAGGTCGCACTCGTCCGGGACGCCGTTGCCGTTGCAGTCCGGGCTCGTCCCTGCGCCAACGTCACACTCGTCGGGGATACCGTTGGCGTTGCAGTCGGGGCTCAGACCACCGGCGATATCGCACTCGTCGGGAACACCGTTGCCGTTACAATCCGGGCTCGTCCCCGCGGCGAGGTCGCACTCGTCCGGGACGCCGTTGCCGTTGCAATCCGCGCTGACCCCTTCACCGATGTCACACTCGTCCGGGACGCCGTTGCCGTTGCAATCCGGGCTGACCCCTTCACCGATGTCGCAGTCGTCCGGAATGCCGTTGCCGTTGCAGTCCGGCTCGCAGAGGTTATCGCTCGCGTTGCCGTTGCAGTTCGGCGGGACCGGGCTGCCGAACTCGAACGCCCCCATGTCCACGACCGGCGGGCCGCCCACGCCGCTGTCCGGCGTCCGGGGGTCGTCGACGAGCCGGATGCCGCCGGCGAGGTCCAGCAGGCACACGAGATCGATCGTGCTGTCCCCGGCGTCGATGCCCGGCGAGCCGGGCAGGAGTCGCAGATCGTCGTCGGCGGTGCCGGGCGTGTCGTCCGGCCCGTCCGCATCCACGAACAGCGGCTCATCGCCGATGTTGCCCTCGCCGGGCAGTGTACCGTCCAGGCCCTCCAGGAGACTGTAGCTCACGGCCGCGAAGCTCTGGCCGTCGTCGAAGAGTTGCGCGGTGAGCACGCCGCCGCTGCCGTCGGCGTTGCCCCACAGGATGCAGTTGACCAGTTGCGGGCTGCTCGCCCAGTCGTAGACGCCGCCGCCGAGCTGACCGGCGGTGTTGCCGGAGAAGGTGCAGTTGAACACCATCGCGTTTGAATCGCTGATGTTGTACAGGCCGCCACCGAGCTTCTCGGCGTGGTTGCCGGAGAACGCGCAGTTGATCATGAGCGGGCTGCTGAGCAGGTTCTGCACACCGCCGGCCCAGCCCGTCGCGGTGTTGCCGGAGAAGACGCAGTTGATGACCGTTGCGTCGCTGAAGGCGTTGTAGAGACCGCCGCCGGAGCTGAGCTGCCCGCCGGCGACGTTGGCAATGAACGCGCACTGAACGAGCGCGACCGCCGGGCACCCGTCGTTGTAGACACCGCCACCGCGATAGCCCGTCTGGTTGGCGGTGAACGTGCACTGCCGCAGGATCGGACCGCTGCCATCGTTGCTCATCGCCCCGCCGGTGCCGAGCGTGGCAACGTTGCCGGTGAACGAGCAGTTCGTGAACGTGGAGTGCGTCGCGAGGTTGAAGACGCCGCCACCGGAGAAGACCGCCGAGTTGGCCTCGAAGAGGCAATCGTTCACCGTCGCATCGGCGATGTCACTGAAGAGCCCACCACCGTCGGTCGCGGAGTTGCCCAGGAACGTGCAGTCGGTGAGGCTCAGTGTGCCGCTGTCGTGCAGGATTCCGCCGCCGGAGTCCCCGGCGAGGTTATTGGCGAACGTGCATCCCGTGAACACGGCGGAGACCGACGCGACGGTGACACCTCCGCCGCTGAACTGCGCCTCGTTGAAAGTAATCTGGCAGTTCGCCAGGACCGGACTCCCCTGCGCGAGACTCACGCCGCCGCCACCGTGGGCGACGTTGCCGGTAATTGTGCAGCCCGCAAGCAACGCATCGGACTGCACGAGTGCGACGCCGGCGCCGGACCAGGCGGTGTTCGCGCTGAAGGTGCAGTCAACCACGAGCGGGTCCAGTGTGGAGACGTACAATCCGCCCCCCGACAGGGCGGCGGCGTTTGCGGTGAAGCTGCACGAGACCACCGTCGGCATGCCGGGAGCGCAGATCATACCGCCGCCGCGGGACTCCTCGCCGGAGCCGTCGGCGTTGCCGCCGGTGATCGTAAAGCCCTCGATCAATGCGCTTCGGTCGGTCGAGGTACCGGTCACGACGTGGATGCTGTTGTCCGCGGCCAGGGCGGGGTCGGCAATCTCGCCGCTCAGAATCGTCTCGAACTGCTCGATGTCACGCTGGTCGGGATCGGCCGCGCCGAGGCCCGCGAAGCCGCCGAGCAGCGCGACGCCGTCGGACAACTGGAACGTCGCGAGTCGATCCTCGCTGCCGTCGGGGGCGGCCTCGCTGCGGTCGGGGTGGTACGACCCCTGCGCGACGCGGACCTCGGTGATCCCGCTGGCCGGCTCGGCGACGGCAGCGAGGGCGTCCTGGAGGAAACGGTACGCCGTGGGCCAGCCCGCGCCGTCGCCGCCGGGCGGCGCATCGGCGTCGACGAAGACAATCGCGCCGCCGTGCGCGGCCGCTGCAAGTGTCGCCGCCGCGACCATGCACGCCAGGTGGAGTCGGCGACTCATTCGTCGTTGCCCTCCGGCGTCGTGAGCAGGATCTCCGGCAGGGAAGTGCGCAGCAGCGAGAATCCGTGGGCATCCGTCGCCTGCCGGGCGAGGGGGACGGTCCCGCCACGGCGGAGCCGCCGCGCCGCACTTGCACCCGCTCCGGCCACCGTGTCGCGCCCGAGAATGCCGTCCGTGGTCAGCACGTGGTGGCTGATCGGCGCCAGGTCGAAGCCGTCCTGGATGAAGAACCCATCGATGCCGAAGGGTGTGTCCCGATGCCAGGCACCGTCGATGCCGCCGGTCTGTTCGATGATCTGCTGGTCCGCCGCGAGAACTTCCGTGTTCGGAAGCAGTCGCACGCTGCCGTCGTAGAAGAGCGTCACCGGCGAGGACGCGGCAGCCTGGTTGAAGAAATAGGGCGAGCAGAAGTCGGGAACGTCCGGGTTGCACTGCACCGGCGCGTTCTGGAGCCAGAGGGCTTCGAGCATGTGCGTCTTGAGCTGGGGGTACGTCGCCTGGAAGAGCCCCGGCGACTGGAAGCCGTGATCCAGGCTCCAGGGATCCTGCCATCCGCCGGCCGCGTTGGCCCGCATCACGTCGGGATGAAACATCGCCGCCGCCGACAGGCAGTAACTCGAGTACCCCGGGTTGCACGCCGGATCGAACTCGGCAAGGCTCTCGAAGCACTCACTGTTTCGGTCCTGGGAAAGCTCGTCGTTGGGCGCGTAGAACACCTCGTCCTGATAGCGGCCGTTGACGTAGTCGTGGAAGGGGTCGAGGTTCGGATAGCGAAAGTTGCCGAATCCTCTCAGGACCGGCCCGTCGTTGGGACCGCCCGGCCAGATGAAGGGCTCGATCAACGGCGTGGCGCCCCAGAAGCCCCAGAAACCATAGCCACCGCCGCCTGTCGGCCCCAGCCCCGCCAGGACCGGCGGGTGACACGGCGGCTGGTTGAACGACGAGGTGCAGCCCTGCGCGGAGTTGTAGCCGCTGATGCTGTCGGCGGTACCCAGGTCGTCGCGGGTCCAGGTCACCTGGCGGCCGTTCCAGTCGGCGGCGTACAGCACGTGCGCCACCGAGATCGTCACGAGGTTGGCGATCGAGCCCTGGACCCCCGCGTCGCCGCGGGCCCCGCCCATGCCGATGGCGGGCAGTGTCGTGGCCAGCAGCAGGACCACAACCAGCAGCGTCACCAGCAGCTCGGTCAGTGTGAAACCGGATTCCGGGCGTCCGGGTCTCGGGCGAATCGGCATCGCGAAGCTCCTGAGGGGTCTCAAGGTCCCGACAACTCGTCGGGAACGCGCCCGGCGGGCCGCACGCCGTCAGACCGGGGATCCGTTCTACGAGTAGATATGCGCGAACCGGATCGATCCTGCGCGCCGATGGGCGATTTTTTCTGTTTCTTGCTGCCCCGAGGCGTCAGGGCCGCGCCGGGGCGGATCGCCCGGCGCCTGGACCCCGGTCATACGGAAGGACGGCCCGGGCGGTAAGACCCGGACCGTCGCGGTCAGGAGGGGAAGAGGAGGAAGAAGAAGAAGAAGCAGAAGACTGGTTTCGTTCAGCGTGATTCGAGACGCCGGGGCACGGCCGGCGGCGGTCAGTCGATCGCGCCGGCCACGATCGACGCGATGATGTCTCGCGCCGTGGTCGTAAACGCGAGCCCCTCGATGTGCAGCGGCGGCAACGACGTCGCCCACGGGACCATGGTGCCGTCGGCGGGGTTGATGATGACGAGCCTGCGCTGCTCGACGTCATACCCGAACAGGATGCCGCCCATCGTCCATGCATCCGGAACCACGGTCGCACCGCTGGAAGGGACCTTGATCCGGGGCGAGGAATCTCCGAAGGCATGCTCCAGAGCTTCGTACCTCGCGTCGAGGTCCATCTCGGTGACCTCTGTCTCCACGCCGGTGTCCCGGTCGATCGTCCACAACGCGTTGTTGGTGATCCCGTAGAGTGTGCCGTCAGGGGCCAGGGTCAGCCCGCGGTACCTGTTCGTCGTCGCCAGCAGCAGTGAGCCCGCGCCAGAGTCGGGCTCGATCGAGATGAGACCGGGGCTCCCGGCGGACCCGATCAACCGCCACTGCGACGTGTCGGGATCCTCCACGGCGACCAGCCCCTCCACGTTTTCGAAGCCGATAAGGGCCGGGGCCGGCCGGGCGGTCGCGTCCAGCACGCTGATCATGACGAGCCTGGCCGACAGGATGCCGTGATAGTTCGCCACCGCGTAGAGCCCCTTGTGTGGTCCGCGCGGGATCATCGCCAGCGACTCTATGTTGGGCACGACGATTCCGCCGGGACTCCGGACCACTCCGATCCGCGCGTACTCGTCGGCACCGAAGTCGTACCGCAGCAGCTCGTGGGTGTCCGCATCGATGGCGTACATGACCACCTGGTCGATATCCGTAAGTTGTGGCGGGTTGCCCTCACCGGCCCCGTGAGCCGTGGCCTGCGGCAGCAGGAGTGCTGCCAGGGCAATGAGTACAGACTGTCGATCAGTCACCATGGCGATCTCCTCTCTTGACTTTTTCCGAGCGGGCCGTCGCGGCGTCTCTCGAACGCCTGACCCGACCAGCGTCCAATAGGTTCCACGACCGGCCAAGCCCGATGACCCGGTTCGACCAGGCTCGGGGCCGGGCGCGCGAGGTGGTCAAGATGGGTGGTTCCGGATTCCGGACGATGACGCGTGCGGGGGCTCTTTATCGGGAGGTGCCTGCGACGGCAACGGCGGACAATGGTTGTCGCTCACGCTCAGTCGTCAAGAAAGATTCCCTTGACGATCCAGAGACCGGCAAAGGCCGCCACGGTCATCTGGGCGTACAGCGCCATCCATCCGGGCAGCGGCCGCAGCGCGTGCGAGATTCCCGCCGCGGCGACGACGATCGACCATGCGCAGCCCACCGCGAGCACGGCAAGCCACGGGCCCGCGAAGCCCGCGTTGTCGGCGAGGTTCACACACAGCACGAAACCGAGCACGAAACCGGCAATTGCCAGCACGAAGACGACCCCCCAGTATGGCGGTGACGCCAGTGCGGGCGTGACCAGCCACAACAGGGCCGTGCACACCGGCAGGGACACCAGTGACTTCACCAGAAGCACCGTCACCGCCCGGCGGTATCCGTGCGCCGGCGTCCAGTCTCCCGTGCGCCCACGCCGCGAAAGCTCGTCGAGCGTGAACTCGTAACCGCATTCGGGACAGACGCGCCGCCGGGCGTCCACCGAGCCCAGCAGGTCGTAGCCGCAGTCGGGGCACAACGGATGGTGGCGGCTGTTCGAGCGCTCCATACGGCCCTCCGGACAAAGGAGGGTGGGTGGCACGGTCGACGGAGTCCGCCTGCGGCGGATCGCCCGTGAAGTTGGACGTCGCACCACGGGCGAGCTCGCTTCGCTCGCTCGACCGTGCCACCCACTCGCTCCGGTACGCGACGGCGGATTCATCCGCCGTCGCTGATCGGACGACTGCCGGAGCGCTACTTCGGCATGCTCAGGACGCGAGACTGTGTGAACTGGCGGTGGCCGTCCTTGCCGCTGTGGTACCCGTAGCCGCTCTGCTTGGCACCGACCCAGGGCGTCCCCGCCGCCCCGCCGCAACTCTTGTTGATGCCGATCATGCCCGCGTCGAGTCGGCGCGCGACCTCGGCGGTCTTCTCGACGTCGCCTCCGAAGACCGTCGCGCCAAGTCCGTAGGGCGTGTCGTTGGCAAGGGCCACGACCTCGTCGAGGTCGCGGAACCGCGCGATGCACGCCACCGGCCCGAAGGTCTCGGTCCGCATGATGTCCATGTCGTGGGTCACGCCGGAGAGGACCGTCGGCATGATGAACCCGTCATGGTGACCCGTGCCGCCGGCGATCACGGTCGCCCCGTGTTCGATGGCATCGTCGATCTGGGCCAGCACGTGGTCGCGCTGGCGGGCGTTGATCATCGGGCCGACGGTGACGCCCTCTTCGGTGCCCTCGCCTACCTTCTGGGCGGCAGTGAGGGTGATCACCTCCGCCTCGAAACGGTCGGCGATTTTCTCGTCGACGTAGATCCGCTCGGTGCTCACGCACACCTGCCCGGCGTTGCGGAAGCTGTTCTTGACGGCGAACTTCGCCGCCGCGGCGATGTCGGCATCGTCCAGGACGATCAGGGGGTCCTTGCCGCCGAGCTCGAGGATCACCCGCTTGAGCCCGCCGCTGGCTGCGGCGAGGATGTGCCGGCCCGCGTCGCGGCTCCCGGTGAAGGCGATGAGGTCGATGTCCGCCTGGACGAGCGCCTTGCCCGGCTCGTCGGCACCGTGGACGATCTGCAGGACGCCCGCGGGCAGGCTCTCGTTGAGCAGATCCACGTACGCCTGCGCGATGAGCGGTGTCTCCTCGGATGGCTTGATCACGACCGAGTTGCCGGCGACCAGCGCCGGGATGATGCCCCAGTGGGGCATCGCCAGCGGGAAATTCCACGGGGTGATCACCGCGCACACACCGAACGGATCGTGGTGGATCGTCGAGATGACCGTCTCGTCGTCGATCCGATCGGGCTCCATCGCCTCGACGATCTCGCGCAGCGTGGCGTCGAGCGTCGATCCGCACTCGGTGACCTCGCCGACTCCCTCGGCGAGGGGCTTGCCCATCTCCCTCGTGAGCAGCATGCCGAGTTCGTCGGCGCGGTCGAGGAGCTTCGCGCCAAGGGGGGCCACGGCCTCGGCGCGCTTCGCCGCGCCGAGCGCCCGCCATGCGGGCCATGCGGCGCGGGCGCGGGCGACGGCGGCCACGACCTCCTCCGGCGTCGCGACGGGCACCTCGCCGACGACGTCACCGGTCGCGGGATTGATGGATTCGAGCGTGGTGGTTCCGGCGGCGGTCAACGTAGGCATCTCGGTGAGTCCTTTCTCAGGGGGGTCTGCCTCATTCTAGCGGCATGTTGTCGATGAGACGGAGCTCGCCGAGCCGCGCCGCGAGCAGTACTCGTGCGGGCCGGGATGGGTCCGGTGCCTCGAGCGTCCGCGCATCGCGGACGGCTGCGTAGTCAACAGTGAGCCTGTGTTCGGCGAGAATCGCGTGCATGAGCGACTCCATCGCCGCCGGGATGGCACCGTGGGATGCCGCCCGTCGCGCTGACGTCATCGCACTGTACAGGCCGAGCGCCTGGTCGCGCTGCCCGGGGTGCAGGTACGCGTTGCGGCTGCTCAGCGCCAGCCCTTCGCCATCGCGGACCGTCTCGACGCTCTCGACGTGCAGACCGGGCCACCGGTCCGTCTCGGCGCGGACCATGTCGGTGATGACGAGCAGTTGCTGGTAGTCCTTCTCACCGAAGACCGCGACCGACGGCTTCACCAGGTCGAAGAGCCTCGCCACCACCTGGCAGACGCCGGCAAAGTGACCGGGTCGATGAGCGTCTTCCAGGCCGGGCCTCGTCGCCACCGGCGGCAGCGGCGGGACCGATATCTCTTTCTCCGGCGGATACATCGTCTGCACGTCCGGCGCGAAGACGACGTCGGCCCCGGCGTCTTGCGCCGCGGCCAGATCCGCCTCCAGCGTGCGTGGGTAGCGCCGGCACTGCTCGCCGGGACCGAACTGCGTCGGGTTGACGAAGATACTCACGACCACCGGGGCGGCGAGCCGTCCGGCACGGCGCACCAGCGCCAGGTGACCCTCGTGCAGCGCCCCCATGGTGGGTATGATCGCACCGGCCGAAACAGCCTCCAGGCCGGATTCATTGTGAACAACCCTCATGAGTGCGACCGACTATACTCATGTGTCCCCCAACCGGAGCCGTGAACCATGGCCGTGACCGCCACCGAGAATGCTGCCCGTGCAGTCCGCGACATCATGAAGGAACAGGATCTCGATCCGGAGACGATTCGTCTGCGGGTGGGGGTCAAGGGCGGCGGCTGCTCCGGCTTCAGCTATCTCCTTGACCTGACCGAGAAGCAGCGCGACACCGACGAGTTGTGGGAGTACGTCTTCACGTTCGAGCCCGCCGAGACACCGAAGGCAACGGACTCCGCCGATGGCGAGGACAAGCAGGGTGGCGTCGCAACGGCCACCGGTGGCCCGGCGGAGACGTTCACGCTCCGGATCGTCTGCGACCCCAAGAGCTACCTCTACCTCAACGGGACCACGATCGACTTCAAGGACGAGCTCATGGGCCGTGGGTTCGTCTTCAACAACCCCAATGCGACGAGCACCTGTGGCTGCGGATCGAGCTTCTCGGCCTGATCCGTTAGAGTCCGCGCCCAGGCGCGCATGTTGATCGGGTCGCATGTTCACGAACCGGGAGCACGCCGGCCGCCTGCTCGGGTTGCGTCTGGCTCACTTCGAGCAGCGTTACGGCGACGACGTCATCGTGCTGGGACTAGCCCGGGGTGGCGTGGTCGTCGCGGCCCAGATCGCCGAGGCGCTCGCGGCGCCGCTTGACGTCCTGGTGGTGCGCAAGCTCGGCGCGCCGGCCAGGCCCGAACTGGCTATCGGCGCCGTCACCGACGGCGAGCATCCGCAACGGGTCCTCAACGAGCGCGTCATCGCGACGCTCGGCGTGCAGCAGGAGTTCCTGCAGCAGGAGATCGAGCGACAGCTCCAGGAGGTCCGGCGCCGAGAGGCGCTGTACCGGGGAGGCCGACCCGCGTTGCAGGCGACCGATCGTGTCGTCATCATCGTCGACGACGGGATCGCCACCGGCGCGACGGTCCGGGCCGGCATCCAGTCGCTGCGCCGGGCATCGGCCGGGAGAATCGTCCTCGCGGTGCCGGTCGCACCGCCGGAGACGGCCCGTGCGCTCGGCGCCGAGGTCGACGAACTGGCATGCCTGGAGACCCCCGACGTCTTCCCCGCCGTCGGCAGTTTCTATGACGACTTCCGCCAGACGACGGATGAGGAAGTCATTGCGTTGCTTGCGAAAGGACGGTGGCACGGTTGAGCGGGAGAAAATAGACCGGGACTAATTTCCAGCCGGTGGCCCACTGAAACGCGGTGACGGCAGCCTGGAAATTAGTCCCGGTCTATTTTCTCCCGCTCAACCGTGCCACCCAAAGACGATTAGATCTTCCGCACCACCAGCGTATCATTCTGACCGCCGAAGCCGAACGAGTCCGAGAGACACACCTCGATCTCGGCCTTGCGGGCCACGTTGGGCACGTAGTCCAGGTCGAGTTCCGGATCGGGCGAGTCGAGGTTGACGGTGGGCGGCAGCGTCTTGTGGCGGATCGCCAGGATACACGTGATCAGTTCGACGGCGCCTGCCGCCGCGATCAGGTGACCCATCATCGACTTGATCGAGCTGATCGGGATCCGGCGGGCGTTGGCGCCGAAGACATGCTTGATCGCGAGCGTCTCGACGGAGTCGTTCTCCTGGGTCCCGGTGCCGTGGGCGGAGATGTAGTGCACCAGCGGCCGCCCGTCCTCGCCCAGGGCGTGCGGATCGAGCCCCGCCTGGTTGAGCGCGTCGATGATCGCCGCGGCCGGTCCCAACCCCTGCGGATGCATGTCGGTGATTCGAAACGCGTCGGCGCTCGACCCGTAGCCGACGATCTCCGCCAACGGCACGGCGCCGCGTTTCTCGGCGTGTTCGAGCGTCTCCAGGACGACCATGCCCGCGCCCTCGCCCATGACGAAGCCGCTGCGGCGCCGATCGAACGGGCGCGCAGCCCGCGTGCAGTCTCCGCCCTGCCTTGACAGCGCCGTCAGCCGGATGAAACCGGTCACGCCAAGCACGTGGATCATCGTGTGGGTGCCGCCGGAGATCATGACGTCGGCATCTCCGCGTCGCAGGATGTCGACGGCCTCACCGATCGCCTGCGTGCTGGCGGCACACGCGGTGAGACAGTTGCACGCGGGTCCGCGGATGCCGAACTCGCGGGCGAGGTGGCTCAAGGGCATGTTCGGCTCCTGCCCGATCTCGCCCCGGCGGTCCATGGTGGCGGCGGCCTCCCTCGCCCACGCGACGGTGTCGACCCTGCCCGCATCGGGGTCCCATGTCTTCATCGCCACCGACGCATAGGCTGCGAAATCCAGGACGCCCTCGCCGGCTCCGAGATACATGCCGATGCGGCGGGGATCGAGCGCGTCGTAACTGCCGAGGCCCGACTGGTCCCACGCCTGCCGCGCCGCCCCCAGCGCGAACTGCGTGTTCATCGCCGCACCCTCGTGCATCGCTGGATTGCGCACGTACTTGCGAAAGTCGTAGTCGCGCACCTCCGCGGCAAAGGACGTCGGGAACGTCGACGCGTCGAAGCGGACAATGGGGCGCACCCCCGACTCACCATTGACGAGCTTCGTCCAGACCGTCTCCAGGTCGTGGCCGAGCGGAGTGATCCATCCCATGCCGGTGACGACGACGCGTGGTGTCATGCAAGGTCCACTTTCTGCAGCACCATGGCCACGTTCTGCCCGCCCTGGCTCGTCTGGGTGACGAGTATCCGGCCCAGCGATGCGCTGCACGATGGGCGGGCCCCGGCGTCAAGGCCGTCGACCGGGGCGGTGTTGATTCGCGCGGGAAGCGTCTGCGTTCTCAGCGCCTGGACGGCCACGGCCACCGACACCGCCCCCGCGCCGGCGTTGCAGTTGCCGGTGTTCGGCACGGTGGTGATCAGCGGAACCTCGGCGGCCCGGCGCCCGAAGACGCTCTTGATCGCCGCCGCTTCCGCTCGATCGACGGCCGGGATGCCCGACCCCAGCGGAGCGATCGCGTCGATGTCGCCCGGTTTCGCTTCGGCGCGCTCCAATGCCAGTTCCATCGCGTCGGCGATCCCGTCGTCGTCAGGGCCGGGCTCCACGCCCATCGTGTCGGCGCAGTACGACTGTGTCGAGGCGAACCCGGTAATCTCGGCGTACGGCTCGGCGCCGCGCTCCGAGGCGACCTCGGCCGCCTCGACGACGACGATGCCGCCGCCTTCGCCGATCACCGTACCGCACGCGGCCGGATCGAACGGCCGGACAACCGACGCCGGATCCTCTTCGAGAGTGGTCGGGGCCAGCCGGCTCGCGAAGCCCTGGCGGAGGATCGACAATGGGTTCACCTTCGACTCGATCCCACCGCTGAGGCAGGCATCCGCCGCGTTGCGCTCGATCACCCGCATCGATTCGCCGATCGACAGACCGCTGGATGCCTCGCAGCAGGTGATCGTATTGCTCGGCCCCCTGCATTCGTGAATGATCGTCACGTGGCACGCCAGCATGTTGGGGAGGTATTTCAGCAGCCACAACGGGGTCAGGTTGTTCATCCCGTTGTCGCCCCAGTGCTTCAGGTCGAACTCGCCGGCCTCGTTGCGGCTGGTCCACAGCGCCTCGCACAACTCGTCCACGTCGGCGCAGATCAGTCCCGCCCCGATGTGGCAACCCAGGCGCCGCGAGTCGATGGCCCGCGACTCATCGCCGTTGAGGCCGCCACCAAGCCCGGCGTCGGTCATGGCCTCCGCGGCCGCCGCGACGGCCAGCTCGGTATCACGGCACATGACCTTGGTCGCCTTGCGATAACTCCGGGGGACGACCTTGCGCACATCGAACGCATCCCGCGGGAGCTCCGCCGCGACGGTGCACTCGAAGCCGCCGGCGTCGAATTGCTCGATGCGCCTGATGGCGGAACGACCCTCGATCATCGCCTCCCACAGGGGATCGATCCCTACTCCGAAGGCGGTGACGGGTCCCAGGCCGGTAATGACGATGCGGCGTGACATTGGCCGGTAGTGTAGCCCCCGCAGCGAGAGAGTCTATGAAACGAGCCCACCGTGCGGGTGGCACAACCACCCGCTTCACCGACACTGCAGCGCCACACGGCTCTGCCACGCGGCGAGGCGCGAAGCCACGGAGGCACGAAGCGAAGACCTGGAACGGTAAGGATTCGTGGACCTCGGACACTCGCCACTTCGTGCCTTCGTGCCTGATAGCAGGGGTACCGGCATCAAGCGGCGCCGTAGTGTTGATCACCGCCGTTGATTCGCACGGGCCGGAGTGACGGCCCGCGCGGTCGATGTGCGACGATCTCGCCGGACGGACAGGTTCCGGCCGGCTTCCACGGCCTCTTCGACCGCTCGCCCACTTTGCGAGGCTGCCCGGCACGTTCCCCAGGACCGATCGCCCGGAATCAAGGCTTCCATCAGTTACCGGCCGACTGGAGTTGGCGAGACCTTTGAGCGAACTGCATTGTCGTTATCGGTGTCCGGGTCGATCGGGGTGAACAGTCTGCACCGCGGTCGGGAACAGTCGGACCGGGAATCGCTGTATTCAGCCCTCAAGCGGGTCGATCATCAATGGGCAATTAACCCGTGCCTGGACAAGAAGGCACAGCGGAGGAAGCGCCATGACAACTCGTAGCCACCAATCGTTCGCAACCGCGCATCGTCGTCGCATGCCCATCGGGCACGTTGCCGTCCTCATGATGGTCGCCCTGTTTCTCCCGGACGCCGCACTGGCCGGGGGAAAGGTCACGATCGGGATCGGTGAAATCAAGATGAGCTCGTCCGGGAGCAATCGCCACGCGCGGGGGGCCCGCGGAGACACCGAAGAAACAACGGCTTTCCAGGACATGCTGGCTACGGCGCTGATCAAGACCCGCAAGTTCGATGTGATCGAACGGGCGCAGCTGGGCCAACTGTTGAGGGAACAGGCCCTGTCGACCCACGCGGGAATCGTCGACGGCGGTGCGGAGATGGGCAAGATCAGCGGCGTCGACTACCTGATCTTCGGCGCGATCACCGAACTCGGCGTCGACGAGCAGGCCATGGGGTTCAGTGGCGCGTTCGGGGCCTCCAAGAAGACGGCCCGGATGGCGGTCGACCTCCGGATCGTCGAGTCCGAGAGCGGCAGGGCCATCCTCGCCGAGACCGTCGAGGTCGAGGCCAAGATGGGCAATGCGATCGCGATCAAGGGCTTCAGCCACGGGCAGCAGGAGTCCGACCCGCTCGGCAACGTCATGCGTCAGGCGGCGGACTCGGCCGTCAGGCTGATCGTTTCTTCCATCTACCCCATCAAGGTCATCGTCGTCCAGAAGTCCGGCACGATCGTGCTCAACTACGGCAACGCGCTGCTGAAGGTCGGCGACGTCCTGGACGTCTTCACCGTGGGCGAGGCGTTCGTCGATCCGGATACCGGCGAGGTGCTCGGTGCCGAGGAAGAGAAGGTCGGCCAGGTTCAGGTGACCTCCTCGCACGCGAAGTTCTCCAAGTCGATACTGGTCGAGGGCAGCGGTCACCTGAGCGCCATCGAGAGGGGCTCCATCTGCCACCCCGTGGCGACCGACCCAGGCGCGCGGAAGAAGAAAAAGAAGTTCAAGCTGCCGTTCTGATTGGACAACCTGGAAACACACTCAACCTGCGTTTCCGACGTCATTCCCAATCGAGAGCAGCCGCCGCTACGGTGCGGCCATCACCGCCGTTCAATTCGTACTCGCCGCGATAACGGCCTGAGCGGTCGGTGTGCGAGAATCTCGCCGGGCGGGCAGACTGTCGCCGGCCTCCAACGCCGATCGAGCGCTCGCCCACGTTGCGAGCCTGCCCGGAGGGCCGGACGGAGCGATCAAACAGCCCTACAGTCTCTCTCGCCATGGATCCGGTGACGCAATCCTTGCTCGGGGCGGCGGCCGCCCAGGCTGTCCTGGGAAGACGACTCGGACCGGTCGCGGCGCTCATCGGCGCCGTCGGCGGCGAGTTTCCCGACATCGACGTGTTCCTGCCCATCGCCGATGCGGCGCTGCCGATGGAGTATCACCGCCACTTCACGCACGCGCTGGCGTTCATTCCCTTCGGCGGGGCGCTCGCGGCGCTGCCGTTCCTTGCACGAGCCCGCTGGCGGCGGCAGTGGAAGCTCATCGTCGCGGCCGCAACGATCGGCTGTGCAACGCACGGGCTGCTGGACACCTGCACGACGTACGGCACCTACCTGCTCTGGCCGGTCGTCAACGCGCGGCTTGCCTGGGACATCATCAGCATCATCGATCCGGTTTTCACGTTCGCCCTGCTGCTGGGCGTCGCCTGGGCGGTTGCGGCCCGGTCCAGGACGCCGGCCCGGGTGGCGCTGGTCGCGGCATGCGCATACCTGGCTCTCGGCACGGTCCAGCACCACCGGGCGAAGGGCGCCCAGGCGCTGCTGGCGTCGGCGCGCGGCCACGAGATCCAGCGGGGACGCGTCATGCCGACGCTCGGCAACCTCGTCGTGTGGCGGTCGGTCTACGAATCGAACGGGCGTCTGTACGCCGACGCACTCCGGGTCGGCCGGCCAGGTGCCGCCCTGGTGCGCCAGGGGACGTCGGTCGTACGGGCCGTGCCGGCGGAACTCGCCGGGAGTACCCGCCGCGTCCGAGACGTTTTCGACGGCCTGGAGGCCTTCGCCGACGGGTACGTGGCAGCGACGTCGAATCGGCCCGCGACCTACGGCGACATGCGGTACTCGATGGACCCCGCGGGCTTCGAGCCGCTCTGGGGCATCCGCATCGAGGACAGCGGCGGTCCGGTCGACGTGGTCTGGATACACATGGCCGGTGAGCGCCCCGGCGCGATACGACGCCTGTGGCACAGCGTGTTGAGTGCCGATGGGTGGGCGGCGTTGCCCGGCCCGCTGCTCTTTACCTTGCATTTTTGACAGCGGTCCCTCCCGCAAGGGAGTAGCCTAGGAGCAGGAGGGGATCATCGATGCAAGCCTCACGAAGAACACGACCCGGCGCCGCATCACGCGGCCTGGGGGTACTGCTCGCCGCGCTCAGCGTCCTCCATGCCGGTCGCTCCGTCGCCGCGGCGTCGGGTCCCTGCGGCGACCCCGGCGCCGGCAGCTGTTTCGTGGCGAACGGCACGCCGGGATGCGACGATGCCGAGTGCTGTGCGACCGTGTGCGCCATCGATCCGTTCTGCTGCAGCGTGGACTGGGACGTCATCTGCGTGGACGAAGCCAATCAATTCTGCGGCGGAGGTGCCGGCTGCGGGCCGTCGTGCGGCAAGGTCAACGCGAATGCCTGGTGGGCACGCCGGAGTACGACAACCGCCGGCCGGTCGCGCAGCTCCTCGCGGGCGGCGGCGCATTCTGCACCGCGTGGATCGTCGCCGCGCCGAACATCGTCATGACCAACCAGCACTGCACCGTCGGCAGCATTGCCGGCGTCAGCGCCCGCTTCAACGCCGAGTGCGACGCGTGCGAAGGCGGCTCGATAAAGACCACGGACACCTACGCGGCGGTGGAGCTGCTCTACGAGAACGCGGCACTGGACTTCGCCCTGATTCGCCTTGAAGGCAATCCCGCGGCGATCTGGGGCGTGGCCACGGTGGACGACGCCGACCCGGTGGTCGGCGAGGCGATCTACGAGATCCACCACGGCGAGGGGCTGGTCAAGGGATACGACGCAGGCCGGATCACCTCCGTGGACATCCCCGGCATCTGCCTGCCCGGCACCCTCGCCGAGATCGGCGTCAACGCCGTCGCCACCGGCGGCGCGTCCGGCTCGCCCATCTTCAACGGCAAGACACACTGCGTGACGGCGATCTGCCACTGCGGCCCGCCGTGCGCCCCCGGTTGGGGCGTGCCGATGTCCTTCATCTGGCCTGACGCCCTGCCGCACATCCTCGCCGCCGGCGGCGTGCCGGCCACGTGCAGCACGGCGCCGCCGTGCCCGTGGGACTGCGACGGCAGCGGCGACGGCGTCGTCGGCATCGTGGACTTCCTTGCTCTGCTGGGCCAGTGGGACGGGCCGGGCTCGTGCGACTTCGACGGCGGCGGAGTCGGTATCGTCGACTTCCTGAACCTGCTCGCCAACTGGGGCGACTGCCCGTAGCCCGAATTATGCATGAAGTTCCGCCGCTGGCGGGCGATCCGAACCGAGGTGTCCGAGTGTGCTCCTCGAAGTATCAGGAATACGCCTTCGGAGCACGCTCGCACACCTCGGCCCGGCTTGCCTCGCCAGTTGAGGGCCGTGCACGAGGCGCCACAGCGGCGCGGGTGCTCAATCACACACGGTTCAAGGTGTTTCGGATCACCCACGGCGAAGCTTCATGCATAATCCGGGCCAGGGCAGCGACGGGGATCACTCGGCTGGAACTCCACATCGCCCGCCTCTGGGGCCGGCTCCCTGAATCGTTCGCGGCGAGACCCGAGAGAAGATGAATGCGTCGCTGCTCGTGACCACCTCTACCGCCCTCGTTCTCATCGAGCGCGGTCTGGCGCGCGCGGTCCATACCGGCCGCGGCATCTACTTCGGGCTCACCTGGGATCGCGACCACATCTACATCTTCTGCCGCAACAACCTCCACCACGGCAGCCTGCGACGGCTCTTCGGCCAGAGGTGCACCATGGAGGTTCTCGACAAGGACTTCCGCCACGTCGACACCGTCGCGTGCCCGACGGTGATCGACCCGCACCAGGCGATCGAACGGGACGGCGCCATCTACGTCGCCAACACCGGCAGGAACCGCATCGAGGTGTACCGCGACGGCGGGTTCTCGAACATCAACTGGACCGCCGAGCACGAGGATGTGCACCACATCAATACGATCTGGTTCGACGAGAACTCCTTCTACACGCTTGAGAACAACCATGACGGGCCGTCCAACGCCAGGATCTTCGACCTCGACTGGCAACGAGGGCAGACCGTTCCCATCGGGCTGGGGTCGCACAATATCTACCGCTGCGGGACAACACTGTATTCCTGCAGCTCGTTGGATCGGACCATGATCAGCCACGACCTGGACACGCACGAGAGCACCGCGCATCACCTGCTCGGCAGCGAATGGCTGCCGCGAGGCCTCGCCAGGGGGAACGACAGGTTCTACATCGGCATGTCCCCCGTCGGCACCCGCAAGGAGCGCCACGGCGGCAAACCCGGCAAGCTGATCGCCACCGACGAGAACTTCACCGTCATCGACACCCTCGACCTCGACAGCGCCGGCCAGGTCAACGAAGTCCGCCTGCTCAGCGAGCTGGACGAAGCGCACAACCAGGTCCCGTTCTAAATCCCGTACACAGCCATGCCCTCTTCTGCTTTACTGCTTTACTGCTCTACTCTCTACTCTCTACTGCTCTACTGCTCTAATTCCCCTGCTCTGCCCGCGATCAGCATCGCCAGCTCGAGCGCCTGCTCGTAGTTGAGCCGCGGGTCGACCTGCGACTTGTACTCGCGGGCGAGGTCTTCCTCGGTGAGGCCGCGGGCACCGCCGATGCATTCGGTGACGTTCTCCCCGGTCAGCTCGACGTGCACGCCGCCGAGGTACGTCCCCAGGCGTTCGTGGACGTCGAACGCCTGCTCCAGCTCCGAGACGATGTGATCGAAGTTCCGGGTCTTGATGCCGGAGGCGGTCCGCTCGGTGTTGCCGTGCATCGGGTCGCAGCACCACAGGACGGTGCGGCCGCTCTCCCGGACCGTCTCGATGAGCGGCGGCAGCATCTCCGAGATCCGGCCCGCCCCCAGGCGGTGAATGAGCATGAGCCGGCCCGGCGTGTTCTCGGGATTCAAGACGTCCAGCAGGCCGTTGAGCCACCGCGGCGTCATGCCGGGGCCGATTTTTACCGCGATGGGGTTGGAGATCCCGCGCATGTACTCCACGTGGGCTCCGTCCAGATCACAGGTTCGCATCCCCAGCCACGGCAGGTGAGTCGACAGGTTGTACCAGCCGTCGCGGCGTGGAACCCGCCTCGTCTGTGCCTGCTCGTACGGCAGGTGAAGGGCGTCGTGGCTCGTGAAGAAGTCGACGCGATTGATCTCGCCGACGGTGGTACCGGCGAGCGCCTCCATGAACCGCAGCGACTCGCCGATCGACTCGACGATCCGCTGGTACTCCGCCGCGCGCGGCGAGTGCTTCACGAAACCGAGGTCCCAGTATTCCGGGTGATGCAGGTCCGCGAAACCGCCGTCGATCAGGCTTCGAATGAAGTTCAGCGTGAGCGCGGCCCGCTCGTAACCGCGGAGCATGCGTTGCGGGTCGGGGATGCGCTCGGCCTCGGTGAAGCCCGCGGCGTTGATCAGGTCGCCGCGGTAGCTCGGCAGCGTGACGCCGTCCCTGGTTTCGAGATCCTCGGAACGAGGCTTGGCGTACTGGCCGGCGAAACGGCCGACCCTGATCACCCGCTTGCGGGTGCCGTGTACCAGCACCAGGCTCATCTGCAGGAGGATCTTGAGCTTGCTGGCGATGTTGCCCGATTCACAATCCTCGAACGTCTCGGCGCAATCACCGCCCTGGAGAAGGAACCGCCGCCCGGCCGCCGCTTCGGCGATCTGGGCCTTGAGCGCCTCGATCTCCCACGACGTCACCAGCGGCGGCAGCCTGGACATCAGCCCCACGACCTCCTCGACCTCGCGGGCGCAGGGATAGTCGGGCTGCTGTGACGCAGGGCGGCTTCGCCAGGATGTAGGCGACCAGTCCACAGGGGTCAGACTCCTGTATCGGCACGGCCGTGGTCGATCAGCCTCGTCAGGAGCCCGGATGAATCAAAAAAAAACCCCGCCGCCAGAGTCCGGCACGCCCAGCCGACTCTGTCCGCGCGACGGGGACGATTCTCGAATCCAAAGGCTCTCGTATCTCTGGGCTTGAAGTTGGTGAAGTGGGCGGGGTCGGGGTTCTGGATGCTGTCCGGCAGATTATTCGTCTCCGACGGGCGAGAGGTTCCGCCCGGACGCGGGACAGGCGGCCCGAACCGTGGAATCCCGGCCTATTCCGCGCCAGGGCACGGCAGGAGATGCGGGCGACAGGATTCGAACCTGCACGGGTTACCCCACGGGATCCTAAATCCCGCGCGTCTGCCAGTTCCGCCACGCCCGCCGCGAGCGGTCCATGGAGATTATCGCCGGGCCCGGACCTCCAGACAACAGATCCGGTACGGAACTGCCGATGGGGACATATTGACGATGAGCCTTACCCGCAGTGCCAGTGCGAACCTCGTCCCGTTGATCAGCCGGCTTGTGCTGGCTGCGGCGT